>JALWEG010000058.1 GCA_027014155.1 Aquificaceae bacterium
AAAAAAAAAAAAAAAAAAAAAAAAAAAAAAAAAAAAAAAAAAAAAAAAAAAAAAAAAAAAAAAAAAAAAAAAAAAAAAAACATTTTTATCGTTAATTTGACTAATTTGATTCGTATACATATAATCATATATTAGAAATGGAAGATAATAATAATGAGAATCCGATTATAAAGGATGAATATGAGATAGAACGAGAATTACAAAAGGGAATTTGGCGTATAAGGTTCTCGCCTCATATAGAAAAAGCGTTCCTTAACTACTTTTTGAAAAAGTATATATGGCGAATAAGGTTTGCCGTTAGTCTGGGAGTTTTTCTTTACGCGGCGGTCGGTATATTAGACCCCTTTGTGGCTCCAAGCAGCAAAGAAATTTTGTGGACGATAAGGTGGGCGGTGGTATTACCCCTGGGCCTATCCTTTCTTCTGTTGACCTACAGGATAAAGAAAGAGTGGCTCATACAAGTATTGCACGCTCTTTTGGTGGTCATCTCCGGTGTTGGAGTGGTGGCAATGATGATGTTCATATCTCCCGAAGAGGATTTCTTCTATCAGGCCGGCTTTATGAGCATCGTATTTTACACCTACGCTCTTTCACAGTTAAGATTTCCATACGCACTTTTTACATCTTTTACCACTACTTTTCTGTATCTGATGGGAGATTATGGGATTGTCCAAAACTCCACAAAGGGCCTGCTGGAGGGAGCCTTCTTTTTGACTTTAGCCAACCTTATAGGGATACCTGTCAGTTATCTTTGGGAGTATCAGCTTAGAAAAGATTTTCTACTTACAGAGAGACTTACTATAGAAAAGAGAAAAACAGAACAGCTTAATAAGGTTCTAAAGGACTTATCTTACGTGGACGATTTGACAGGTATCCCGAACAGGCGCAGGTTTAAGGAATATTTAAAAAAAGAATGGGAAAGGTCAAAGAGAACCAAGAGGCCCATATCCATACTCATGGTGGACATAGACTTCTTTAAAAACTACAACGACTCTTTCGGCCATTTGGCGGGAGACGAGTGTCTCAGGCGTGTGGCGGAAGCTATGAGTAAAAACCTGAGGAAGGAAATAGACCTCGTGGCAAGATGTGGAGGGGAAGAGTTTGTGGTAATTCTCCCCGAGGTTGATGCATCACAGGCAAGGAAGGTAGCAGAAAGGATTAGGCAAGCCGTATTAAACCTGAATATCCCCAACCCGGGTTCGGAAACGTCTGGCAAAATCACCGTAAGCGTAGGTGTAGCCAGCACGGTTCCCCAGGAGGGTATGAGCGAAGAATCACTTGTAGAAACGGCCGATAAAGCCCTTTACACCGCCAAAAGAGAGGGAAGGAATAAGGTTGTATGCAAAGAGATTAAATCGTGAGCTTTCACCCGTAAAACCGGAGAAGTTCACGCTATCATATTTTTCTTATGGTTGAAGGGTTCAAGGATTTCAAGAGGGACAAATACTGCGGCGAGGTTTCAGAGAAGGACATAGGAAAGGAGATAAGCGTAGCGGGCTGGGTTCACAAGGTAAGGAACCACGGAGGGGTTATATTCATAGACCTGAGAGATAGAGAGGGAGTGGTTCAGGTAGTTGTAGAGGAGAAGGAAAATCCGCAGGCCTACGAGAAGGCGGACAGAGTCCGTTCCGAGTTCGTTTTGGGTGTAAGGGGTAAGGTCAGACGCAGACCCAAAGGAACGGAGAATCCCAAACTCAAGACGGGATACGTTGAGATAGTGGCGGACGAGGTTAAAGTGTTCAACACCTCGGAGGTTCTGCCTTTCCCGATAGAGGAAGAGACGCACGTATCTGAGGAGCTTAAGCTCAGATACAGATACTTAGACCTCAGAAGGGAGGGGATGAAGAAGAACCTAATCTTCCGCAGCAAAGCCTACAAGGTTATAAGGGACTTCTTCAGCAAAGAGGGGTTTGTGGAGGTTGAGACGCCTCTGCTTACCAAGTCCACACCCGAGGGAGCGAGGGATTTTATAGTTCCCTCAAGGCTCCACCCGGGAAAGTTCTACGCTCTGCCCCAGTCTCCCCAGCTCTTTAAACAGATTCTAATGGTTGCGGGCATAGATAAGTACTTCCAGATAGCGAAGTGTCTGAGAGACGAAGACCTGCGGGCGGACAGGCAGCCGGAGTTCACACAGATAGATTACGAGATGTCCTTCGTTCAGGAGGAGGACGTGATGGCGGTGGCGGAGGGGGTTATCAGGAGTTTGTTTAGGGAGCTTTTGGGTGTCCAGCTCCCCGAGAGGTTTGAGAGGCTCTCCTACCACGAGGCCATGGACAGATACGGCTCGGATAAACCGGACAGGAGGTTCGGGCTTGAGCTCATAGAGCTGACCGACGTGTTTAAAAATACGGAGTTTAAGGTATTCAAGGGCGTTATAGATAAGGGTGGCATAGTAAAGGCGATTAATTTCAAAGGCTCAAACCTCTCAAGGAAGGAGATTGACGAGCTGGTGGCATTCGTTCAAAAGCTGGGTGCAAAGGGACTCGCCTGGATAAAGGTGGAAGAGGGCAAACTGAACTCCCCCATAGTCAAGTTCTTCTCAGAGGAGGAGGTGAACAATCTCCTCTCAAGGACAGGTGCCGAGCCGGGGGACGTGGTGTTCTTCTCGGCAGACAGAAAGGACTTGGTTTACAAGTATCTGGGCAACCTAAGGCTCCACATAGGCAAGACTTACGGACTTATAAAAGAGGGTATCTGGGACGTATTCTGGGTCGTGGACTTTCCCCTTATGGAGTGGGACGAGGAGGAGGGGAGGTTCATGTCCCTGCACCACCCCTTTACCGCTCCCGTGGAGGAGGACATCGGAAAGCTCAAGGAGGCTTTGGAGGAAAGGGATTTAGAGAGGAAGAAGAAGCTCGTTCACTCGGTCAGGGCGAGGGCTTACGATATGGTTCTGAACGGAGAGGAGATAGGCGGGGGTTCTATCCGTATCCACCGTTCCGACGTTCAGAGGCTCGTGTTTGAACTCTTAGACATAGGCGAGGTGGAGGCCAAAGAAAAGTTCGGCTTCCTCCTTGAGGCTCTCAAGTTCGGCACTCCTCCCCACGGAGGTCTTGCCTTCGGGCTGGACAGGATACTGGCCATAATGCTGGGGCTTGACTCTATAAGGGACGTTATTCCCTTCCCCAAAACCCAGAAGGGCGTATGTCCGCTGACGGACGCACCCGATTACGTGTCTCCCAAACAGCTCAGGGAAACCCATATAAAGGTGGAAGAGTAATCACCTGAGCTTGAGCTTTGACACCTCCGAGAGGGCTTCGTATATGTTCTCCTTATCCGTCTCCCAGACGAATACGCCGTTCTTGTGAAGTATCCACTTGGCGACCGGACTCTCCGGGTGGTGTCCGCAGATGACTATGTCTATGTTCTCTCTGGCCAGCAGTTTGGCGATCTCCTCCTCGCTCTTGGGGTTGACTTCCAGAACCTTGGGATTTCCCTCCCCTTCCTCAAAGATGTACATCTTGCTCACCCTATCAAAACCTCTGCAGAGCGTATCACCCTCCCCCACGAACAGGGCCACCCTGAGGGACTCCTCGGCGGCGGGCTCGTAATGTATGAAGACCATCTCCACGTTGTCCACCTCTTCGGAAATCCTCCTCTCTATCTCGTCGGCTATCCTGTGGCTCTTCATAAAGCTCCCCTTTCTGAGAACTATCACAGCGTCCACGAAGAGCTTGCCTCCGGCACCGCGCACCAGCAGACGCTTGACCTCCTTGACCTCGGGAAAGGAAAGTATGACCTCCCGAATTTTCCCTATCACCTCCTCATCGGCTGAGATGTCAAGGATAACTCCTACCTCCTCCTTCAAGAGACCTACGGCGGTGTAAAGAATCAGGAGGGCTACCGCGAGGGCAAAGTATCTGTCATACTGGTATCCCAAGTAAGAGGCGCTGAGGCTAACGAGAACGAGGAAGGAACCGAAGGCATCGGTTAGGGTGTGGTAAGAGTCGGCTATGAGCGTAGGGGAGTTCAGCCTCTTGCCGGCTCTCCTTTCCAGGAACGATAAGGTTAAGGAGCTTATTAAAGAGAACACCACCACAGCTATGCCTACGGGCAGAGCCTCTTCCTTTATCTTGACGGGCTCGCTCAGAGCCTTCTTGCCGATTTCAAAGGCCGCCAAAAGGAGGAAGAAGGCTATGACTATGGCGCCTATGTTCTCCAGCTTGTAAAGTCCGTAAGGAAACCTCCTTGACGTTCTCTGGGACAGCTTTATGGAGAAGAAGGCTATCAAAGAGGCGGCGGAGTCGGATAGGGAGTGCACCGCCTCACCCAGCAGTGAGAGGCTCCCCGTGAGCAGTCCGGCTACAAACTTCAGTAGCGATTGCAACAGATTCAGCAGCAGGGAAACGAGAGCCCAGTGTTCTTTTTTCATTTCCATTAATTAGCATCAAATTATACTTTTATTCATGGTCAGAAAGCCTGCGGTAGCCGGCCTCTTTTACCCCTCAGACAGAGCCGAGCTAAAAAAACTGCTGAGCGAGCTGTGCGGTGAGGAACCTCCGGAAAAGCTCAAGGTAAAGGCCGTGTTGGTTCCCCACGCGGGCTACGTATACTCCGGCAGAACCGCCTGCGACGTGTATAAGAGGATAGAAATTCCAAAGAGGGTTCTCCTTCTGGGCACGAACCATACGGGCAACGGGGGCGTGATTTCCGTCTATTCCGGTCAGGCGTGGGAGACGCCCTTTGGGTTCGTGGAGATTGACCCGGAGCTCAGAGAAGAGGTGCTCGTCCACCCTTTGGTGGAGGCCGAAGACATGGCACATCTCTACGAGCACTCTTTGGAAGTTCAGGTTCCCTTCCTGCAAAGGTACGGCAGCAACCCCAAAATACTGCCCATAGTCATATCCCACCTGAACTACGAAACGGCAAAAGAGTTCGGCAGATTCCTCGGCAACACGATAATTGATAAAGAGGTTCTGGTGGTAATAAGCTCGGACATGAGCCATTACGAAGAGGCTCAAGAGGCGAGGAGGAAGGACGAGATACTTATATCCGCGATGGAAAGGTTGGCCACGGACGAGCTTTACTACAAAGCTTTGCAGTACGACATATCCATGTGCGGGTTTATCCCCGCGGTCGTGGGCATAGAGGCGGCCAAGGTATTGGGTGCCAGAAGAGGAATGGTCATAGATTACTCAAATTCGGGAGAGACCACGGGAGACTTCACCAAGGTGGTCGCTTACCTGGGAATGGTGTTTGTGTGAACCTCTCCGCTCTCACGGACGGAGCTTCGTGTGGGTTTGGACACTCGTAGTGTCCCTTACCACAACAGGCGGGTTCACTCCACCTCTACTCCTACCTACCTACCCGAAGATAGGTAGTGGAGCTACTTTCTGTTTCTTCTTCTACCCACCTTAGAGCTTTTGTTCTCCCTCTCGGGAGCAGTGGGGTATTTAACTATTTACTAATTTACTCCACAAATGTTTTCCGGTCAACTTCTATTTTAACGCCCTTGCGGGCGACACTCCGTATCTCCTCCCTTACGGAAGGAGTCTTGGAGTGTTTTTTGAGATAAAAAAGCCCCCTCGGAGAGAGGGGGCAAGAGCCGAAGCTCTATTGGGTGCAGCCTCAGAACTTGAAGCCCGCTTCTACCGCCAAGGTGGTTCTGTTGTCTTTGTTATCAAACATCTTGGCATCCGTGTTGATGTAAGCCAGCTCCGCTCTCACGTAGTAGTTATCGGAGAAGTTATAGGTGGGGGTGATGGTAAAGCTATATCCCTTCTCTCCGTCGTATATTCCGCTGTTTCCTCCGTCAAAGTACTCAAACCTGAGGGGGAGTTTCAAGTTTCCGAAGGAAGGAATCACGTAAAGGGCCACGCCCAAGCCGTCATCGTCCTGACCGGGAGCTTTGGCAGAGTCGTCAAGCCACTGGTAATCAAGGTTGACGGCAACATCAACTCCTCCAAAAGAGGTTCCCAGAACCACGTCAATCAGGTTTTTGCCCACGGCGCTACCGTAGTCGTAGTAGGTCAGGGCGTAATCTATCCCCATGAGAGAGCCCAGAGAACCTACGGCGAAGTTGTCTGCCTCATACTCTTGGTTATACTCGGCGTAAAAGCTTATGTTGTCGTTCAGGCTGAAGGTAAGCCTTATACCGGGGTATATGAAGGGTTGAGCGAACCACGTGGTTCCGAAGGTTATGTTGGGGTTGGTGTAGGTGTCCGCAAGCTCATAGCCTACATTGGTGGTAAGCACACCGGCGTCCACAGTTATGCTGCTGGTGGGAGATACGCTTACATAACCCCAAAGGAGACCGAAACCGTCGGTGGCACCTCCGCTGTCAACGGATACGGACATAAGGTCTCCCTGCCCGCCGTCGTAAACGGTTGACCACAGGGAGCCTCCGAAGGCCAAATCAAAAGACACCACACCACCCTCGCTCTTCACACCCAGTATGGCGTTGGTTATCTGAAGGCTGTCCTCGCTGGGGTTGGTGGTGTAGAAGTAGCCGGCACTCAATCCTCCGTAAACTCCTATGCTCAGGTCTTTGGGAAGACTTACCTTCAAGTCCCCGGCCATAACCGTAGAGCTTACGAGCAAAGCTCCTGCAAGTATCGCTTTTTTCATGACAGTTCACCTCCTTAATTCGGTTTTAGACTTAAAAAAGGAAAAGGGGGCGGAGAAGAGAGCCATGCTCATCTCACTGGTTGTAGGCGCTCTCCCCGTGCTGGGTAGAGTCCAGACCCTCTACCTCTTCGTCTTCCTTTACCCTCAGGCCCGTCAAGGCCTTCGCTATGAAGATTATTATCGCCGTCAGTATTCCGGAGTAAAGTATGGTGGCCACTACACCCTTTATCTGGGTAAACACCTGTCCCGCGTTTCCGTAAAGGAGTCCCGCGCTTCCTCCAACTGCGGGGTCGGCAAACACACCCGTCAATATGGCACCCACTATACCGGCAACTCCGTGTATTCCGAAGACGTCAAGGGCATCGTCGTATCCTACGGCGGCCTTAATCTTGGCAACCATGAAGTAGGCGCACACCGCACCTATGGCACCCACGAATATGGAACCTACCGGATTTACGAAGCCTGCGGCGGGGGTAATTGCCACGAGACCGGCTATTATTCCCGAAGATATGCCTACCACCGTGGGCTTGCCCGTGTGGAG
>JALWEG010000059.1 GCA_027014155.1 Aquificaceae bacterium
AGGGCGATAAGGCTTTTACCGTCAAGGTCTATTTCTTCTGATAATACTTTAAAGCCTTCGTATCCTTCCTCTTCAAGCTCGTGAGAATAGTCAAAAACTGTGCCAAATATCTCTGCCAGCAGGCTCCTGTAGTTTTCCTCGGTGTAGGGCTTTTCTAAAACCTCCTTCCTTAAGGTATGGGCGTCGGTTATTACAGGCATATCAGGGATTTATTTTAGCTCAGCTGTTGTAGAATTTGAAACAGGGTGATGATAAGGAAGGAAACACTTAAAGAAACGGGAAAACTCTTTTATGACCTTAGCAAAATATCACCCACCGAGTAGATGTAATCGAAGGATACTTAACTTCTGCAAACCTTGACCTACGATTTAGCGGTCAAAAGCTTATCTATATCCCTAACGTCTTCCAGAGTTTTACTCGCATAGAGGACTTCAATACTTAGAATCTTTCCATCTTCCGCATAATCCACAATAACGTTAGGAAGGATCTCTTCACTTTCTAAAGCTTTGCCTCTACGAAAGCTTATTCTCAAAGCGTCCACTTCAGGGTCGTAATACATCTTCATGGCCTAAACCCTCTGTCAAAGAATGCAGTAATCACGACTTTCCTTTCTACGTTTATCCCCCCTCTTAAAAGTCTATTCCCAAATTCTCCTATTCGCTTCCATAACCTAACTTCATTCTCAGAAACTTCTTCTACAAAATCAGGGTTTTCTATAGTTCTTTCTATCCACTCCAGCTTTATGTAGCTTCTTTCGCCTTGTACATAATTAAGCACGTGTTTAGACAAACGATAACCTTTCAAAGGCATCCGCCCCAAAATTATCGGATAGAGTTTTCGGAAGAGAAGCTTTCAACTCCACAGCGGCACATTAGAACAAGGACAGGTAAAGGTTCTTGCCTTTCTATCTCAAAACCTTCTTTCAACTCCACAGCGGCACATTAGAACCCAAACCATACTGAGCATATTCCCCGACGCAAAGAGGCTTTCAACTCCACAGCGGCACATTAGAACCTAAGATATTTGAAGCAATTCCACTAAAAAATCCTTTTGTCTTTCAACTCCACAGCGGCACATTAGAACTTACATTATAGCCACCGACATTATAGACAGGATACTCCTTTCAACTCCACAGCGGCACATTAGAACTTTATCGAATCTTTAAATCTCGGCATTGAAGTCTTGGATCTTTCAACTCCACAGCGGCACATTAGAACTTTAATGGAAATGATTCAATATATTTAATGGAAACTACAAACTTTCAACTCCACAGCGGCACATTAGAACTTGTCCTAAGTCCTTCATAAATCGTTATTTTTTGAGCCTTTCAACTCCACAGCGGCACATTAGAACTGAATTTAATCTTGAACAACAGGATATAGGACTAAAAGCTTTCAACTCCACAGCGGCACATTAGAACGAAGAGAAGATTCTACGATTCCTTCCCCTACTGCAGCCTTTCAACTCCACAGCGGCACATTAGAACATTTTCCTAAAAATCCTTTTAATCCTTCTCATTTGAGACTTTCAACTCCACAGCGGCACATTAGAACATTTTCCTAAAAATCCTTTTAATCCTTCTCATTTGAGACTTTCAACTCCACAGCGGCACATTAGAACTTAGGATGAGCAGATCTATATATACCTGCAAAGGTAATTGCTTCTTTCAACTCCACAGCGGCACATTAGAACTAAATGTAATCATATTTCCATCCCAATCCCTAATAACCTTTCAACTCCACAGCGGCACATTAGAACTATTGCTATTTAGTAACCATATTCTTACACGACTTTCCTTTCAACTCCACAGCGGCACATTAGAACCCTAAATTGCTTATTTAATAATATAAGCCAAATCAACGAGTTATGCAACCCTCTGTCTTCGCAAATGAAGTTAATTTCCGAAAATCGTCAGTTCTGCAAAAAGGCTCAAAAATTAGGCGCTTCAAACTGTTGTCAGCCAATAGGTTCAAGTAGGCATCATCAAAGCATCAAAACATCAAGGCATTTTGATGCAGCCTAAAGCGCTCTTTCCCCTATTCAGTTGTCAAGGTTCTGGAGGCTCCTACGTCCTCCCGAGCTTTCGGTTGATAGTATAGCATTAATAGTATGAAGAAAAAGAAAAGAGGCTACGTCAGAACCACCGTCTCACTGCCCAAGGACGTGTGGGAAGAGCTGAGGATAGAGAGCATCAAGAAGAAGACCACCATGGGAGAGCTTATAGCTAAGAAACTAAAGGAACTCAAAGACCTTCGTTCAAGGCTAAACATGGTTGACCCTTAACCTTACAGGATGTTGTCCGTCGGGTCTGGAGCGTCCGTAAGCAGTTGTCGTTCGTATTTGGCGTTGTCCTCAAGCACGTAGATAATCACCGAATCCCTCTCCCTATCCACCACCCTCAGTATCTCCGACTTCATCCTTTCCAGCTTGGACTTGGTCAGTTCTCCCTCAAAGACGGACTTCTGGACGTGAGTTATGTATCTTCTGACTATCTTCCTGACCTTGTTTAGCCTCTGCTGGTCTTTCGGTTCCTCCGTGGCTATGTCGTAAACGAGAATTACCTTCACCTTAAGCTCCTGTATATTAGAGGTTGATAGACCTCGTCTCCGACGAGGTGTTTTATGAGCTTGTAAAGCTCAAGCCTTATCAGGCTTCGGTGGGACACCCTTCTCTTGAGCTTTCTGTGTTTTATCGTCTTGTTTAAAAGCTGGTCAAACTCCGAAAGGAATATCCTCGCCCCTTCCTTACTCAGATAACACATGCCCGATTCTTTTACGAAGTGCTCCTCTTTAAGCTTTCCACTTCGTAGGAGTCTTACTATGAGTCCGTCCGAAAGTATAGGCTTGAATATCTCCGCCATGTCTAAAGAGAGGGAAAACCTCTTGGTGGACGGCTCGTGCAGGTAGCTGATGGTGGGATTGAGCTGAGTGAAGTATATCTCCCCCAAGACCTTGGCATAGACGAGGGAGTTCCCGAAGGATATGAGAGCGTTGAGCGGATTCTGTGGCGGTCTCTTGCTCCTTGTTCCAAACTCCAGACCGGTTATCTTCTCAAGCTCTGCGTAGCACCTCTTCCTGAAGTCCCCCTCCACGCTCATGACGTCTTCTACGCTCTTGCAGTCGGCAAGCTTCTTAAGGTAATCCTTAGCACCAAGCTTGTATATGTCCGAAAGGTTTTCAATAGCCCCGAGGACAAAGGACTTGGCAAGGAAGAGCCTCTTTTCGTGGTCAAGATAGTGTTCGGACTGCTTGATTATCAAAAAACCAGAGACGTTGGTCTCCCTCGGATAGAAGCTCCCCGTATAAAAGCCGTAGCGGTTGAAAAGGTGCAGAGTCACACCGGCTTTAGCCATCAGCTTGAGAACCTTAGAGGTCAAGGACACCTCCGCTAACACAAAAATCTCATCTATGTCCTCAATAGGTATAACCTTCCTCACTTCGGAGTTCTGAAAGAGAACGGTGTCCTCCTTCCTGCTAATACTGCCGTCGCTCAGGATAAAGTAGCTCCTACCCATAGCAGAACTCGTAGTAAGCACACTTCTTGCAGTAAGGCTTGTCTATCACCTTCGGTGGAGTGGGAAGGGATAAAACCTCTTCTATGCGGGACAGAACGCTCTCCAGCTCCCTTATGTCCTCCTCCGACAGATCCACCCTTTCTATCTTCCTCAGCCTTGGATAGTGCAAAAGTCCGTGGGAGACCTTAACACCTTTGTTTTTGAGATAGAAGATGTAATACTTGACCTGCATTATGTGAGCCTCTTCCAGAGACTTTGAGCTTTTGACCTCGTGGACAACTATGCCTTCCTCAGAGGTTATGAAGTCAATACTAACGTTCTCGTCAGAAAAGCCCTCCTCACGCTTGAAGCTCTCCTCGTCTAAGAACTTCCCCAGAGCCACCCTGTCGGATGTATGTTCCATCGTAATTCCCTTGGAAAATAGCCAGAGCTTTCTCGGACAGACCACAGCGTAGGCAACCTGAGTGCCTTTGAACTTAAGCTCTTTCCTCTCTTCAGAGGATATTACTTCCACCTTCTCCCTCCACAAATCCCGTCTCTGATGAGTAATCCCCGCTTGCCCAGAAAATTCCCTTAAGACCCCTTACAGGTTGAAGCCTGACCTCCCGATAAGAAGGCAAACTGAAGGTATATCCCAGCACCTCCGAGAAAAGCTCCAATTTCCTGATCGCATCCCTCTCCTGCAGGTACTCCTCCACCAGAGGCTCCACCTCCCCTCTGAAGACCTCAGGAATAACTACCTCGCTTAGAATATCCCGGAACATCTCCTGAGCTTCCCTCTTGTTGAAGAACCTTTCTCTCAGCACCCATAGGTCGTCTATGTATCTCTTAGCCTTCTCGTATTTGCTGATGTATTCCAAGTCCCTTTCTTCAAGAGCCGAATAAACCCCCTCCACAAAGCTTAGCTTCCACTCCTCATCAATCAAGCCCTCTTTGAGCTTCTCCTTGGTAATTTCGTGAATGCTCTTTCTGTAAACACTCCTTCTACTATTACCTATACCCGAGCACTCATCTGTAAAAACAAAAACATTTGGCTCATCCACCGGCTTTAACCCCTTCCTGTTCACCCTTCCCATCCTCTGCAGGAGCGAGTCTGCGGTGGAGAGCTCCGTTATCAAAAAGTCCGCATCAAGGTCAAGGGATACCTCCGCAATCTGAGTGGTAATCCACAGACCTTTTTCCTCAAGGTCAAAGAAACTCTTTATCTCTTTTTCCTTCCTTTTTCTGTCCGTCTGAATAAACCAAGAATGCAAAACCTCTCCCTTCCCGAGAGCCTCTTTCAGCTTCAGAGCTTTAGTCCGTGTGTTGGTTATCACGAGGACCTTACCCCTTTCGGAGAGATTCTTTATTAGCTTCAGCCCTTCCCCGCTTGTGATGGACGCTGGGATTAGCTTTACGTTGTGCCTGACGGTTTCTGTTATAAACCTGCCCTCCTTGAAGTCTATACCCTGCAGGTCTCTGCGAACGTAGGAAGGAAGAGTTGCGGTCATTACCATTACCTTTCCGCCGATTTGGTGAGCTTTCTCTATCGCCTTCACCAGAAACCCGAGCGTGTGAGGTTCAAAGAGCTGGACTTCGTCAATAACCACCCTTGAGTAGGAAAACAGAGATAGAAACTTCTCAAAACCTTTAGGTCTGAGGACGAAGGGAAAGAGCTGGTCGGGAGTGGAGACTATAAGAGGTTTGGCAAAGTTCTTGGTCAGGAATATGTCGCTGACGATGGTGCTCTTGTCAAAGTTCCTCCTGTCCTCGGAGTTTTCAAGTAGAAACAAAGGTGCGGTGGAGTGCAGAAGCCCCACTTCCTCTTCTGAAAACACTTCCCTCGCCCTGCCGAATATGGCGTTTGCGGAAGTCCTTATGGGAATGGTGAAAAAGCCCTTGTCCTTGAGGAATATAAAGCCCGCTTCAGTCTTTCCGTATCCCGTGGATGCGACCACGAGAAGGTTATCTTCTCTGTTTTCCAAGACAAACCTCTGAAGGTCGTTTAGCTGACTGTTCTTTTTGGCAAGGTAGTTTTTTACACTCTCTTCGTTATCCCTCAAACGTTTACTCTCCACACTTGCGCCATGCTTTGAACTGCTGGCGTGGTCAATTCTCAGAAGAAAACCTTTAAGCAATGTGTAAAAGCGTGTGAACTCTCTACCTTCCCTCTCCTCTAATCTCTTGACCACCTCCCACTCCGGCTGCTTGAGTATCTTCTTATGACTCAAGTCCAGACTTTTGCCAAACTCCTCCTTGAGGACTCTCTCAAGCTTATCTATGCTGTCCTTTGAGGATTCGTAATCGTGGTGGTGGAGTATCGCAAGGGAGACGAGCGCTTTAAGAACCTTGTCCCCAATATCCGGCAGGAATGCGGGAGACAGAAGGTTGTGCCTGACCTCCGGCAGGGAGTTTTTAATCCTCTTAAAATCGGGATTGCCCACCTTCTTCTGAAACCGGTAGTGGAGTTTTCCGTAGTCGTGATACTCACAGGCAAGCTCAAGTGCTTCCCAAAAGGTTTCCCTTTCCTCAGGTTCAAGAGCATTTTCTATCAGTTCGCCGTAGAGCTCTTGCAGTAATCTCAGGTTCTCCAGCAGTTTATCAGTGTGTTCCCTTATGGTTGTGCCGTCGGACTTAGCCCAGAGGTGTGGTGAATATTTTGCTTTCATCATGAGTTCTTACGTACCAATCTAAGAGCAAATTCACGCAATAGACATAAAGGAAAGTTCAAATTTGTAAGAGCTTTTAGGACAAAACGCTCTTATCGGAGTTTTTGCTCTTCATTTTCAAAAGATACGCCATTGAGCATTGATATGGATATTATTATTAGGACTAGCACCTAGTGCCCATTTTTCTCCAAAGAGTCTATGCATCATGTCTACAAACATATAAGCGAAAGCCACTACATCGGTAAACTGGCTAAAACCGGTGATCCATATATCGTTGTTGTTCTGTGTAGGTAATAAGTATGTTACTCCACCTGGAGTAGTGCCCTGCTGTCTATTTTGAGTAGCTTGCATCATTGCATTACTATTGTTATGAATTGTAATGTTTTTATTTGTAAAGTTAATGTAAAGCCCGTAGTTACCTTGAAAGTTAAGCCCCTGACCGTTTGAGCTAATAAATTGGTAAACTCTATCGATGGCAGTTATAACATTCTGTAACGCTTGTGACATTTCCATCCTCCTCCTCTTAAAATTTAGGGAACTTTCTATGGAAGTCAACTGGTTTTTATTTATACTTTCTATTCCATTTAAGGCTACATACCTAACCATCACTCCACCTCCTCTTTACTTCTCCCATTCAGCCCTATCAAAAAGGCGTAAGCTATCCTGTTAAAGCTTCCGTCCTTGAGAGCTTCTACGAAGACGTAAGGAATTTCCCTCTCAGCCTCAAGGTAGGCACGTATGAGGTTTTGCTGGAAGGCGTCCGTGTCCCTTCTGCGTATGGCGTCAAGGAGTCTGTAAGAAATCCCCTCTATCTTCCTGTTTGCCTTCTCCTTGCCCATGCTCTGCTCGTAGGTGTTCTTAAGATTCAAGCCCTCGCTGTAAGCCCAGTTAACCTGCTTGCTAACTTTCTCTTTGTCTTCCATTTCCAACACCTCCTGAAACTTGATAAAGTAAGTCAATTTAGGCGGCAAAAACTCTTTAAAGCCCATGCCCTTCTTTATGAGATGAGCATCTCTACCCTTGCTCTTTAATCTTTTAAAACGCTGTTTATAAAAGAATCCTGACAGGATTTTGTATATGAAATCGTAAAGACTCCTGCCGGAGTAAACGTATTCAAGAAAGACCTCAAAGAGGTTGTTAAAGACTTGCGGATATTTGTCTATGTTCTCCTTTATAGCGCTCGCCAGCCTCGGAGTTATGCTAAGCGTGTAAATGTTAGACTGAGCGTCCCCCACCTTCTCAATCTCAACGATGTAGATGTTCCTGAGAATCCAGTCCGCCTTCCTACCTGCGAGTATCTTTGATGCCTCAACGATTGTCCTGTTCATAAATGACCGAAGGTCTGTTTCGGCTCTTAGAAGGTCGTTCATCCTCTTGGTGTTCTCAAGGTCTGGAAGATACACGAAGAGATAAGTCCTCGCAGGCGTTCTATGAAAGCCGAAGGCTGAGAAGTATAAGAATATCTCGCACTCGGGACAGAGATACATGTTGCTCCTGCCTTCCCAGAAGAAGTTCTCTACCGTATCAAGACTGGCGGCGAGAGGCGTGAAGTTGGTTGCATCAAGAACTTTGACCTTGCCCTTCTTTATGTAAGCGTGCCTCTCTCTGCAGAAGTAGCAGACCTTCTCGCTCTCTTGATAATTTAGGATCTCTGAGAACTTCTCTCTTATGAATTCCGCTATTAGCTTCTTACCTTCCGAGAATAGCTGTTGTATATCTCCTTCCCGTTCTAAAAGTGTGTTGAAAGCCTCCCCTACTTTCTTAGTCCCCGATGGATTGGTAAGAGGACTGTTGGAGAAGAAGTCGTTTATCTTTTCATAAACAACTGCGTTGTATAGGTTAAACTTTTCCTTCCTCTTCTCCAAAATCTCCCTGAACCTCTCAAGGCTTAGGTCTTTGAGCAGGTATTGGCTGTAAATCTCCGGCAGCTTCTCAAAAGCTTCCTCATCAAGCTCTATGGTATTTCCCTCTACAAAATCCTCCCACCTGTATCCCGCATTTTCCAAAGCTCTCAAAAGCCCCACACCCGCAGAGGTGGTAAGCCAGCTGTCTGCGTAAAACCTCACACCCATACCACGTCCCCCTCCCTGTCCACGAGGAGCTTGCCCTCCACTATGCTGGACTTAGGCAGGAAATACACCTGTTCCCACCGGTAGGTCTTCTCCTCACCTTCCTCGTAAAAAGAAGGCAGGCGGAAAGGCACGCCGGTCTGGTCAAAGAGCCGATACTTTGACTCGGGAACGAAGGCAGAATACGGAGTTTCAAGCTCAACTTCTCTTTCCTCCACCTCCACTCTTCTCGGACTCTTAATCCACACAGGATACTCTCCTCCTCCCAGAAACAGATACACCTTTGGCTTTTGCAAGGCTCTCACGAAATCGCCGATAATCTCACCCTCTCCCAATAGGTGAACCACACAGCGCAGGTTGTAGAGCCTCGGTACTTCAAGAGGCAGAACCGCAATCTCCTTATCTTTGCGGTTGTATTTCCTGAACCTTATGTAGTCCCTGAATATCGCCTCGTAGTCCCCCTGAACCGAGATGGAAAACTCTTCTCCTCCCCATTTCCTACCCATAGCGGTGTATAGAAGTCCTATCACGGTAGAGTAAGGCGGGAGAGGATAGGTCTCTATTCCCTTTAAAGAAAACGGCGTTTTGAAAGTGGCGCAGGGAGAATATAGCTCAAACTTCAGACACTCCATAGTACTCCCTCACCTGTTCTTTGAGCCTTTTAAACGCCTCAGCGACCGACCCTGCGCCGAGAGATTCCCTTAGCTCCTCCTCGTTTCCGAAGACTCCCGAAAGTATGCCCACAACAGCCTCTTCTCCTTCCGGCAGGTAGTCGCAGCTCTCCTTTAGCCTCTGTGTGTTTAACCAGAGCTTGTCCCTGTCCTCCACTGCTTCCACGCCTTCCATGAAGAAGGGATGCTTCACGCTGAAGACTCCTCCCACCACGAATACGGGAGATAGGTTCTCCCACCTTCCCTTTATCTGGCGGTTGAGCGTTTTGATTATATCAAGCAGCTCAAGGACTCTCTTTGCCTTCTCGTCGTTGTCCAGAACGTCCTCGGTCGTTCCATCCTCCTTCTCCCACACCCCAACCCTGTCAAGGTCAACGGTTAAGGTGTATATGTAGTGAGAGGTGTGTTCTTCGGACATAGGGATAGACTGTTCTTTTTCTCCCTCCACATGCTTTATGTATCTATTGTAGGCGTCTATGTTGTTAAGGAAGTTTGTGTCTCCGGAGAACTTGGAAATTGAGAAAGCGTAGGTCATCTTAACGGGACAGACCCTTTTTACGCTATCTCCATAGCTTAAAGGTATTTCGTCTTTCTTCTTTCTCTTATCTTTCCCTACTATTTTTTTCCCATCTTCGGTCTTCAAATTTGTGAACAGCCCTCCGAAAAGGTCAAACTCTTCATAGTCCCTGATTAAATCTTTCCCAAAAGAGTCCACGTCAAACCCATTATTGAGCAGGCTGTTTTTGACGTACTCCTTTAGCTTTTCGTCCAGTAGTCTCCAGCTCTTTTCTTCCTTGCCCTTTCTACGCACATCATACTTGAGCGCCTTGTCAGATACGAAGGTCTTCTGAGAGCCGTCTCCCAAGGAAAGCTTCTTTAGAACCGACACGTTCCCCACACTCTCGCCGTAATTCAGGCTCGTTGCCTTTGCGGTGATGATGGTTAGCGTTAATCCTCCCATGTTCTTACCTCCTTATTTATATAAAACGGACAAATGTATGAAATCCTGACACTACCCTCTGAGTTCGGGATAGAAATTGTATATATCCTCCACGCTGACGTTTATACCTACCAATTCTTTTATCTCTCTTTCCTTTTGCTCTATATACTCTATCTGTCTACCCTCTTTTACCGATGCGATTACCATAGCTGCAGATACTACAGCGGTTCCACTGCTTATGTTCATAGAAATGTCTTCATCTTTGTACTCTGGAAATACTTCCTCATGTATTAATCTATCAAGTTCACGCAGACAGCTTTTTAAATCATCAAATTTTACTGGATTGCTTTCTATGGGATCCCCTATGTTAACACCGTAATGTTTGCAAAACTCGCGCCATACTTTCCTGAAATCATTAAAGTTATACGTATTACTATTGACTTTAGGATTAGAGCTGGTTTCATCGCTGACTAATATTATTACTTTTTCAAGTATAGGGTCCTTCCCATCACTATGATGTTTGACAGACCGAAGCGGCACGGCCCATGAATACTTACTTTTATCAAGCTGTTTATTTGCTATTTCATTTAGAAACTCATTAATATTTTTTTCTCTGTCTTTTCTATCATAATAGAACCTCGATAAGGCAACGATAAGAACCTTTTTCTTCTGTGGCTTGTTATCTTGTTTTGATACTTGTCGGTAGAAGTGCGATTGGCTTAACATGAACAAGAAGGATGTATTTATTCCTGTGAGTAGATATATAACAGATAAGTAAAATACGTTCCAATCATGGCTATCTATAAATATCTCCAGTTTATTTTGGAATATACTGAAGGTAATGAGAAATACAATAATAGTGTATACTCCCAAGACGGAATTTACACTTCCAGATATTATTTTTGATAGAAACCCTCCAAACTTTATACCTTTTCTCTCGATACGCAAGAGCAGAGCTGTACATATAATTACATTGCTAACAAGTATAAAAGTGTGTAGGGCAACTTTACTACTGATAGGTTTGTTCAAATGAGTTATTTTTTCTATAAGTTGGTTTAATGATTTTAAGCTTTCCTCGGGTAATCCTGTAACTGTTAATATTAATATTGGATATATTATTAAAAAGTAATGCCAAACTTTATTTCTTCTTAACGCTGAACCACCCATACCCCTTTCTCCTCTTACCGCCCAGCCCGAACATCTCAAGTCCACCTTTCAGATATGAAAAGACTTTTTTAAGTATCTCATTGCCTTCCTTCTCATCAAGTATCAGCGGATCAAAGCCCACAGCAAAGCAGAATTCCACGTTTTCCAGAGCTAAGAAAAATATAGGATTGGGTTTATCCCACTCCACTGCGGGTTTTTGCCCCTTGTTTCTGTAATATTCCCCGTAGTGAGGGTTCATTATGTCTATTGCGAGGTTAGCTTTTGTTAGCTCTGTAGGATACGCATCAAAGAAGATAATTGAGCCTTCACGCTTTTTGCTCCCGAAGATTAAAGAGTATTCATTCTGTAAATCTTTATCTTTTTTGTATTCACCTTCCTCAAGCTCTTTGATGTAATCCTTGAATTCCTTAGGCTTTTCAAATAGTTCAGGGAACTTCTTCAATAGATAAGTATATCTCACCAAACCTTTCACAGATTCCCCGTGTATGTACGGAACTCCGTAAACATGGTGAAAGAGCATTCCATTTTCTACAGGAGAGGGATAACCCATGCCTGTGATGAAGCGGTAGCCTATGGTTGCTTTAATGTTCTGGGATACATATCCGGAAGTTGCTGACTTTATAGAGTTCTCCAAAAAATAAACACCTTTCTCTATAGCCTCAGCATCAAGATTTTTTATTAGGCTATCCAAAAATTTTTCCTTTTTCAACTGAGCGTTTCTGCCACTCAGGAAACCTTCTCTAATACCATGCAACTTGTAAAAGGCAAGGCTCAGATTGGAATACTCCTCTTCAAATGCTACCTCAAGTCCTTTAATTACTTTCATCTTCAATCTCTCCCTCTGCTATTCTCTTTAGCCATGTGGCAAAGGCAAGCACATCTTGAGTTATGAAGAGATATTCTTCAAGTTCTATATCCCCCATACGTTCTTTGAAGCTCTCATAACTGTTTATATCCATACCCCTGTTCACAAGGTAGGAGATTATGTGTTTGAGCAATTCCTTATGAGCCGTATCCTTATTTTCTTTGCCTTCCTTGGACTTTAGAAATACGAGTGTAGTTATCAATCCATTGTGAACTATCATCGCAGGGAGTTTTCTAACAAGACTTAGGTATTCTTTCTTTATATTCTCATGGTTGTTCTTTATATCCTCAACGAACTCATAAGCCTTTTTCATCCTCTCTTGCTCAAGGCTTTTCATAGTTTGACCACCTCCACTATTCCTTTTCCGGTGCTGGAACCACCACCTATTTGGATTCTTTTGCCGTTCTCTATGTTGAAACCTTGATTTTTTGACACTTTAAAATAAAGGATACTTTCTGCCGGCACGTACTCTTCAGTCCATAATGCACCTTTATCAACAGTTCCGCTTTCTATACCCACCTTTATGTGTGTCTGTATCTCTGTGAATGTCTTCACAAAGTAAGTGAATAGGTCATCGTGGACTATGACTACTCTACGCTTATCTACTAATCCAGCAGCAGTGGGTATATCCATATTCTCCTTCTCCTCCTCAGCCTTTAAAGAAAACTCTTCAAGTACAACATATTTTTCGTTATCAATGAAAACAACTACATCGCTGCTGTTAAACACTTTGCATATGTTCTTATCTGATATCTCTATACCACTATATCCTTGCTTTGCATCCTCAGCAAATCTTTTTAGCACATAAGGACAAGTTACGTAGGCAAATATCCCTCTAAGGGATTTGACCGGGAAGTAAAGAATCCTTGCATCTGTGAAAACCACGTTTCCCTCTTTTCTTTGATTGCCAAACAATTCAAAGAGCCTAACTATGCTCTTTTCTTCATCATCCTCTTCAGGGTCGTAGTCCATAAGCCGTTCTTCAATATCCTTGGCGCTATTTGTGCCATTGCTTAGCTTCCTTATTTCCTCCGTTCTAAAAACTCCCTTTATAGTTGATGCAGGGACGGCCGGAAAATCTGTGTGAGCTTCCCTGTATATGGGTAGGTCTATATAACCTAACCCTGTACCGGTACCCACATGCATCGGAGTAAGCACTCTCATGAAATAGGTTTCAAAATTCATCACTCTACACCTCCCTTGGCTAATATTCCTGTATTCCAGCTGGATTCTAAAAAGTTATCTTTAGGAATTTTTTTGGCATTAGGAATACTATCTATTTGCACAACATCTCCCAACTTTGCATCTTCCATAGCCTCCAGCAGTATGACCGTGCCGGGTCTCAGCATCTCTACTGCAGGCTTGTCGTATCCGGATATAAACTCAGAACCTTTTGAGTAAATCCATACGACCTTAAAGCTCGCTTCACCACCACCATGCACAGACTTTAGCTTTAGTTCTATATCTGTGTGGTTAGGCTTTTCCTCTGTGTTCAAGTTTTCAATGTAGGTGTGGGTTAATAGATATAAGCGGTAGTATGAACCTTTTTTTACATTACAATCATCATCAAGGCAGGAAAGTAGTTTTGTATTCTTAACCTCTTCAACCTCTGCAGGGTTCCTCTCACCACCGATGAATCCTTCAGTTAACGCAGGCTTTTCTGCCATGAAAGATATATAAATACCTCGTTTCAATCTTATCCTTTCCTGAAAGTAAAGCATGCTTTCCTCTGCGGTTTTGGCATCCTTGTTTATTTGCAACCCGACCTTAAGTTCTGTTTCCGCAAAGCTGCTCCAGGTCCTCATGTGCTTATCAGATATGCTTCCTTCCTTCCACTCTTTAAAGCCTTCTTCGGTTATGAAGTATCCCTCAGCACTTTCAAAAGCCTTCAAGGTTCCCTTTATAAGTGGCAAGTTTAAATGTTTATAGAATCTTAAAACCCTCCAATTCCCTCCCTTTTTCCTCTCACCGACTATGTCCGCCGGAGAGGGTAGGTAAATATTTCCGCTGTCATCGCACAGAGCCACGCCGTAGCAGGCGCCTTTCTTATCCTTTTTAACAAAAGGGAAAAATACCATAATGCTGGGTAGTCTCAGACTGCTCAGATAATGCTCCTCACCTCCGGACATGTGCCTTAGTCCTCCGAACCACAGGGAGTTGTATGCCTTTACCTTAAACAGTTTCATCGGTTTCTACCTCCCTCAGAGTTCCCACGAACCGCGCTACGTACAGGAGATTTGCAAAGTTGGTTATGGGAGAGTCTTTTAAGTAATGCTTTGTCTTTTTGATAAAGCATTCCATCTGAGTGAAGAGTCGCTCCCATTCATAGTTTTTATCAGTTTTCCTTTTCAAGGCTCTCCTGAGCAAAGATAGAAAGATACCTGTATTGTCCTCCGAGATAGAGCTTTCCAGATGCCTTATATCGTAGGCTAAACTTGAGCTTACACCTCCACCTCTAAAAGCGTTGACGAGTTCCTCGTAAAGTCCTATATCTTCCCACTTTGCTACGAAAGAGGTTAGATTGCCTGACCTTGTTAGAACACCCACGCAAACGGAAGACTTACCCTCTACATCTTTTGCTTTCTTCTCAAGCATTCTGGCATCATTAATGGCTTTTTGAAGACTCATCTTTGCATGGGTTATTAGAATTCCCGCGCTTATAGAAGGCTCCTTATTTTCTTTTGCAAGCTCTTTGAGAGCCAATTTGAACTTCTCATTACACAGCTTTGAATAAGAAACCACCTCAAAAGGATGCATGAGAGCCATGAGGTCATCACCACCTGCATAGATTGTTAGCCTCGGATATCTGTCCTTCCAGCTTTCAGAAACATCTTTAGCGTATTCTGACAGTTTCTTTGAGAATCTTTCGTGAAAACTATCGCTCAATACTTCTCTCCTTATATTGCTCTTTATACCTAACCAGTCTCCTATGCTGTCTCCGTCGGATATTAGAATTGCGTAATATGGGTTTTTGTGCTCTATCCCGTATCTCTCCTTTATATTGTTTGTTAAGGCAGAAACCTTCTTTTTGACTTCTTGGGTTTTATCCTTTCCGAGCATGTACTCCATGTCCTTGAATAAGCCTTCCCATCCGTCTTTTCTAAATAGTTCTGAATCAAGACATATGTAATAATCATCTTCCAAAAGCCTCTTTCTAAGCACGTAAGGAGCGTACTCACCTTTTCTATTGCCATCTTTAATTTTGAATTCCTCCATTAAGCTATTCACATCTTGCATTACGTCTTTATTACCACTATCATCTTTAAGCTTTTCAGCTAAAGCTACTTTAAACTTCACCCCAGCTATTTCTTCCGTTGAAGGATAATGCCAGAAATCACCTCCCAGTTTGTCTTTGAAGTAATATTTAACAGCAAACCTCTTTGTTAAACAAACACCGCAGAGCTTTTCTCCCTTTCTTATGTGTCTTGCATCTTCTTCTTTGAATATATCTTTCAGCTTCTCATGTCTCCAATCTATAGCAAGATGGAGTCTTTCACCACACATAGTACATCCGTTAGGAAATACCTCTACTTTATTTCCGTCTCTTTCAGCCTCATAAATACAATCATCTATCTGCGCTTTATAAGGTCTCCAAGACTTTGTGGCTCCCAGAATTCGCTCGGCAAGGTCGTAGGTATAGCCGTAGTCCACCGCGTCTATGTTTTCAGAAATATCAAGGAACTCCTGCCAACCTTCTTTGTCTACCATGGGAATGTATATAGAAAAGACGTTAAAGTAATTTTCCACATGGCTCTTAAATTGATTTTTAGCGCAATCATTTAGTTTTTGGATCAGCCCACTTTCTCTAAATACGGAAATGTATATTTCACACCAAGTGTTCTCAAATTTTTCTTTAGCCTTTTCAGAAACTTCTTCTGTTGACAATCCCTTCTCAGGATCGCTTTCTACTACAGCTACAACTCTATTTGGATAGTTAGCCAACTTGTTTTCATTATCGCCATCTTCTTCAATTTGCGGATATATAACCTTCACATTGCCGAGCTTTTTTAGCTCTATCACAACCTGCTCAGCCAGATATGAGAGTATATAGCTTCCCGTGAACAGGTCTCTGGGTCTCCTTGCAGCGGATATGAAACCTTGGACTGGTGAAAAGGTGAAGATGAGGAGATGTTTATCATTCATTTTAAAGCCTCCAAGCTGAAAACCTGCGTCATTTTCAACCTATCCTTGAAAAATTCTTCTATGATAGTCATATCTCTACTAAAGTCTTCTATAACAATATCCCTTGGACGTTCTTCGTCATTTTTACACTGCTTCCAGTATTTGCCTTTTGGTTTTACAACTAAAATTCCATCATCAGGTAAAAACTTGGCTTTAAAAAGGACTGCATAGGTAATATCTTTCTTAAAACTTATCCAAAAAGGAGCTGCTCTTCTCATATCCTTATCTTTACTGGTCTTGTATCTATAGTCCCAATTTAGCTGTGCTTGAGCTTTTATCTTCCCTTTACTTCTTTTTAAAAATTGTATTGGAAGTCCAAATAGGTGATGCTTAGGGATAAAATTGTTACATGAATCCCCATCAAAAAATTTATCTATGCATTCTTTGTATTCGTAAGTATAATCAGGATCCTCTTGGTGTTTTCTGAACTCTCTATACTTTTGCGCATAATAGTTAAAATTCAAATTTGTTAATTCGTATATTACCATGTTGGACATATTTGGTGTGTAGAAACTGAATTCGGTTTCAGATTCCATATTTATTCTATGCTTATCTGCAATTGGCTTTAATATACTCACAACAAGTTCCGCATTTTCAAGAATTGCATCAGGAGACATTCTAAGAGAGCTGTCTGTAAAATCCATACTACCAAATCCCTTCCTTGCTCTATAGCCTATATTGCCATACGTTATCGCGAAACGAAAAATAGTATCTACCAACTGAGATATGTTGTCAGGAGTGATAATTTTTATCTCGAACTTACTACCTTTAGGTATACATTTCTTACGATTGGCTGGACCTAAAATATATCGTTCCATACCTTTTAAATTCGCATTGTCGTAGAACTTATATTTTTTTCTATCGTGGTCCTCACTATATACTCTAACAAACACTTTCCCTGCTCTCTCCTGACTACCAAAAAGCTCGCTTTCCAACTTGAAAAGCTCCTCAGACTTTTTAACGTACGCACCGACTATAACTCTAAACCAATACCTAAGCAGTCCCACAAAGCTTGCAGGCCTCAGTTCAGCGTACTCGCCAGGGTCAGCTCCCCCGATAAACGCCGGGGTTATGAATTCAATCTCGTATTCCAACTTTTCCATCTTCCACCTCCAAGTAGCCAAAACCTTGGCCGGTTCTAAGCCCGAGGCCATACTTGTATATAAAACGCAAAAGTTCTTGGGAATCTGACACGACCTTAAACTTTCCAATAAAGCCCCTCAGAAAACCTCTGTAGTGTTTAATAAACTCCTCTTTAGTTTTTAACCCCTCAAAGGTAAATTTGCTTACCTTCAAATCAACCCCCATTATGTCCCTGTATCTCCTGAGAATATTCTCAAGGAGAGACTCTTCAAATCCCTCTTCAGAAGGGATTATATACCTTTCTGTAGGTTTTGGTGAATGAAAACCTATGCGTTCTACGACAACAGGGGAGAGAGTTCTGTACACACCCGTAGGTTCCTTCTCCTCCTCTTGTCTTATCCACTCAACGGCGAACCTGCCTTCTCCTATCGTGTGAGTAGCCTTTTGCTTCTTTAATGCCAACGCTCCGTTGTAAAACTTGACCGCTAAGATGCTATCGCCCGTTGAAAATCTGAAGTTTATTCTCTTCACCCCCTCTACGAAATTCCCCCCTATCTTTGCTTCTTTCCCGAAGTAAACCGCGAAGGTGTAAGGTCTCGTTTTTACCTTCTCGTATTCGTCTTCCAGAATCCTTTTAAGAAGGGAGATAAATCTCCTTCTGTAGTCTATACTTACCCTAACGGGTGCATCGCTGACGCTTTTTAGCTTAAGGAGAAACCTCACCCCCTTCCTCCCTGATTCTTCTTATGCTCTCAAGGCCTACCACTCTCGCGTAGCTCTTACCCTGGTAGTTATAGACGTAGCCCGGGTTGTAGCAACCGAAGGCAACTCCCACCATGAAAGCCACCGGCACCGGCACCGATAGGAAGAAGTGAAAGCTCTCGTAGTCTTTGTCGCTCCTTAAGTCCTGTATCAGACTGGCGCTCTCTTTTGCTACCTCAAACATTTCCTCCACGGGCACGTTGCCAGAACTTTTATGGCGCACCACGAGGAGCGTAGAGTCCATGCCTTGGGTGAACTCCTTTACGCTCGCGACCGGGTCGTGGTGAGCTATCGCAAAGGCGACCACAAGCTCTTTACCTTCCCCTTCAAGCTGATGGTCTATGTGCTTATACTCCGTGAGTCTCTCTTTGAGGCTCCTCACGTTCTCCACCCTTATGGGTTTGTAGTTCCCGTTCTGGTAGTGGTAGAAGACGAAGGGCTTTTGACTGCCGAAGACCGCTCCCAAGGCAAAGGCAAGGGCGCTGGGCGCGTTCATGGCGATGTGCAGAACCTCCCTCGCTCCCAGAGCGCTCTCTATCTCCTTAACTCTGGTATAGAACTCCCTAACTATGTCTTCCCACACCGACTCCTCGGGCGGTATTTGACCGGTGGGCACAACGAGCCTTTCCTTGGGTATGCCGTTTATAACTTCCAAAAGCTCTAAGGTCTTTTCAGGGTCCTCAAAGGTCAGGTGGGAGTAAAAGCTCTGTAGCTCCCCTTCGTAGTTATCCTTGCTCTTGGTTATGTAGAAGGGAATATGGTATTTGTCCGCATCAAGCCAGTCCTTTAGAGACTGCACGCTGTCAAGGTATGAGGGTTCAATGAGCCTCATACCCTCCTTTTGAGCCAAGGCTCTCTTTTTGGGTATGCCGTTTACCTCGTAGATGTTTCCCTCTTTATCTATTTTTCCTGTAAAGACCGCCTTCGGCGGTGGGTTTTCTATATAAAGACTTACGACCGCAGGTAGCATGTAGCTCTCACCGCTGAACTCCTCGTCAAAGAAGAGTCCGAACCCGCTTCCTAAGAAGTCCCTTATAACCTCCATTGAGCCTTTGAGATGCTCGTGGTTGGTGATAACGCTTTCCAGACCCTTTATGGCTATTCCCCTTACCAGCCTCTCACCCTCTCCCACCACGGGAACGTAGAACTCTCTGTGAGGGTTTCTGAGAAACCTCTTGGCGTCCTCTTTATCAATACCGAAGGTGGAAGACAGAACTCCAAGGCTTGGATTCACGCTTTTTTCCTTAACATACTTTACCAGCTCAAACTGACCGAAGGGACTCAGCTCCCAGAACTGTTCAAAGACCTCGTCCATGTACTCGTCCAGCTTTCCGCTCCAGAGAAAGCCTTTAAAGTGCCTGTCTTCAATCTCCGAGAACCTGAACACTCAGCTCCTCCTCCAAGAAGGTGTAAGAGGAAGCCTCGGGAACGTTCTCAATGGTTATGACTTCCTCCCCAACGCCTTCGTATATCACCTCATCGCCGAGGGTGATTAACACCTTCTTGCCGACGTAATCCACCGGCAGGCGTAGTATCAGTCTTCCTTCCTCCACCACACCGAGCCAGTTTTCCCCTTTGAGGTAGCTCGTGGGCTGGGCGGCACGGGCGAGCTCCGTCCTGCCCTCTATCTTCTCTTTAAGAGCTGTCGGGAACTCTATCACTATGCCACCTTTTGCTTCCTCTTCGCGCACAACCTCGTAAATCAGGCTTGAGAGGCTCAAGTCCTTGAACCGCTCCGCGGTCTTTTTTATGAATTTTTCTCTCCATTCTCCTATTCCGGTGGTTCTTGCGTTTTTGACGTAATCCCTTATTTTGTCCAGCTCTTTTATCCTGAACACGGGAACGGAATACTTCACGATGAGTTTTTCGTTAGCATACACCCAAAAAGGAAGGGGAACGAGGTTATACCTCTTCCATTTCACGAGCGGGGGATACCTATCTGTGATTGCAAGTTGAAGGTAGCTTGTAAGGGGAACGACTATATTTAAGTCATCTTCTTTTTTAAGAACTAGGATAAACTCCGGTGGAGTCATAAAGAAGAGTCTCACCTGTCCGACCTGAGAGGGTTTTCTCTCTTCTTCTTTAACCTCTATCAGCTCCTCACCGAGGCTCTCTTCGTAGTTCCTATAAAGTATCTCCTGCACGCTATTTTCCATCGCTACCTTTCCTCTCTATTGAATAACCCTCTTTATCGCACACTTCTGACAGGAACCTCTCCGCAAACTCCCTGAATTCCTCTTCCGACGGAACGTAAGGCATTTCCTCAGCGAGTTTTTTCCTTAGCCTCTCCCAGCTCTTATACAGGTTAGCCTTTGAGATGCCGTCTAAAGGTATCTCCTTTGAGTATAAGCTTTTATACAGGTAGTAGCACATCACCTTTTTGTCCTTGTCTGAGAGCTTAACCACAAGCTTACTAAACAGGTCGCTTGCCGCCAATTTTAGGTCTTTGTCCTCTTCAAACCCTACATTTTCCTCAAAGCTGACCACATTGCCTTCATCATCCTCGTAGTTCAACTCCTCCATGCTCACGAAGTTGATTTTGGAATCACCGTTTAAGGCGTCAATCATGCAGGAACGGAGCATCTTCCTTAGGTAGTTCAGGCTTATAAACTCTTTATCCTCCAGCTTGCCTGCCTTTACCATGAGTATTACTCTAACTTTAAAGTCCGCTAAGATTTCCTCCGCATAATCGTCGCCTATGCGCTTTCTCAGTAGTGCCTCCGTTTTGCTTTCACGAGCGACGGCTCGTATCTCTTTAATTAGAAGGTTCCTCGCCTTTAAGTCTTCTCTACCCTCCGCAAGGGCTATTAATATATCCTTCATATCTCAAAAACCCTGAGCTTATCAATAACCTCCAGGTCTTCGCACCTTCCGCACAGGACGTAGTCCCCTTTATCAAGGACTTTAAGCAAATACCTGCCATATCCCCTCTTTCGGTCGTAGAATGCGTAGGACTCTTTCCCTATCCATGAACACAAAGAGGTTATTCTCTCACACATACTAATTTTGAGTTTGTATTTGTATCTTCTCTTATATCCATCATTGTCTCCTTTTGTTAGAAAACACACCTCAAGGCTGTCTCCCGAGCGTCTGCCTATAAAAGGTCTCTTGCTTCTTGGTTCTTCTCCTTTGGCTTCCTTTCCTCTTATGCCTAAGTCCATATCCAGCAGCTCCTCAAGGAACCGCAGTTTTTCTTGATAAAAGAATCCCAAGAACTTGTCTCCTCTTTCCTCTATCGCCTGCCTTATTTGGTTGTATATATCCACAAGACTCCCCATTGCAATTTATGATATAAAATTTTTAAGTGACTTTCTCTTCTCAATGAATTGAGGAGCTTCCCGCTTCACAGGGAACGAACGTCCCCTCCACAGGCATTAGCTCGGAGCAGTCCACCCCTACCACCCTTTTAAGGTGGGTGAGTCCTTCTCTCAGCAAGTTTAACGTTGCGTTGTAGTCCCTGTCATGCTTAGCCTTGCATACAGGACACTCCCATTCCCTCTCTGAGAGCTTCAAATCCTCTTTCTTGAACCCACATACGCTACAAAGCTTAGAGGAAGGAAAAAAGGTATCCACCTTGATAAGAATTCTCCCATAGAGTTTCGCTTTGTATTCAAGGAACTGAACGAACCTACTCCAGCTCGCATCCGCTATGTGTTTAGAGAGGTCCGTATTCTGGACAAGTCCCTTTACGCTCAGGTCTTCCACAATAACGGCTTGGTTATCGCCGATTATTTGCTTGCTTAACTTGTGCAGAAAATCTCTCCTTTGATTTTTTACCTTCTCGTGGAGCTTTGCTATCCTCTTTGCAAGTATCTTGTATCTCCTGCTTCCCTTCCTCTTCCTTGAAAGCTGTTTCTGGAGCTTCTTTGAAGAAGTTTTTGAAAGCTCTATCCAGCCACTTGACCGCTTCTTGCAGGGATTGGCTGTTAGCTTCCTTGAGGAATGAAAATTCCTTCTTGAGTTTTGGTAGGAGCTTCTTGTATTCGTAATAGTTCCACTTTTTACCTTCTTGCTCGTAGTCTCTTTTTGCCATCTCAAGGAGTTTGTTGTAAATGAACCTGCAGTGTCCTATCTGTATGTTGAGGAATTTCTCTTGCTCTTTATTAGGATAGAGTCTGAACCTGTAAACGTAGTGCATGATTACTCCTTAGCAG
>JALWEG010000060.1 GCA_027014155.1 Aquificaceae bacterium
ATTCGGCAAATGGACCTTCAAATTCTACGCATACCTATCCCTATTCCTCTTTGCAATGCTCCTGATAGTCCTCTCCGACAACCTCCTTGGCATATTCTTCGGCTGGGAAGGAGTAGGCCTGGCCTCATACCTCTTGATAGGCTACTACCACAACCTCAAAAAAGCCACAAACGCCTCCTTAGAAGCCTTCGTAATGAACAGAATAGGAGACTGGCTCTTCATATTCGGAATAATATCCACATTCCTAATATTCGGCACCTTAGACATAGTGCAAATATTCAACAAAATAGACACCACACAGAGCACACTCATAGGACTGGCAACACTCCTACTCTTTGGAGGAGCGGTAGGAAAATCGGGACAACTACCGCTGCACACCTGGCTGCCCAACGCCATGGCAGGTCCCACGCCGGTGAGCGCACTCCTGCACGCAGCCACCATGGTAGCGGCGGGAGTATACATGGTAGCCAGACTCTATCCCATATTTGAAGCGGCGCCCCAGACCTTAAAAGTAGTAGCGGTAATAGGGGGACTGACCGCACTCTTTGCGGCATTGGCGGCTATAGCGCACACGGACATCAAGAAAATAATAGCCTTCTCAACCATGTCTCAACTGGGATACATGTTCATGGCACTGGGAGTAGGAGACATGGGGGGAGCGATGTACCACCTGACCACCCACGCCTTCTTCAAAGCACTCCTATTCTTAGCGGCAGGCTCGGTGATAACAGCGTTTCACCACCACCTATACGACATAATGCAGATGGGGGGACTAAAGAAATACATGCCAATAACCTACGCCAGCTTCATGGTAGGAGCCTTAGCGTTGGCTGGGATATTTCCCCTATCAGGCTTTTGGAGCAAAGACAGGATAGTGGCCAGTGCCTTAGAAGGGAACTTTGCGTTGGGAGTGTTGGGGATAGTGGTAGCCTTCATGACGGCCTACTACATATTCAGGGAGGGGTACTTAGTATTCAGCACACAAGAGAGGTGGAGGGGACACTACGAGAAAGAGCCGCATGAAGTGAGCGGAGTGATGACGGTACCTATGGTGGTGCTTGGAGTGATGAGCGTGATAGGGGGGATAGCTGAGGGGTGGTACATGCACGCTATAGGAGGGGAGCACAAGGGAGTGCACATAGAGGTGGCGATGATATCTGTGGGAGTGGGGGTATTGGGGATAGTGATGGCGTACATGGTGTATGTTAGGGGAGTGATAGACGTGAGTAAGGCCTATGAGTCTATGAAGGTGCTTCATTCTACTTTTAAGAATCAGTTTTACACCGAGCACCTTTATCATAAGGTCTTGGCCAAGGGGTACTTAGCCTACTCTAAGGTTCTCTACTCTTCCGGAGAGAGGCAGTTTATAGACGGAGTGGTTAACGGCTCCGCCTACCTGGTCCGCAACGTAGGCTCCCTATTTACCTTTATCCAGAACGGAAAGTTGAACTGGTATATGTTCGGCTTAGGAGCGGGGGGAGCGCTGCTCCTCATAGTGCTACTTATAATCGGAGTCGGAGGAGGTTAACATGGAAAACTTGCTCAGTCTTGCCATATTCTTACCCTTACTGAACGCGGCTACGCTTGCCTTTATAAGGGACGAGAGGTTTGCCAAGCTATCGGCCATAGCTTCGTCCGTGGTGGTGTTCATAATCTCCCTTATCCTTTACCTAAACTTTGACTTCTCCAAAGAGGGATTTCAATTTGAGACTCAGATTCCTTGGATAAAGCCTCTTGGCATATCCTACCACGTAGGCCTTGACGGAATGGCCGTGTCTCTAATACTCATGACCGCTCTTCTCTTCATGGCCGTATTTGTATGGTCTATAAGGGTAGAGGATAGGCCTGTACTCTACACCGCCCTCTTCCTTATGCTGGAGGCGGCCTGTATAGGCGTCTTCTCGGCCCTTGACCTGTTTCTCTTTTACATATTCTGGGAGGGTATGCTCATACCCATGTACTTCATAATAGGCTTCTGGGGACACGAGAGAAAGGTCTACGCCGCAAACAAGTTTTTCTTATACACCTTCTTCGGTAGTCTCTTCTTGCTGCTGGGTTTAGCTTCAATAGTGGTTTACGGCCTTTTCCAGACGGGTACCATATCATTTGATTACTTCTATCACTTGGGTCTTGATTATCCCCTCGCTCTACAGATGGTGGTATTCCTGCTCTTCGGACTGGCCTTTGCCATAAAGGTTCCCATGTGGCCCTTCCATACCTGGCTGCCCGATGCCCACGTTGAGGCTCCCACCGCTGGTTCGGTGATACTGGCCGGGGTGCTTCTTAAGATGGGAACCTTCGGTTTTGTGAGATACTCCCTTCCCATGTTCCCGGAGGCTTCCAAGTATTACATACCCCTAATCTTTACTCTCAGCGTGATAGCCATAATATACGCGGCGATGATGGCGATAGCCCAGAACCACATGAAGAGACTGATTGCTTACTCTTCCATATCCCACATGGGTATAGTCACGCTCGGAACCTTTGCCTTTGACGGCAATGCCCTGAACGGAGCCATATACATGATGGTGGCCCACGGACTATCTTCGGCGGCTCTCTTCTTTGCAGCGGGATTTATATACGACAGGATACACTCTTACAATATGAACGACTTGGGCGGTCTGGCTAAGTACGTTCCCACCTTCACTATACTTTTCTTTGTCAGCGGTCTTGCGGGTATAGGACTTCCCGGCCTCGCCAGCTTCGTGGCAGAGTTTCTCATTCTCTTGGGAACCTTCAAGCTTCACCCCATCTGGGCTTTCATTGCCGGCACGGGAATGATTCTGGGAGCCGCATACTTCCTGTATATGTTCAAGAGGGTGATGCTGGAAGAGGAGACCATATCGGAGCATAGGCGGGAAAAGTGGAGGGCTCTCAGAGATGTGGAGGTTCACCACATCGTTCCCTTCGTCTTAATACTCTTCAGTGCATTCCTGATGGGGCTTTACCCCGCACCCTTCGTTAAGATTATGGAGCATACGACCAAGCTGGTGTTGGGAGGTTAAAAGCTTTGAACTGGAACGCCATTCTTCCGGAGCTGATAGTGTCTTTGGGAATACTCCTTACATTCCTCTTGGAGCTTTTCCTTAAGAAGGAGTATGTTAAAGCCTTTTACTTGGTAGGTTTTGCTACCCTGTTCTCTGCTTTTATTTCCACCTTTTTCGTACGTGTGCCCGCGGAGATGTTCTTCGGTGGCTTCAGTGTGGACTCTCTCATGCTGGTGGGCAAGATGCTTCTGATAGGTATAACGGGCTTCCTACTGCTGTCCGCCTACGATTTCTTTTACAAGAAGAACTCCGTCTACGGGGAACACCCTTACCTCTTTCTGATAGCCCTGCTGGGGCTTATGGTCATGCTCTCCTCTAACAATCTTGCCATAATCTTCGTAGGACTTGAGCTTGCCTCTATAAGTATGTACATACTGGTAGGGCTCTTCAGAGGAAACTACCTCTCCAAGGAGGGAGCCTTCAAGTATCTGGTTATGGGAACTACGGGCACTTCCATGTTTGTTTTGGGTTCGGCGCTGGTTTACGCTTCTACGGGGAGCTTGAAGCTCGGAACCTTTGCAGGTGGCAACTCCTTGTTTGCACTCGGGGTTTTCCTCATAATATCTGCCTTCGCGCTTAAGGTGTCTTCCGTGCCCTTCCACTTCTGGACGCCCGACGCTTACGAAGGTGCACCTACGCCTACCACCTCTTTCCTTGCGACGGTTCCCAAGGTGGCCATGTATTTCCTGTTGGTGAAGCTGACCGCCGGCCTGTTCTCGGGCTTTGAGAACTGGGGAGTTATTCTCTCCATAATGGCGGTGGCATCTATGTTCTACGGCAACCTCATGGCTTACGCTCAGAAGTCGGTAAAGAGGTTGCTGGCTTACTCCTCCATAGCTCACGCCGGCTACTTTTTGATAGCTTTGACATATACGGACAAGCTTCTGATGGGTTCTTTGCTCTTTTACGTCTTCGTTTACGCCTTGGCTACTCTCGGAGCCTTCACGGTACTCTCCGTTCTTGAGAAGAAAGAGGGCTGGACGCACCACTTCTTGGACTTCCAGGGTTTGAGACAGGAGCACCCGGTTTTAGCTACCGCCATGGCGGTCTTCCTCTTTGCCTTAATAGGACTGCCACCCATGGCAATTTTCGTAGGTAAGCTGGGGATATTCATGGGGTTGATGAAGCACTCGGCGTGGATTCTCGGTGTCCTTTTCGCCCTTGCGAGCGTCATATCCGCCGGTTATTACCTCAAGGTTATAGTCTATATGTTCCTGTATAAGAGGGAGAGACAGATGGGAGAGGCGAGGCTCTCGGGTGGTGAGTTCGCTACCTTGATAACTTCCGCTCTTGGTGTAGTTGTACTGGGACTCTTTCCCCATATCGTCCTTAACCTCATAATGAGGTCCCTCTGAGTTGTTGAAGAGATACGTCTATAGGTTCAAAGAGCAGGAGCTGGGTCAGCTTCTTGCCGAAACCGGGATTCCCCTTGAGGTTTTAAACAGGGAAGGACAAGAGTTAGAGGTGGCAGCATATAAGCCCCTTGAAGGATACGAGCCTCTGAGAGTTGAAGAGGTTAAAGAGGGGTGGGAAGATTGGCGGGGTCAGTTCGGTCCCGTGGAGGTAGAAAGCTTCGTAATCCTTCCCCCTTGGAAGGAGGCCATATACATAAATCCTGCACGAGCCTTCGGAACCGGACTTCATGCCACCACACAACTCTGCCTGAAGATGCTCTCAGAATACGTTTCTGAGGGGGACAGAGTCCTTGACGTTGGCACGGGAAGCGGCATACTGGCCATCGCTTCCAAAAAGCTGGGTGCGGGAGAGGTGGTTGCCATAGACGTAAGCGAGGAGGCGGTTCAAGAGTGCATACAGAACGCTAAAAGAAACGGTGTAGAGCTTGAGTGTATGCGTGCAACTGCGGCAGATATAAGCTCCAAGTTTGACGTGGTCGTTGCCAACCTTGAGATAGACATATTCAGGAAAGAACTAAGACACATAACGCCCCTCTTTGATAGGTGGGCTATCTTCTCGGGCATATACGGCAAAAGAGAGCTGGAAGAGTTTCTCGGTATGCTCCGGGAAGCTGCTCTCAAAGAGGTTAAAATATTGGAGCTTGAAGACTGGTTTGGGGTAGCCGCATCAAGATGAAGAGGGTCGTAGAAGGACTGAAAGGACTGATATTAGCGCTATTGCTGCTTTCTTTTTTACTCTCCGGATATCTCTTGTTCTTCTCCAAATCTCAAGTTTACGGACTGGATTCATTGAAGAGCCTTCCTAAGGAGAAGACCGTAGTCCTGAGGCTGAGCGACAATGTGAGCCACGTAGAGATTTATCTGCTGCAGAAGGATAAAAAGGTAAGACTTCTATCCCAAGACCTGGGAGACGATAAGGAGGTTAGTGTAAAAATAAAGCCCGAGAAGCTGGGCTTGGAAGAGGGCAAGGCGAGGGTTGTCCTTGAGCTGAAGAGGTTCGGTATCCTAACTGACAGGCTTGAAGTAAACACCCTTATCGATACCAAACCTCCGAGGATAAACATCATCAAAAGCCAATACGCTGTCTATCAAGGTGGAACCGGTGCCCTGAGGGTAAAGTCCAGCGAGCCGGTCAAGCTTTCCGTGAAGGTAGGAGAAAGGCTCTTTAAAGCTTACGAGGTGGGAAACAATACTTTCATATCTGTATTCCCCATTCCGGTTGATACACCTCCGAACACCTATGTATACGTGGTGGCCGAGGACGGAGCGGGCAACAGAAGCATTACGGGAACTGGCACACGGGTGAAGGCTTTTAAGTTCAAGAGCTACACCATAAACCTTGACGGCAGGGAGTTGAAGATAATCGGTAAGCTGAAGGAGATACTTGGAGAAGATGTATCGCCCGATAACTTCGTTGAAGCCTTCAAGAAGGTAAACGAGCAGGTTAGACAGGAAAACGAGGAGAAGATAAGAGAGCTGGCATCCGATAGCCTTGAGAAGAAGCTTTGGGAAGGTAAGTTCTTACAGCTCAGGAACAGCAAGGTGGTATCCCTCTTCGGCGAGAGGAGAAGCTACAGATATAAGGGCAAGTTCGTAAGCTCAAGCGTTCACTGGGGGTATGACCTTGCTTCCGTTAAGAACGCTCCCGTGGAGGCTGCCAACTCCGGTAGGGTGATTTTCACAGGTTACATAGGTATATACGGCAACGTGGTTCTGATAGACCATGGCTTCGGGATAGTCAGTCTTTACGCCCACCTTGCGGAGTTTAAGGTTAAGAGAGGAGATAAGGTCAAGAAGGGGCAGATAATAGGAATAACCGATGCAACCGGTTTGGCCTTCGGCGACCACCTTCACTTCGGCGTGCTGGTTCAAGGGGTAGAGGTGAATCCTATAGAGTGGTGGGACGCCAAGTGGGTAGAGCGAAATATCCAAACAGTGTTTTAAAAATCTCGTTAAAATCTCGCTCACTTGATAAAAAGTACTTTGCCGAACTTGACTTCGCACTTACTATAGAAAGTGAATTAGGGGGGAAGTGAAGAGGGGGCTGCCCTCTCCCTTCGGGGGAGAGGGGTTTGCTTAAGCAAAAGTAAGCTTAAGGGGTATTTCCACAGGCTTGCCTGTGAACCTCTCCTTCCTTACGGAAGGAGCTTCCGGTAGAGATTACTCCCACCCGGAAGACCCGCATGGGGATTCCTGCTTCAACGAGAGATGGCTAACACCCTCCTCTGA
>JALWEG010000061.1:0-63921 GCA_027014155.1 Aquificaceae bacterium
CCGCGAATTCCTTTATCTCATTTAGAGTTTTTGTGTTGAGCACCAGTTCCGGAACTGCCCAACCCCGCCTCGCTATGCCCACACCCAGCCTCATGTAAGGCAGATGGGAAACGGCGTGGGCATCCGTCACTATGGCTATAACCACACCCTCCTCCATGCACCTCCTTACTATCTCCGGAGAGAGGTCTATCCTGAAGGTGTTGACCTCAAGGGCGGTGCCCGTCTCTTTAGCCTTTGCCAGCACCGCTTCCATGTCTAAGGGGTAGCTCTTCCTGTGTCCGTAAGACTTCCCGGTGGGGTGGCCTATGAGGTTCACGAAGGGACTTTCCATGGCCTTCAGGATTCTTTCGGTGTTGTCCGTCTCAAAACCCGAGTGTATGGAAGCCACTACAAAGTCAAAACCTTCAAGAATCTCGTCCGGCAAATCCAGGGAACCGTCGGCGAGGATATCCACCTCTGCACCCTTCAGTATGGTGAAACCCTTATCCGCGTAAGACTCGTTGAGTTGGTCTATGAGTTCCCACTGCTCTCTATATCTATCCGGAGTGAGTCCGTTGGCAACACGCGCGCTCTGAGAGTGGTCTCCCACTACCATGTATTGATAACCCATGCTGTAGCAGGCCTGAGCCATTTCTTGTAGCGTGTTTATACCGTCGCTCCAATTGGTGTGCATGTGGAAATCGCCCTTTATGTCCTTTATATCCACCAATCTGGGAAGCTCTCCTTTGAGTGCAAGCTCTATCTCACCCCAATCTTCCCTTATCTCCGGTGGGACCCACTGCATACCTACGGCTCTATACACTTCCTCTTCCGTCTTTCCCGCCACCTTGGTGCCATCTTTTTCTGTAAATACTCCATACTCGTTCACCTTCAGGCCTCTGTCCTTGGCTATGTCCCTCACCCTTATGTTGTGCGCCTTTGAGCCGGTAAAGTACTGGAGTGCCGCACCCCACTGGGAAGGCTCAACGGTTCTCAGGTCCACCTGCCTGCCCCCTTTCAGCACGATGCTTGACTTGGTCTCCCCCTTAGCCAGAACTTCCTGCGTGTCGGGATACCTGATAAAGTGTTCGTGGATAGCGTGCCAGTTGGTCTTTTCAGCGGATACCAGTATGTCTATATCCCCTATGGTCTCCTTCATTCTCCTGATGCTTCCGGCAACTTCCGCTTCAACCACGCTTTCGGATTCCTTTACGTAGCTGAGAACCTCCTGAGCCATGCGGTACGCCTCTATGAGGGATATCCTCTCTCTGCTCTTTTCCCAAAGGGCTATACCCTTTAGTATCTTTTCCACCTTCTTCTTTCCGAATCCCGGCAGCTCTTCCAGCGAACCCTCTTTGAGAGCTTTTATAAAGTCCTCCTTGGTTCTAACTCCCAATTTGTGGTAGGCCACGCGCAGCGTTTTGGGTCCTATACCCGGCACATCTATAAGTTCCAAAAGGTCTTGGGGAACCTTCTTCTTTAGCTCCTCATACTTCCCTATCTTGCCGGTTTTCAAGAACTCCTCCACCTTCAGCAGAGTGGAGCTCCCTATACCGGGGAACCTCTCAAGCCTGCCGCTGGCGAGGGCCTCCTCCACGTCTTCCTGAAGCTCGGATATAACAGATGCCGCTCTGCGGTAAGCGGAAATCCTGTAAGGGCTGTCGCCCAAGAACTCTAACATGTCGGCCATGCGTTCAAATATCTCGGCCAGCTCTCTGTTTCTTTTAGACACTATGAGAATTAATTTAGAGACCGCTAAGCAGAATTCAATATCTCGCCATTTTCTCGCTCTTTCGGAATTTTCCGCTTCCGCCTCCGAAAAGGGAAGGTTAAATTCCCCCTTAAGAAAATTTTGGAGAAAGGAGGTTAGTCATGAGGGTCTTCGCACTTCTTCTATCCTTGATGGGAGCCTTAATAATATCCTGCGGCGGCGGTGGAGGCGGTGGCTCTTCCCAACCTTCTGCCGGTACCGGCGGTGGAGGAGCCGTCCAAGACAAGGGGGACTTTGTCCTTGGAACTTACGCCACCAACTACAATTTGAATATGAACGCCATAAGAGACATGTTCAAAATTATCGCCGATGAATTGAATGCCACCTTGAGTCTCAACAAAGATATAAAGATAAGCTCCACGGACTGCAAGACCGTTAACGCCTTTTATTCACCTTCCAGAAGTGAGATATTTATGTGCACGGAGATGCTCCTTACCTTAATAAATTACTATGGAAAGAAAACAACAGATGCCAATACGGCCGTTTCGTACGCCCTTTACGCATACCTGTTTATCTTCGGCCACGAGCTGGGTCATGCCCTTATAGATAACTACTCATTGCCCGTCTTAGGGAAGGAGGAAGACGCGGCGGACGCCATCTCGGTCGTTATGCTGATAGAATCCGCGGAAGACCAGCAAGGGAGACAGGAGGGCGTGATGGCCATTCTGTTAGGTGCTTTGTTTATGGGTGAATTAACTCAAAACACACCTTACTACGCCACCCACTCAATGGGAAATGTAAGACTCGCAAACCTCGTGTGCTGGGCTGGAGGGGCAGAACCCCAGGTTCTCCAAAAGACGTTCTTTGCAAACATATACAACCAGATGGTTAAATCCGGTAGAGACTGTGAACGTGAGTACATGCAGCAAAGAGATTCCGTTTTCAAGCTTATGGGTCCCTATATAAAGGAGTAAACTTCGGCAGGGGAGGGTTCACCCTCCCTTTAGCTTACTTCTTAGCTTGTCCAGCATGGAGTCGCTGTAGTTAACCCCCTCCTCACCCATAAGCTTTGCCAACTTCTCTATCAGCTTCCTTTCCTTGGAGGAGATGTTCTTTGGAACCCCTATACGAAAGCTTATTATCAGATTTCCCCTGCTGCCGCCCTTAGGCAGCCCCTTACCCGGCACTACCTTGCTGGCACCGCTCTCCGTTCCCGGCTGAACGAATACCTCTATCTCCTCACCCTCAAGGGTGGGAACCTTTATGACTCCTCCCAGGGTTGCCATGGGAAAACTGATTACCCTCTCCATCAGCAGGTCTTGGGAGTTTATAACCTTGAAGGTTGGGTGCTCTTGGAGCATGACCCTAAGGTAAAGGTCTCCGGACTTCCCCCCAAAGTAGCCAAAGTGTCCCTTTTCGGGAACCTTCAAAACCTCCCCGTCGTAGGTTTCCGGTGGGATATTTATGAGTATCTTAGAACGTTGAGTAATCCTACCCCTTCCGTAGCAGGTGGGGCAGGGATTCTTCACTATATAGCCCTTACCTTTACAGACGGAACAGGGTCGCGGGAAGCTAAAGATACCGCTAACCTTCCTCCCCTTACCGCCGCAAGCGTGGCACTTGACCTTTTCGGGTTCGCCCTTAACTCCAATACCTTCACATACAGGGCAATCCCTCCACCTGTCGTACTCAATCTCCTTTTCTCCCCCAAAGGCTGCCTCCTCAAGGGTTAAGGTAAGCTTCAGCCTTATATCCTGGCCTTTCCTCGGCCTCCTGCGCTTGGTCTTTTCTCCCTTGACTATACTCTCTATAAACTCCTGTATGTATTCCAAAAAGTCCCTGTATCTGTTTTCGTCCCCGCTGCTGAGAATCCTGTCATACTCCGCACGCCTCTCTTCGTCTATGAGAACGTGATACGCTTCATTTATCTCCTTAAACTTCTCCTCCGCCTCCGGCTCTGGATTCCTGTCCGGGTGATACTCCTTTGCCAGCTTCCTGTAGGATTTCTTTATCTCCTCCGGAGAGGCTTTTCTGTCAACTCCCAGTATCTTGTAGTAATCCTTTATAGTCGTTTTCATGGCTTAATTAAATATACCTGCACTCGGGAGATTTGGTTATATTATTAATTCCATCGTAGGAGGACTTAGGAGCCTCCAGAGCCTTGGCAATTGAATAGGGAAAGAGCGCTTTAGGCTGCATCAAAATGCTTTGATGTTTTGATGCTTTGATGACGGCTCTTTGAACTTATTGGCTGACAACGGCTTAAGGCACCTAATTTTTGAGCCTTTTTGCAGGACTGACGATTTTCGGAAATTAACTTCATTTGCCGCACTAAAAGGTTGCATAACCAATTGATTTGCCGTATATTATAAAAAACCCCTTTTGGGGGTTCCTAATGCGCCGTGTGGAGTTGAAAGGAAACTAACAGAGGACATAAAGGGATATGAAGATGTGGTTCCTAATGCGCCGTGTGGAGTTGAAAGGAATTTATCTATTGTTCCGTCTGCCTGAATTATGATTGGTTCCTAATGCGCCGTGTGGAGTTGAAAGTCTGTCCCAATATTTAGAGCGATATTGAAAAAATGTCAGTTCCTAATGCGCCGTGTGGAGTTGAAAGAGAGAAGAGCACCTGCTCTTCCTCCTCCGCATCGGAGGTTCCTAATGCGCCGTGTGGAGTTGAAAGTGGAGTGCAGGCTTCAAAGCCTCAAAAGTATTAGGGATTGTTCCTAATGCGCCGTGTGGAGTTGAAAGTTTCTTCTTTCCTTTGGGGCATACACAGAAGCTCAATAACGCGTTCCTAATGCGCCGTGTGGAGTTGAAAGTAGCAAAATGCGCTCTGGCCTACGTATGAACCCTTCCCGTTCCTAATGCGCCGTGTGGAGTTGAAAGGCTCTTCGGGAACCTTGTTAATAGTTCCATACACCCCGTTCCTAATGCGCCGTGTGGAGTTGAAAGTAAGGCAGGGAATTGGACTACGAGAACAGAAGGCGGAAGGTTCCTAATGCGCCGTGTGGAGTTGAAAGTTCCCCATTGAGGATATAGGCTTTCTGAAGTCTATACCCTGCTCGTTCCTAATGCGCCGTGTGGAGTTGAAAGGAAAACAGGAACTAATTAATACAGGTATAGTAGATTTAATAGTTCCTAATGCGCCGTGTGGAGTTGAAAGGACGGCGGAAGAGAAGGAACAAGTTTATCTTAAGGTAGTGTTCCTAATGCGCCGTGTGGAGTTGAAAGAAACATTTTTGCTGTGTCCGGTTAGCAAAAACTTATGTTCCTAATGCGCCGTGTGGAGTTGAAAGTAAGTATTGTATTGAAACTAGCTATTCAAGGTGATAGTGTTCCTAATGCGCCGTGTGGAGTTGAAAGATTATATCGATACTTTTGAAAGAGCAATTACCGATTTAAGAGATAGGTTCCTAATGCGCCGTGTGGAGTTGAAAGTTCTGCTATCCATTGTTTAGGACATGCACAGGTATAATCAAGGTTCCTAATGCGCCGTGTGGAGTTGAAAGCTTACACCCTTCTTAACTACCTTGTCGCTCTTGCAGTTGTTCCTAATGCGCCGTGTGGAGTTGAAAGTTATAGGTGCATGGATATATAACAATTTTGTGAAGTAGGTTCCTAATGCGCCGTGTGGAGTTGAAAGTCTATCACGTAATAGATAAAATACACGTGTGCGAAAGGTTCCTAATGCGCCGTGTGGAGTTGAAAGAGCTTTGAGGGAGTTTCCCTGGAGGTTGCTCGGCGAGAGGGTTCCTAATGCGCCGTGTGGAGTTGAAAGCAACAAACCATAAAGCTCCTGCACCCAGAAGGAGTGAGGTTCCTAATGCGCCGTGTGGAGTTGAAAGTTATGGTCTGCAGGAGGGCTACAAATTCGGTAAGATTGGTTCCTAATGCGCCGTGTGGAGTTGAAAGAGTATGGATGTAATAAGTAGCTTTAGAATTACTCCTTTTAGAGTTCCTAATGCGCCGTGTGGAGTTGAAAGCTCCTCCTCCGAAGGAAGGAGAAACGCTTGCCTCTCTAGGTTCCTAATGCGCCGTGTGGAGTTGAAAGCAACAAACCATAAAGCTCCTGCACCCAGAAGGAGTGAGGTTCCTAATGCGCCGTGTGGAGTTGAAAGGAGGTTCTACAGAGCTATATACACAGAGAGGCTGGTGGGTTCCTAATGCGCCGTGTGGAGTTGAAAGGTGGAAGTGAACGCTAACTCTATAGAGATAGGGGGATTCTGGTTCCTAATGCGCCGTGTGGAGTTGAAAGAGGGTTTCACACGTGAAAACATACTCCCCCTTGTAAAACAGTTCCTAATGCGCCGTGTGGAGTTGAAAGCCTTCGTTTCTTGCCTGATTTTGCTTACAACTTCCTTGGTTCCTAATGCGCCGTGTGGAGTTGAAAGGTATAATAAAGAATACCTTTATCCAAGAATAAGTCAGAGTTCCTAATGCGCCGTGTGGAGTTGAAAGTGAAAGTTTTGAAGATATACTTAATGCTTTAGGAGATGTGTTCCTAATGCGCCGTGTGGAGTTGAAAGAAGTGTAGTAAGATTAATTGATACATGTGCAAATGCAGTTCCTAATGCGCCGTGTGGAGTTGAAAGACTAAGAATATTAAACTGTTTGAATTAAATTATATTGAGTTCCTAATGCGCCGTGTGGAGTTGAAAGATTTCTTATTCTTTTTTCTCTTATATTCAATTTTGTATGGTTCCTAATGCGCCGTGTGGAGTTGAAAGAGATACTCCAAGAGAGCTTGAACTCTCCCCACAAGCAGTTCCTAATGCGCCGCGTGGAGTCGAAAGTAAATTTGAATGCTTTTCTCATATCTCTTACCTCCTTTGTTCCTAATGCGCTATGTGGAGTTGAAAAACTCCGACACGAGCGTTTGAGTTCTGACCAGTCTGTCTATTCCTAATGCGCCGTGTGGAGTTGAAAGCCTTCGGAAAGAGCTTAAGTTCCTCTTTTACCTCCCTGCGGTCGGAGGCTCTCTTCGTAAGGGAGGAGTGGTTGACGCAAAACAGTTCTTGTGACTTCCTCTCCTCAATGAATTGAGGAGCTTCCCGCTTCACAGGGAACGAATGTCCCCTCCACGGGCATTAGCTCGGGGCAGTCCACCCCTACCGCCGTTTTAAGGTAGGCGAAACCTTCTCTCAGCAAGTTTAACGTTGCGTTGTAGTCCCTATCATGCTTAGCCTTGCATACAGGACACTCCCATTCCCTCTCTGAGAGCTTCAAATCCTCTTTCTTGAACCCACACACGCTACAAAGCTTAGAGGAGGGAAAAAAGGTATCCACCTTGATTAGAACTCTTCCGTAGAGCTTTGCCTTGTATTCAAGGAACTGAACGAACCTGCTCCAGCTCGCATCCGCTATGTGCTTAGAAAAGCTCGTATTCTGGACAAGTCCTTTAACGTTCAGGTCTTCTACAATAACGGCTTGGTTATCGCCGATTATTTGCTTGCTTAACTTGTGCAGAAAATCCCTCCTTTGATTTTTTACCTTTTCGTGGAGTTTCGCTATCCTCCTCGCAAGTATCGTGAACCTCCTGCTTCCCTTCCTCTTCCTTGAAAGCTGTTTCTGGAGCTTCTTTATCCTTCGCTCTGTCTTTATCAGGTGCTTAGGGTTTTCTACCTTCTTCCCCGTAGAGAGTGTGCAAAAGTGAGTAAGTCCTACGTCTATTGCTACTGCCTTCTCTGTTTTAGGTAGAGGCTTTATCTTTCTCTCCACAAGAATGTTCAGGTAAAACTTCCCTGTCGGTGTTTTTGTTATGGAGATACTCTTTATATTTCCTTCTATCTCCCTGTGCTTTATGAACCTGATAGGAGTTCTGAGTTTTGGTATTCTCACTTTATTGCCTTCTACCTTAAAGTGCTGGGGAATTGGTACGCTGTTAGTTTTCTTTCTGCTTTTGAATTTGGGAAATCCTGATAGTCCTTTGAAGAAGTTTTTGAAAGCTCTGTCCAGCCACTTGACTGCTTCTTGCAGGGATTGGCTGTTAGCTTCTTTGAGGAATGAAAATTTCCTCTTGAGCTTAGGTAGGAGCTTTTTGTACTCGTAATAGTTCCACTTTTTGCCTTCTTGCTCGTAGTTTCTTTTTGCCATCTCAAGGAGTTTGTTGTAAACGAACCTGCAGTGTCCTATCTGTATGTTGAGGAATTTCTCTTGCTCTTTATTAGGATAGAGTCTGAACCTGTAAACGTAGTTCATGATTACTCCTTCTTTTGAGCTTCTATGTATTTGCGAATCGCCTCCTCGGATATTGAGCCTATGGTCTCTATGTAGTATGAAGGATTCCACAGATGCCCTTTCCAGAGGTATCTCTTTATGTGTGGAAACCTCAGAAAGATTTTCCTTGCGGTGATACCTTTAATCATCTTGACTATATAGGAAGGAGCTACTTTAGGGTGAGCGGATGCAAATATGTGGACATGGTCTTTTTCTCCCACTTCTACCTGAGATACTTCAAAACCTTTTTCTTGAGCTATTTCCTGAATGAGGTTTTTAAGGTATTCTTCAATGTCTTGGGTAAGAACCTTTCTTCTATATTTAGTGGAAAATACGATATGGTAGTTGCAGTTGTAAACACAGGTTCTTGCAGTCTTGAGATTAGGCTTTGTATTTTTCTTTCCCATTACATATAGTTTAGGCTTATTCAAAGGAAAGTCAAGCTTGATTGGTATTTGAAACATGCACATGGTTAATGGTGCTTCGCACCATGCGTCTGTATCTCTCCTTTGAAAAGGAGAGGATTAGACGCAAATTTTTTCCTAAAAACGGAGACTAATAGGAGAATAAGCAATTCTTATTTAAATAAGATTGCCAAAATGATACCACAGGAAGATGTATATCAAAAAATAGCAAAAAAGCACTTTATTGAAAGCGTACTTCAACCAATTCAAGATGAAAGATTGCCATTAAGAATGGCAAATAGAGCAGTTTTATTCGCACAAAAAGACCAATTTCTTAAAGCATACACACTTATATACGAAGCTATTATAGGGTGTTTCTTGAATAGGAACGAATACAATCAGGCAAATTTTAGCAAAAAACAATCTATATACAATCAAGCCAAAGAAAGATTAAAAATCTTTTTAAATAAAAATTGTGAATTAATGGAGATATGGAAAAATATACAAAGTGTGAGGAACGCCATAGCTCATGGGGACAGTCTGGGTAAAAATGAGAATGTGCTGAAGGACAGACAACTTCTCAAGCAATACGTTTATCAAGGAAGAGATTTGGTAGTAAAAATACTTGAAGCTCAATAAATATACCGTATTATGGCAACTGTTCGCAAATCCACTTCTATCTTAGAATAGAATAATCTAACTGCCATGAAAAACTACGACGTTGTGATAGTAGGCGGTGGTGGCGCGGGACTCAGGTGTGCCATAGAGGTGGCACAGGACGGCGAGCTTAAGGTTGCCTTGGTCTCAAAGGTCTATCCCACCCGCTCCCATACGGGGGCGGCGCAGGGAGGAATGAATGCCGCTCTTGCTGTTGCGGTAGCCGAGGACAATCCCGAAACGCACGCCTTTGACACCATAAAAGGCTCGGACTACTTGGCAGACCAAGATGCGGTCTTCTTTATGACCCAAAACGCTCCCGAGATAATCTACGAGCTTGACCGCTGGGGAGTTCCCTTCTCAAGGACGGAGGAGGGCAAGATAGCTCAAAGACCCTTCGGCGGGGCTTCCTTTCCCAGAACGGTGTTTGCGGCGGACAAGACGGGACACGTTCTCTTGCATACATTGTTTGAGCAGGCTCTTGCAAGGGATAACATAGACTTCTACAACGAGTTTTTTCTCATAGACCTGATACGGGACGAGGAGAGAGTAAAGGGCGTTTCTATATACGACATAAAGAACGGAGAGGTTATAACCCTCGGAGCCAAGGCGGTGGTTCTTGCCACCGGGGGCTTTGCGAGGATTTACTGGTTCAGAAGCACCAACGCCATAGGCAACACCGGAGACGGGCAGGCGGTAGCTCTCAGAAATGGAGTTCCCTTAAAGGACATAGAGTTTATCCAGTTCCACCCCACCGGGCTGGCGAAGACGGGAATACTGCTCTCGGAAGCCTGCAGGGGAGAGGGAGGTTATCTCGTGAACAAGCTGGGGGAGAGGTTCATGGAGAGATACGCTCCCCAAAAGATGGAGCTGGCACCCAGGGATATGGTATCAAGGGCGATAGAGTACGAGATTATGGAGGACAGGGGCTTCGGAAAGGGAGCGAGGGCTTACGTCCACCTTGACCTCAGGCACTTGGGAGAGCAGAAGATACTGGAAAGGCTGCCGCAGGTCAGACAGCTCGCCATAGACTTTGAGGGCGTTGACCCCGTAAAAGACCCCGTTCCCATAAGACCCACCGCTCACTACTGCATGGGGGGCGTCCACGTCTCCGATTACAGAACATCCGAGACTCCCCTGAAGGGGCTTTACGCGGTGGGAGAGTGTGCCTGCGTATCCGTTCACGGGGCCAACAGGCTGGGGGGCAACTCCCTTACGGAGCTTATAGTCTTCGGCAAGTTCGCAGGGCAGGCAATAAGGCAGATGGTCAAGGACACACCCCGGCCGGAAATCTCCGAAGCCGAAAGGAGGAAGGGAGAGGAGTTCATAGAGTCCCTCATGAGACGCGAGGGCAAAGGGAGGCTTGCAGAGGTTCGCTCCGAGATGGGAGAGATAACCTGGGCCAAGATGGGAATATTCAGGGATGAAAAATCCTTGAAGGAGGCTTACGAGGAGCTGTCCGAGCTTCTGCAAAGGTGGGAGAGCATTCCTGTGGTTGATAAATCAAAGGTCTTTAACACCAACCTGATAGAGCTTTTAGAACTCAGGAACATGTTGGAGCTGGCGAGGGCGGTCGCCTACGCCGCACTCCACAGAAAGGAGTCAAGGGGCGGACACACGAGGGAGGATTATCCCAAGAGGGACGATGAGAACTTTCTAAAGCACTCCCTGCTCAGGTATTCGGGAGATAGGTTAGAGCTTGATTACATACCCGTGGTTATAACCGAATACGAACCCCAGGAGAGGAAGTACTGATGTTCTTTTACGACGATAACGGCTCACAGAGGCTCTGGATACACCTGCACGGCTTTGCCACCGACGTGAGCGGCAGCAAGATAGCTCTGCTGAGGGAACGCTTTAAAGAGGAGAAAAGCTACTCCTTCTTTGCCATGGACATGGATTACCACACCCACACCACCTCGCAGGTTCTTGAGACCCTTGAGGCTTTGGTTTGCGGATTCTCAAGGAAGTATAAGGACATAGTTATGTGTGGCAGCTCCCACGGAGCTTACGTGTCTGCAAATTACGTAAGGTTCAGAGAGCTTTGCAACCTTAAAAGATTGGTTCTCTTAGCTCCCTCTTTCAGAACCCTTGACTTGATACTGACGGAGGTAGGGCAGGAGAGGGCAAAGCCTTGGCTGGAGGGGAAAGAACCCCTCAGACTTTTAGAGGGCGATGTGGAGATAGAGATAATTCCACAGTTCGCGCGGGACATAATTGAGAAGGGCTACGAGGTTCTGCAAGAGGGCAAGGTAAACTTTCCCAAAAATCCCCCAGTTGAGATTCTCATAGTTCACGGCAAGTTTGACGAGGTGGTTCCGATAGAGGACACCTACGCGTTCGTTAAAGAGGTAAAGGTGGAGAGGTTCCTTGAGGTGGAGGACGACCACTCGTTATCTATGAACTTTGAGAGCTACATATCGGAGCTGGTATGAGAGGTTCTAAGATAGTGCCTATAGCCGAAAACAGAGAGGCTAAGGCCAGATACGAAATCCTTGAGAGGCTTGAGGCGGGAATAGTCCTTGAAGGTTCGGAGGTTAAAGCTCTGAGGAACAAGGTTAACGTGTCTTTTAAGGATAGCTTCGTGCGTATAGAGGGGGGCGAGGCGTGGCTTCACAACCTCTACATCGCTCCCTACCGCTACGCTTCCATAAAACCGCCGGACCCCCTGAGGAAACGCAAGCTCCTGCTCCACAAGAGGGAGATACTTCGGCTCTACGGCAAGGTTCAGGAGAAGGGACTTACCCTAATTCCCACGAGGCTTTACTTCAAAAACGGCAAGGTTAAGGTGGAGATTGCGCTCGTGAAGGGGAAAAAGCTCCACGACAGGAGGCAGGAGCTAAAGGAGAGGGCAATCAAGAGGGAGCTGGAGAGGGAATTCAAAGGAAAGCTCAAGCTATGAAGGTGGTTATAACCTCGGAGCCGGGCGTGGGCAAGACCACCCTCGTGAAGAAGCTCGTTCAGCACTTGGGGGATAAGGCGGTAGGCTTTTGGACGGAGGAGGTCAGGGACAAAAAGAGCAAGAGAAGAACGGGCTTTAAGGTGGTTTCCACCGAGGGCGACTCGGAGCTTTTTGCAAGCAAGTTCTTCAGGTCTAAGAGGCTGGTAGGCTCTTACGGAGTGAACGTGGAGAGGTTTGAGAAGGTGGCGCTGCCGGTGCTGGAGAAGGCTTTAAGGTCCAAAAGGAGCGTGGCGGTCATAGACGAGGTGGGCAAGATGGAGCTGTTTTCCAAGAGGTTCAGGGACTTGGTGAAGGCTCTGGTTCACCAACCCGGCAGAGACCTAATCCTGACCATTCCTTCCAGAGACGTTCACCCCCTCGTGGCTGAGATAAGACGTCTGCCGGACGCGGTTCTCATAGAGCTGGACAGGGAGAACAGGGACTTTATGGATAGGGAAATCCTCGGGCTTATGAGAGGTTAAATTATAAAGGGGGATATAGGTATGCTAAAGGTTCTCTTGGCGGTTTTGGTTTTCAGCTTGAGCTCTTTCTCTCTTCCCAAGCTTCTGAGTCCGGAGAGATTGAGCAAGGAGCTGGGCAGGGACAATCTGGTGATACTGGAGTTTTCCGATACCCAGAGCTACATCATGGAGGGACACATTCCCGGAGCGGTTCTTACGGAGAAGGAAGAGTGGCGCATGATGGACAAAAAGAGCGGTGCTCTGGTTCACAGGGACATCGGATACTACGAGGAGAAGTTCAGGAGTTGGGGCATATCCAAAGACACGGACGTGGTCATATACTACAAGGGAAACCAGACGAACGAGATACTGGGAGCGGTTTACGCCTACTGGCTGTTTCACTACTTAGGACACAAGAGGGTAAGTATGCTGGACGGCGGTTGGAAGGCGTGGGTTGAGAAAAACCTACCGGTTGACTTTGAGGACCCCAAACCCAAAAAGGGAAGCTTCAAAGCTCGGGTTAACGAGCACCTGAAGATAGACTGGAAATACCTCAAGGAGAGTATAGGTAAGAGGCCAATAATAGACGGCAGACCCGTGGGGCACTACTTTGGAATTACCAAGTTCCCCGCGGCCAAGAAGTTCGGCCACGTTCCCTGTTCCGTTGCCTTCCCGTGGGAGTGGTGGGTCAAGAAGGATGAAAGGACTGGCAAGCTCTACATAGAGTTCCCCTTTTACGCGGAAGCGTTCTTTAAGAATCAAGGCATAGGCAAAAAGGACGAGGTCTTACTCTTTTGCTTCGGAGGAACCGGTGCGGCCTTCGTTTACATGGTTATGGACATGCTCGGCTACGAAGGTATGCGGGTTTACGATGCCTCAAAGAGGGAGTGGGAATACCTGAACCTTCCCCTAAACAGGTTCGTGTGGGAAACCTTTAAGGACTGCAAACCCTAAGAAATCAGGTCTATAAAGTCCTCAACGGGCATAGGTTGATAGAAGAGGTATCCCTGCTGCATATCGCAGCCCAGTTCTCTGAGTATATCCATCTGAACTTCTGTCTCCACACCTTCTGCTATCGTCTCCATATCCAAGGCGTGGGACATATCTATTATGGTCTTTACGATGGCCTCGTCTTTGTCGTCGTAGGGCATGTCTCTGACGTAGGATATATCTATCTTCACCCTGTCAAGGGGAAAGAGGCGCAGGTAATTTAAGGAAGAGTATCCCGTTCCGAAGTCGTCTATGGCCAGCTTAAAGCCGAAGCTCTTCAGTTTCAGCAGAAGCTTCAGGGCTTCTTTCTCGTCCCTTACAAACACGTTCTCCGTTATCTCCAAGGTTATCCTTCCGGGGTCTATCCTCAGCTCACGGCAGATAGACGTAATTCTGTCGTAAAAGTCCTTAGACATCAGTTGCACCGGCGAGACGTTAACCGAAAGCTCTAAGCCGTCCTTCAGCTTCTTAAGGAGCTCCCCCGACTTACGCATTACGCCGTCGCCGACTCTGTTTATGAGCTTGGTATCTTCCAAAATGGGTATGAACTTGGCGGGTGATACGAGACCCAGGTCCTCGCTGTTCCACCGCAGAAGAACCTCCGCACCTACAATCTCCCTGGTCTTGGTATCAACGTAAGGCTGCAGGTATATGACGAACTCGTCCCTGTCCGCGGCCTTGAGCAGGTGTTTGGAAAGGAGCATGAATTCCACGGCCTTGGTGTTCATATCGGGAGCGTAGAACTGGTAGTTGTTCCTGCCCAGCTCTTTGGCCTGTATCAGAGCGAGTTCCGCATTCTTCATAAGGGTTGAGGCTTCCTCTCCATCTTCGGGATACTTGGATACACCTATGCTGGCGGTTATAACTACGTCCTCCTCTCCCAGCTTTATGGGACGGGAAATTTCCTGTAGAAGTTCCTCCAAGAAGAGGGTTATGGCCTCCTCCGTGTCCTGAGCTATCAGGAGTGCGAACTCGTCGCTCCCGAGCCGTGCGGCTAAGGAATCACTATCTAAGATTGAGCTAATCCTGCTCGCTATCTCCTTCAATACCTCGTCGCCCACGTAAGGGGAGTAGGTCTCGTTCAGGAACTTGAGCCTGTCCAAGTCCATTATGGCTATACCGAAGGGTTTGTGCCTGCTTTTTAGAATCTCCGAGAGCCTCTCCATAAATAGGTTCCTGTTCGGAAGACCTGTCAGAGTGTCGTAGTAGGCGAGCCTGTATATCCTGTCCTCGTATATCTTAGACTCGGTGATGTCTTTGCCCGTAGAGATGAACTTAACTATGTTTCCGTCTTTATCCCTAACCGGCGTTATGGTCTGGTCTAAGTAGAATATCTCCCCGTCCTTTCTTCTGTTTATGAAGATAGACCTGTAAGGCTTGCCCGAGAGTATGCTCTTCCAGAGGTTCTCAAAGAACTTTATGTTATGCCTACCCGACTTCCATATACGGGGCGTGTTGCCCACTATCTCCTCTCTGGAAAAGCCCGTTATCTTCTCCACGGCCCTGTTTACGTACTCTATCCTACCGCTCCTGTCCGCTATCACCACCCAGTCCGGAGTTTGCTCTATGGCTATGCTCAAGTTCTCAAGCTTTTCCTCGTAGACCTTATGCTTTATTATGCTGGCTATGGTCTTGCACACCGCCTCAAGGAAGCTTACCTCGTACTGGGAATAAGGGTGTCCCGGTTTCAGGTACAGGCTGAGGACTCCCACCAGCTCCCTTTCAAAGATTATGGGCAAGGCGTAATGTCCGTGGTCTGCCATGCCCTCAAACCTTATCTCGTGTTCGTGGTTTACGTGGTTCACGAATACCAGCGAACCCCTCTGTGCCGCCTTCCCGCATATACACTTTCCGAGTTCTAAGCTGCCGCAGGTTTGAATTATGTAAGGTGGCATATTCCTGTGGGCGGCCATCTTGAGCCTGTTGGATTTCTTATCAAATAGGAAGATAACTCCCGCTCCACCCTCAGGCAGCCAGGGAGCCTGCAAGAGCCTGTCCAGTATGTCCTGAATGACCTCCTTGAGAGGTTTGTCTTGGAAGGCCACCTCCAGTATGCCGTTCATTATCCTTTGACACTCTAAAGTGGTTCCCATAATCTCCGCATCGCAGGTCTTGGTCAATATGGAGAAGGCGAACACCTTTCCTTCCACAGAAATGCGCACCAGCTCCTCTTTGACCTCTATATAACTCTTACCGTCTGGGGATTGAAATCTGTAGGTTAGACTGACGTTGTCCCGTCCGTTGAGAAAGTCTGCCACGGCTTGCTTGTACGAGGAGATGTCTTCTTTGTGAATCTTCCTCTCCCAACTGCTTTCCTTTAGAACCTGAGATTCTATGGATATGAAGCTCTCCTCGCTGAGGTTGAGTACGCGTATGACGCCCCTGTCAAAGTCCCTCAGCAGGTAAACCCCGAAACCTTTGCCCCTTTCCTGAGCCATTTTTTCCTATAGTTATGAATGTAAGGTTAATATCCTTCTTGAGCTACTTTTGTTTCAAATCTCTTATGGGGTTATAAGCATTGATAAGTGCCCTCACTCAGGCCTTCTTGACTTTTCCGTTTTAGAGGGTATAATATTCCTCGTTTTGGTAGCAGCCCCCATCGTCTAGCCCGGCCTAGGACGCCGGCCTTTCACGCCGGAAACGCGGGTTCGAATCCCGCTGGGGGTGCTTTAAAATTTTTTCATGCTTTTCCCTCTCGTTTTACTGCTTACCCTGAGCCTTTCCTTTGGCCAAACCCTCTACGTAGCCGCAGCGTCAAGCCTTCAGAGGTTAATGCCACAGCTGGTAGAGGAGTTTAAGTCCTACTACCCGGGAGTAAAGGTTAAGGTTTCCTTTGCCTCCTCGGGACACCTTTACGCTCAGATAGCCGGAGGCGCGCCTTACCACGTTTTCGTGTCCGCAGACAGCTTTTATACGAAGAAACTTATCAGACGCAAGAAGGCTCTAAAGGACTCCTACACCGAGTACGCCAAAGGTCTTTTGGCCCTTTATGGAAACCTTAAGGGTAGTGATATAAAGCGAACGCTTGAGGAGGCCAAGAGGGTGGCCGTAGCTAACCCGAGACATGCGCCCTACGGGAAGGCCGCTGTGCAGGCTTTGAAAAGTTTGGGACTTTACGAGAGGCTCAGGAGGAAGCTGGTTTACGGAGCTAACGTTTCTCAAGCGCTGCAGTTCGTTCACTCGGGTGGAGCAGATGTGGGTATAGTCGCCCTGTCTCTGGTAGTCGGCAGGGATAGGTACATAACCCTGTCTGAAGAACTCTACAGGCCGGTAATTCACTCGGCCGTGATTACTCTCAAGGGCAAAGACAGCGAACCCGCTAAGGAGTTCATAAACTTTTTAACTTCCCAGAAGGCTAAGGAAGTTCTAAAGAGGTTCGGGTTCAAGGTAGAATGGTAGAAGCCCTCTTTGTAAGTCTCAAGCTTTCCTTCGCCACCACCTTTATAACCCTAATCATCGTTTTCCCGTTAGCTCTTGCTCTCGCCTACGGGAGCTTTAAGGGAAAGCTCATACTTGAAGCCCTCTTGACATTGCCCCTTCTGCTACCACCCACCGTTCTGGGTTTCTATCTAATACTGGCTTTCAGCCCCAACTCACCTGTAGGAGGCTTACTGGAAGAGCTATTTGGCACCACGCCCCTGTTCAACTTCTGGGGCCTTCTTCTGGGTTCGGTGATTTACTCCCTACCCTTTGGTGCGTTTCCCATAAGGGACGCCCTCAGGTCGGTGGACAGGAGGTATATATACACCTCTTACCTCTTTGGCTACTCTAAGTTGGAGACCCTTTTCAGGGTGATAATTCCCAACGCAAAGGAAGGAATAATAACCGCGGCAGCTCTGGTCTTCGCTCACACGATGGGAGAGTTCGGAGTTGTGCTTATGGTAGGGGGGAACATTCCCGGGGAGACCAGAACCCTTTCCGTCTATGTCTACGATGAGGTGCAAGCTCTAAACTACTCGCAGGCTTATAGAGCCTCTTTAACCCTCTTGGCCGTTTCCGTGCTCTCCTTGAGCCTAATACTTCTGCTCAGGAGAAGGGTAAGGAGATGATAGAGGTTAGCTTTACCCAAAGGTATCCGAAAATAAAGATAGAGGTCAGCCTCAGCCTTCAAAGGGGTTTTAACTTCATCTTGGGACCTTCGGGTTGCGGCAAGACCACCGTAATCAAGACCGTATCGGGCCTGCTGAAACCCGACGAGGGCCTGGTCAAGTGCTGCGATGAGGTATTTCTTGATACCCGGAAGGATATATTCCTGCCACCCCAAAGGAGGAGGATAGGCGTTGTGTTCCAGGAACACGGCCTTTTACCCCACCTGAAGGTCAGGGAAAACTTAAGCTTCGCGGTTGGTAAGGTTAGGCAGGTGAGGTTCAGACCCGAAGAGCTTTTGGAAAGGTTTGGCCTGAAGGGATTGGAGAACAGATACCCGGACGAGCTTTCCGGGGGACAGAAACAGAGGGTGGCGGTGGTCATGGCGCTCGCCTTCAATCCGAGGGCCCTGCTCATGGACGAACCTTTTTCTTCTCTGGACGTGGACACCAAGCTGGAAATAATAGAGTTCCTGAAGGAGTTGGAGCTAAACATACCGGTGCTGGTAGTGTCCCACGACCCAGTGGAGGCACTCCTCTTGGCGGACAGGGTCTTCATCATGAGAGAGGGCAGGATAATTAGGCAGGGAGGTAAGGAGGTGCTCGGCGAGCTTTTAGATAAGCTCTACGGCGGAAAGTAGTAAACTACTTCTGCCTATGGATAGGCTCTTTGTAAGGAGAAGGCTTGAGGAGTTCCTGATAGAGGACGTTGGCACGGGTGATATAACCTCAGAGAGCGTATGTACCGAGGAGAGAGTAAAAGCGCAGGTGGTTGCCAAGAAGGGAGGAGTTTTCGCCGGAGGGGTGTTCCTTGAGGAGCTATTTTCAATACTGGGTGGTGTCAGCGTATTCGTTAGAAAAGAAGAGGGTCAAAGGTTTACAGAGGGCGAAGTTCTCGTGGAGCTACAAGGGCAAGCCCTGAGCATACTCAAGGGTGAGAGGCTGTGTCTGAATATACTCCAGAGACTCTCGGGCGTAGCTACGAGAACAAGGGAGTTTGTAAGGGCTCTGGAGGGGACGGGGGTGAAGATACTGGACACGAGAAAGACCACCCCCGGCTTCAGGACCTTTGAGAAGTATGCGGTTAGGGTGGGAGGTGGCCACAACCACAGATTTGCCCTTTACGACATGGTTCTCATTAAGGACAACCACAAGAGGGTGGCCGGCGGGCTGAAAGAGGCGGTGCGTCGTGTTAAGGAGTCGTTGAGTCCGGTTTACAAGGTGGAGGTGGAGGTGGAATCCTTGGAGGAAGTGGAGGAAGCCCTGGAGCTGGGTGTTGACATCATAATGCTGGACAACTTCACCCCCCAACGGGTAAAGGAGGCCGTAGACGTGGTTAAGGGAAGGATTCCTCTGGAAGTTTCGGGCAATATAACCTTAGAGAACGTGAGGGAGTTTGCCCTTAAGGGTATAGACTACATATCTTCGGGTTCTATCATTTACGCCGCTCCCTGGATTGACCTCTCCTTGAGGGTTTTGTGAACCTATCAAGAACGAACTTCTCCCAATCAAAGGGCTTGTAGCCATGTCTCAGAGCCCACCTCTTGAAGCCCTCTATATCCAGCATGCTCTCTATTTCGGCTTTCAGCCTCAGGTTTTCCTCTTTAAGCCTTTTAAGCTCAGTAAGCTTCCGGGCGTGCTCTTTGGAGACCTTCAGAGCATAGGAAGAGTAAAGCAGGCCGGCTAAGAGGAAGGCCAGTCCCATAAACAGCATAGCGAAGAAAGCTCTCATGGCAACCTCTCTCCCGCTCTGAGCTTCGCGCTCCTTGAGGGCGGATTTAGAGCCACCTCTCTCTCGGAAGGTCGCAGGGGTTTTTTTGTCAACACCTTGAGCCGATGGGCGTTCTCTTTCATGAACCTCTTGACTATTCTGTCCTCAAGGGAGTGGAAGGATATGACCACAAGCCTGCCTCCCACTTTCAGGTGGCTCAGCGCCTTGCCGAGCGCCGCCTGCAGACTTCCCAGCTCGTCGTTGACCTCAATCCTTATAGCTTGGAATACCCTCGTGGCAGGGTGTATCCTTCCGTGTCTGTACTTCGGGGGGACCGCGTCCCAAACCACCTGTGCCAGCTCTCTGCTGCTCTCTATCCTCTTCTTCCTCCTGTATCTGTCTATCGCTTTGGCTATCCTGCCGGCAAAGCGTTCCTCTCCGTATTCCTTGAATATCTTTACCAGCCTCTCTAAGGGATACTCGTTTACCACCTTATCAGCTCTGAGGGAGCTGCTTGTGTCCATTCGCATGTCCAAGGAGGTGTCTTCTAAGAAGGAAAATCCCCTGTCTCCCTTAATCTGATACATGGACACTCCGAGATCAAAGAGAAAGCCGTCCACCGACCTCAGACCCTCTTGAGAGAGAACCTCGTCCAAGTGGGAGAAGTTTGCTCTGTATAAGGAGTAGCGCCCCTCAAACTCCTCCAAGTTCTCCTGCGCTCTCTTTAAGGCCTCCTCGTCCCTGTCTATCCCTATCACGAAGGCGTTAGGAAGCTTTTCCAAAACCCTCCTCGCGTGCCCGCCCCCTCCGACGGTGCAGTCCACGTAAACTTCCCCTCCGCTCTCTACGAGTATGTCGGTTGCCTCCTCAAGCATTACGGGGTAGTGCTTTACCATTCCCAAGCTTGAATTTTAGCACCTGCCGTGAGGTTTGCAGTGTAGAATTCTCATTGATTTGAGTGAGCCGATAGTTATATACGCACCTACGGCTACCGGAAAATCCGAGTTCTCCGTCTGCCTGGCGCTCAAGTTGGGAGGGGAGATAGTTAGCGCCGACTCCATGAGCGTGTACAGGTGTATGAACATAGGAACGGCGAAGCCGTTGGATTACTTAAATATAGTGAGGCACCACTTAATAGACATAGTTGAGCCGGGCGATTACTACGACGCCAAGAGGTTTGAGGAAGATGCTCTCAGAAGTGTGGAGTTGATAAAGAGCGGAGGTAAGCTTCCGCTGGTGGTGGGCGGCTCCTACCTGTATCTGCAATCCTTACTCTACGGCCTTGCTCAGACGCCGGAGCCAAATTGGACTCTCAGGGAAAGGCTCTACGGGATAGGAAAGCTCAAAGGTAGCGGATACCTGTACAGAAAGCTGGCCTGCATAGACAGGAATTACGCTCGCAAGATTCACGAGAACGACCTGAGGAGGATAGTTCGCGCCCTTGAGGTCTTCATAGAGTCGGGCAGACCCTTTTCCTCCTTTCACCGCTGGGGGGAGCCTAAGCTAAGGTGCAGAGGCTTTTACCTCTACAGAAGTTGGGAAAGCTTATCGGAGAGGATTGAGAGGAGGGTAGAGGATATGTTCAAAAAGGGACTTGTGGAGGAGGTGGAGGGACTCCTGCTTATGGGCTTTAAGAGCTTCCTGACTTCCTCTCAGGCCATAGGCTACAAGGAGGTTATCCCATACTTAGAGGGGAAGATAAGCTTGGAGGAAGCCAAGGCCCGGGTGGTAAGAAACACCAAAAAGCTTGCTAAGCGCCAAATCAGGTGGGCGAAGGGTGAGGACTTTGAGATTATAGACTTGGACGCAATGGGTGTAAGGGGCGGAGTGCAGGCGGTTATCGGCCGGCTCGGCGGTCTCTGAACCTCTTGAGCCTGACCACGACGCCCTCTTGGCCCTTCTCAACCCTCTTTACCGTCTTGACCCTGTATATCTGGTTGTCGTTCTTTATCACCCCGGCCCTTTCCAGTATGTCCCACAGGCTCTTTAGCATGTTGTCTATGTCCCTCTTCCTGTGGTTGGGCAGTATCAGCTCTATCTCAACGGAGAGCTTGTACTCTAAAGGCTCTCCCTTATACTGGGAGGTTATTTCCCACATGGCTCTCGCTTCCCAATTTCTTACCCGCGGAGGCTTAAAGACTTTGCCTCCCTTAGTTCTTATGTAGCGGTTGCTCTTGGGAACGGGTATCTGGGACAGCCTGAGCTCTATCATCGCCTCAGCAGGATTATCACCTCAATAAACACGAGGAGTAAGAGGGCAAGGTTCATTGCCATAGAGATGCCATGGTACTTGAGAAAAGCCTGATAATCGGTCTGCTTGAGGGAATGGGATACGGGAAGTATGTAAAACTCAAGTATCAGCAGTATTACGAGAGCAAGGACGAGCAGTACGTAGGGGAGCTTTCCGATACCTGAAATGAACCCCAAAAGGAGGGATACGAGAGTTATCCCTATCCCTATGCCAAAGTATATCGGAAAAAGTCTCTCCACCACACCACCGGCTTGAGCCTTGTCCAGGACTCTGAATAGGGTCGGAGCCACGACAAAGCTAAAGAAGGTTCCGAGTCCCAAGTAGGCGGAGAGCAAGGAGAGAAGGAGTTTATCCATGGGACATATATTGTATAATCGTTAAGTCCACACCTGTGTAGGAGGTTGCGCGAATGGCTGTTGTAGTTAGAGTTCCCACACCTCTGAGAAGGCTCACCAACGGGCAGGGAGAGATAGAGGTAGAGGCCGGAACGATAAGAGAGGCTATTGAGAAGCTTGAGGAGCAGTATCCCGGCTTCAAGGAGAGATTGCTGGACGAGAACGGTGAGGTCAGGAGGTTTGTAAACCTATACCTGAACGATGAGGATATCAGGTTTCTGAAGGGCGTAGATACCGAGTTAAAGGACGGGGATACATTATCCATCGTTCCCGCAATAGCTGGCGGTAAACTCAGAGTGTAGTTTCCGCAAGGAGGTGAGATAGTAGAACCTTCTCAGCCCTCTAAGCGTATCCTGTGAAGCCGCGGCCACCAATCGGGAGATTTTATCTTCCAAGGCTTTCCTTATTCTCTCTTCCTCAACTTCCTCCCCCTTTGACTTCAGCCACTCGTAGTAGCTGACGAAGGCTCCCCCCGCGTTGGCAAGTATGTCGGGAACCACTATCGCTCCCTTAGACTTTAGAATCTCCTCCGCCTCATGGGTTATAGGCATATTGGCACCCTCCACCAAAAGCTTTGCCTTTACGGAGCCGGCGTTTTTGGAGTTGATTACCCCCTCCTTAGAGGCCAGCACCAGAGCGTCAAAGGGATAAGCTAAAAACTCATCGCCCTTTACGACTTTGCTCGGGTGATACACCACCGAGCCTTTATTCCTTTTGGTAAGTATCACCTCCTCCACCGCCAACCCCCTCTCCGAGATTACACCCCCGGAGGAATCGGAAACGCCCACTACCTCAAAGCCCATTTTCTCTAAGGTCAAGGCGGCGTGAATGCCCACCTTTCCAAAACCGTGAATGCCTACCTTTGTAATTCCCAAGGAGAACCTTTTATTGAACTCGTGCAGCGTGTACGCAACCCCGTAGCCGGTGGAACTCCTTCGGAAAGCTACACCGCCTTTACTTTGAGACTTACCCACCACCGTGCTCGCAGAGCTGGAACCCTTTATGCGAGCCAGGCTCTCTAATATGGCGTCCATAAGCTCCTGGTCCATTCCCATGTCGGGAGCTATTATGTCTCTCTCCATATCGCAGGCGAACCTCTCAACGAAGGAGGCCATGAGGTTTCTCATTTCTTTCCTGCCTGCGAGTCTGCGGTCAAAGCTCATTCCCCCCTTGGCACCGCCGAAGGGTAGCTCGTAAAGGGAGTGCTTCAAACTCATCAGGAGCGCCAGCTCTTGCAGAACTTCAAGGGATACGGAAGGCAGTATCCTGAAACCTCCCTTATATCTACCCTCTCTGGCCTTGTGCTGGACGCGGAAGGCCTTTACCATCTCAAAGCCGCGCGAGCTTTTAAAACCAAGGGAAGCAGATATCACCTTGTCAGGTTGCATTACGTATTTGTAGAAAGCCTCCTTTTCCGCAAACTCTTCTCCCTTTATTAAGCTGCCCACGTAGCCGTGAACTCCCCTCATATCTACTCTTCCTCCATGTATTGCCTTATCTTATCTACGGCGAAGTTCAAATCCTGCTTATTGCTGAACTTTATGGTGAGTCTGTCTATGCCTGAAAAGTGGAGGATAAGAATATTACTGTCTTTAACCTCCAGGAAGTTTATCCTGCTTATGGGTATTATGTAGTAGCTGTTGCCCGTGAAGTATCTAATTATTCCCCCCTCCACAAAGAAGTCAATATCTTCCTCGCTCGCCTCTTCCCTTTCAGAGACCGAGGTCAAGGCCGTCTGTCTGTTCGCCAGCTCCTTAAATAGGTGAATACTCTGCTTCTCAGAGAGTATGCCCATTCTAACCAGGGTGACGAATATGTCCTCGTTCTCAAGCTTCTCTTCCAGCAGAGTGGGCACGTCCTCCTGCCTGATGATGCCCCTTTTTATCAGCTCGTTTATGACGAATTCTTCGTCCATATCTCTTTACAGACCGGGAGGAATCTTAAAGGGTATATCGTGGAGAGGGTTTTCCTCTTCCTGGGGTATTACTGCGTACACCCCGTAGCAGTACTTACCTATCTCCACCACTCGCCCTACGCGAATGCCCGAGTCGTCAAGTATAAGTCCCACCTCCCACTCTGAGGGCACCTCCTCCGGAGGGGGACCCTTGTCCCTCTCCTCCTTTTTCCACTCTATTATTCCCAAAAGCCCGAAGGGCTTGGATACCCTCTTTAGCTCCTTGGCGAACTCCTTAGGGTCCTCCAACTCGTGAAAGGTGAATACCATAAGGGTAAAGTCCACCGAGCTGTCGGGAAGTGGTATACGATTTTCCTCAGACTTGATAAGCTCAACGTTCTCAAGCTTGTGCTCTTTGACCTTCTTTTCGGCAAGCTTGAGCATCTCCTCCTGAATGTCAACCCCGTAAACCTTTCCCTTCTCCCCCACGAGTTTTGAGAGATAGGGCAGGAAGAAACCCGTTCCCGTTCCCAGGTCTAAGACCGTCAACCCTTCCCTTATCCCGAACTCCCTAAGGGTCTTTTCCGGCTCAAACAGCTCCAGCCTTGAGGGGTCTTCCAGTTTATGGGCGTTCTCCGGATTGAATTTATGCGCCATAGTTTATGCCTCCTTGAAAACTCAAGTTGTTAATATACCCTCAGAAGAGTAAATCTACAACCTCGCCCACGGAGGATACGGAGAATACCTCCATACCCTCCACTCCCATCTCCGCACCTTTGGGGACTATAGCCCTTTTGAAGCCGAACCTCTTTGCCTCCTTCAGTCTTATATCTCCAAAGTGAACCGCTCTAACCTCTCCCCCCAAACCGAGCTCTCCGAATACGACGAGGTCCTCCCAAACCTTTGAGTCCTTTTTGGAAGAGGCTATGGCAACGGCAACGGCCAAGTCAACGGCGGGTTCTTTTACCGTAAGTCCTCCGGCAACGTTCACGAACACGTCCGAATCCCTCGTAAATATGTTGGCCTCCTTCTCAAGTATGGCGAGGATTAGGGATAGCCTGTTGACGTCAAAGCCCTGAGTCTTCCTCTGAGGGGTGGTGTAGAGTGCAGGCAGAACTAAGGCTTGAACTTCCAACAGTATGGGCTTGCTACCTTCCGTATGGGGAAACACCACGCTTCCGGGGGAGCTCCTCCTTTCGGATATGAAGAAGGCGGAAGGCTCTTCTACCTCTTCAAGTCCCCTGTCTCCCATCTTAAAGACCGCCACCTCTCCCGTGGAACCGAAGCGATTCTTTACCACCTTAACTACCCTGTAGAAGTTAAACCTCTCCCCCTCAAACTGGAGAACCGTATCTACGATGTGTTCCAAAACCTTGGGACCCGCGATGTTGCCCTCTTTTGTAATCTGGCCCACGATGAATACGGGCAGGCCTTTGCTTTTGCATATCTCCGTTATCCTGTAAGCCACCTCCCTGACCTGGGATACGGAACCGGAGGAGGACTCCAGCTTATCGGAGTAGATTGTTTGAACCGAGTCAAGAACCAGCAGGTCCGGGTCGTTGCTCTCCAATACTTCCTCTATCCTCTCAAGGTTGGTTTCCGGATATATCACTATGTCCCGCTTCCCTATTCCAAGCCGGCTGCCTCTGACCGCTATCTGGGTGCCCGACTCTTCCCCCGATACGTAAAGCACCTTGCCAGAGAACCTGTCGGATACCTGAAGCAGGAGCGTGGACTTACCTATTCCCGGCTGCCCCGCTATGAGGACGACCTGACCGGGCACAAGTCCACCGCCTAAGGCGGCGTCAAGGTTGGCAAACCCGGTTCCTACTCTGGCGCTGTCCTCCTTGCTCCACTCTCCTATGGGTTTGGCTACGGATTGGAATGGTGCTCTTACACCGCCACTGCTCTTTTGGAGTGTCTCTTCCACAAAGGAGTTCCACTCGCCGCAAGAGGGGCACCTCCCCAACCATCTGACCGATACGTAGCCGCAAGACTGGCAAACGTGCCTTGTGGAAGGCTTAGCCATCTTTGAAAACCATCAGCTCTCTTATAAGGGTGGCGGGCTCCACCTCTTTGGGACAGACATTATTGCACTTGTTGCAGGAAAGGCAGTGGTAAAGGTTGCCCATCTCCAAAGCCTCTTTGAGCCTGAACTCCCTCTGTCCGTCTCTGGGGTCCGCAAGCAGGCGGTGCAGCTTGGCAAAGAAGAGGGGCCCGGCGTAGCCAGATTCCAATACCTGCGGGCAGTAAGACTGGCATGCGGAGCAGAGTATACAGTCCGCACCTTTCTCTATCAGCCTGTTTATCTCCGGAGGGATAGAGACCTCTTTCTGCACACCCCTGACCCAAGTTCGGAAGCTTCTCATGCGTTCAATTACGGCCTCGTTGTCAACCACCAAATCCTTTATGACCTCAAAGTTGGCCAAGGGTTCAATCACCACCTCGTTGGAAAAAAGCACGTAAGGCAAGACCTGTTCCTTACAGGCGAGCTTGGGAAAGCCGTTAACCATAACCGTACAGGTTCCGCATATTCCCGCTCGGCAAAAGTGCCTGAAAGAAAAGCTCTCATCGTACTTTTCCTTTATGAGGTGGAACGCTCGCAGGAAGGTCATTCCTTCCTCGTAGTGGAGCTTGTATTCCTTAAACTCCGGAGCCTCATCTCTCTGGGGGTCGTACCTGAAAACCTTAATCTTCAGTTCCATCGGCGGTAATAATTATAACTGCAGATTGCTACCCTACCACCGATTGCGTAGATTAAACTTATACTTTAAGTAAATCTTTACCAGGGGGTCCTGAAGATGACGAGAGAAGAGATAGCAAAAAAGCTCTACCAAGAAAGTCCGGAGTTCAGGGAGGTAAAGGACAAGCACGACGAGCTTGATAAGAAGATAGCTAAGCTGGAAAAACACTTTCCCATGACCCACGATTTGGAGCTTGAGATAGAGCGGCTGAAGAAGGAAAAGCTCTACCTTAAAGACCGAATGGAGGAGATGATTCAAGAGGCTCTAAAGGCGAGCTAAACTGATTACCCCTTACTTCCCTCTCTTCTTCATCAGCTTTCCCAGGGTTTATAATAGTCTCTACCCTGTGAAGAATATCTCGTAGGAGGTTCGGTTTATGGGTTTTGAGTTCTCACAAAGGCTGAAGGCACTTCCCCCTTACCTGTTTGCGGAGCTGGACAGAAAGAAGCAGGAGAAGATAGCCCAAGGGGTTGACGTTATAGATTTAGGGGTAGGAGACCCGGATTTGCCGACGCCCCAGCCTATAGTGGAAGCCGGCAAAAGGGCCATGGAGAAGTCCGAAAATCACAGGTATCCCTCGTACGTAGGCATGCTCTCTTATAGAAAGGCCGTCAGCGATTGGTATAAGAGGAGGTTTGGCGTAGAGCTTGACCCCGAGAGGGAGGTTATAGCCCTTATAGGCTCAAAGGAGGGCGTTGCTCACTTTCCATTGGCGTTCGTAAATCCCGGAGACGTGGTTATATGCCCCGACCCTGCCTATCCCGTTTATAAGATAGGCACCATGTTCGCCGGCGGGACACCTTACACGGTTCCTCTGAAGGAAGAGAACGACTTTCTGCCCGACTTGGGCTCAATACCTCAAGATGTGGTGGATAAGGCCAAGATTATATGGGTAAACTATCCCAACAACCCCACCTCGGCAGACGCCACGGAGGAGTTCTACAGGGACCTGATAAGTTGGGCTAAGAAGCACAACATAATAATTGCTTCAGATAACGCTTACTCGGAGATATACTTGGGAGATAGGAAGCCCATATCCATACTCCAGGTGGAGGGTGCCAAAGATGTGGCCATAGAGTTTCACTCCCTCTCCAAGACTTACAACATGACCGGCTGGCGTATAGGTATGGCGGTAGGGAACGAGGAACTGGTCAAGGGTTTGGGTAAGGTAAAGACCAACGTGGACAGCGGACAGTTCAACGCCGTGCAAGAAGCCGGTATAGCGGCTCTGAACCTGCCCGAAGAAGAGCTGGACAAGCTCAGAGGCATCTACAGGGAGAGGAGGGAGGTAATGAGCCAGGCTTTGAGAAAGATAGGCTTGGAGCCTTTGGACTCGGACGTGACCTTCTACCTCTGGATAAAGGTGCCCGAGGGCTACACCTCTTCCGAGTTCGTCTCAAGGCTTCTGGACGAGGCGGGAATAGTCTGCACGCCGGGCAACGGCTTTGGAGATGCGGGCGAAGGCTACTTCAGGATATCGCTCACCTTGCCCACCGATAGGCTCGTGGAGGCGGCCAAGCGCATAGAGAGCCTGAAGTTATGAAGCAGGAAGATATAGACATCTTGGAACTTGCTTTGAGCGTTCCTTCCATGCCCCACACCCTCAGCGTGGGGGACGCTCGCAGAATATTTGAGGAACAGAAGTTCTACTCCTACCTCGTGGTGGTCAACGAGGGCAAGGCGGTAGGGATAATAAGCAGGGAGAAGGTATTTAAGTTAAAGAATAAGGACCTCGCCGTAGGCGAGGTGGTTTCTATAGTTCCCAGAGTAAAGAGCTTTAAGACCAATCCCCACAAGCTTGCGGGTATATTTGATGTGCTACCCATAAACAGGCAACCCGCCATAATTACCGACAAAAGGGGAGCCTACTTAGGTGTTCTGACCTACGACGTGGTTCTGTATTACCTGGCAAAGAACAAGGTGTATCACGTGCCCGTGGCTCAGCAGATAGCCACCTGCTTCGGGAGCAAGAAGTTTTTCCTTTCCTTCGGGATAAAGGGCCTGAAGCGATTCAGAGACATCTTCGGAGTTCAGAAGCAGGAGAGCTTGCTGAAGGTTTTGAGGGAGGACGTTCACGATATATTCGGAAAGGAGCCCTCTTACGTTCCCGAGAGCGGGGAGTTCTGGGTGGTGTTGGACAGGCAACCTACCAAGGAAGAGGTCAAGGAGCTATTTAAGGAGTTCCACAAGGAGTACGTTCTGCTCTTTGGAGAGTATCAGGAGCTGTCCCTCTACGGCTTTTGTATAGACCTTTCCAGGATAGAGGGGCACAACCAATTTCAGGACAGGATAAAGGAACTCAAAGAGAGGGTGTCCCGTATAGAGGGCTACGTGTTCATCTTCAGGGGACTACAACCCACCTTGATTCTCTTTGACCCCGGTAAGCAGAAGATAATAAGCAACATAAAGAAGAAGATTCTCAAGGACTTTGAGCTGATACTTGATAAGGTCAGAATGGCCCCCAAGGACTCATGGGAGTACGTTCTCTACGACGCCTTTGATGATTTCCCCTACTTTGAGCTTTTCTACGTCATAGGCGAGAGGGGTCTTCAGATAACCAACAACGTGGTCAATCCCAAGATAGATTACTTCGTGGCCCAGGGGAAAAAGGGCAGCGACCGCTCGGACAGACCTTACTTTAAAAAGAGCCTTTCCGAGGGAGTTTACATATCCGACGTTTATCTGTCCCAGGCCACCGACGATTTCTGTCTGACCGTAGCCCGTAAGTTTCAACAGGGGGATAGAAATTACATACTGGCGGGGGATATAAACTTCAAGCAGATACACAGGCTCATAAAGGGCTCCCAGGAGCAGAGCGAGGCTTCCTTGGCTTAACGAGTTATGAGGTCTATAGAGAAGGCGCTCAGCGTTATAGAGTTTATGATGGAAAGGGGCCAGTGCGGCGTCACGGAGATAAGCACTTCCCTGAACCTAAACAAGAACAACGTCTTTAGAATCCTGATAACCTTGGAGAAGCACAAGATAGTTGAGAAGGACGAGCTAACGGACAGATACCACCTATCCACCGGAGCCGTGGTTTTGGGCTACGGATTCATACAGAAGCACCCACTCGTTAAGCTGTCTTCTCCCCTGCTCAAGACCCTGAGGATAGAGATAAACGAGACCGTAAACCTATGCATGCTGGACGACACCCAGGACTATATAACCTACGTGGCTCAGGAGGAAACCCTCAAGTCCGTTAGGGTGAAGTCCCGTCTCGGTAAAAGGTTCTTTATAAAGGAGAACTTGAGCTCTGCTAAGGCTCTAAGGCGAGCCCTGGAAGGTGAGGGGGGATTTGTGTACGATTACGAATACGATACCGAGACCGGCGTGGCCGGAGCCTCTTGCGTGATAAGGGATTACAAGGGAAGACCCTTGGGTGCTGTAGAGGTGATAGCACCCCTCTACAGGCTAAGCCTTGAGAGTATAAAGGGAGATTTAAAGAAGACCTTGGAAAACTATGCTCTTGACATATCTCTCAAGCTGGGCTATTGGGATTAAAGCTTTCCCAGCTTTTTAGAAAGCTCCTCCGAAGCTTTGAGTAAGACCTCCTTGAACTTGGTTTCCAGCAAAGAAGAGGAAACCCTAAAGAGGGGGAAGACCACGCTCACGGCGTAATTGACCTTGCCTCCGTAATCAAAGACCGGAGCGGCCACGCTCCCCACGTCCTCTTCGTACTCACCCAGGCTTACGGCGTATCCGGCATCCCTTATGCCTTTTAAGTCTCCTTTCAGCTCCTCAGGCCTTTTTGTTTTATCGGTGTATTTGAACCACCTGGTCGTTTTAATGAACTCTTCAACCTCTTCCTCGGACATGTAGGACAGAAACACCTTGCCTGCGGCGGACACATATAGGGGCAAAGCCTTGCCGAACCTTGAGGCTACGCCTACCGCTCTATCCACCTCGTTCTTCTCTATGTATAGAACCTCGTAGCCTACGCGGGAAACGAGGTACGTATTCTCGCCGATGCTATCGGACACGGACTTAAGCAGCGGCTTTGCTAAGCTCCTAACGTCTAAGTGTTCAAAGTATGCTCTACCCAGCTCAAAGTTCTTAACCCCCGGGATAATCTTTCCGCTCTCTTGGTCAAGGCTGAGCCATTCTCGGTTTACCAAGGTTCTGACTATTCTTCTTACTCTATCTTCTCTCAAGTTCAGGGATTGGGTCAGTTCCCTCAGGGTTCTCGGGCTCTCTTCCACCATAAAGAGAATCTTGAGGGCTATATCAAGGTTCTGAATCAGGTATAGGCTTTTCTCTCTGTGCACCATCTTGTAAGAAACTATAATTATAAGCTACGACTCATTTAGCAGGAGGTCGCCGAATGGTTGATATAGATGTTGATATAGACAGAGAGCTTGAGGAAAGATTGAGGGAGGGTTTGGAGATAAGGCTGAGAAATTTCGGCAGGAAGGTCTTCTTTCACAGCCCCGGCTTTAAACACTACGAAGTGGACGACTTTCACATAGACAGCCCTCCCAAGTTTGTGGACATATCCATAACCGGCAGGAACTGCGAACTTATGTGCGACCACTGTGCCAGCAAGATACTCTGGCACATGATTCCCGCAACCACACCCCAGGAACTAAAGAGGGTAGGCCGGGAGCTTAAAGAGAAGGGTGTTGACGGGATACTCATATCCGGAGGCTCCAACAAAGATGGCGTGGTAGAGCTGTACGAGTTCTTGGACACCATGAGATACCTCAAGGAAGAGCTGGGTATGATGGTAACCTGCCATGTGGGACTGGTGGACGAGGAGCTTGCAAAGGGTCTCAAAGAGGCGGGGACGGACGCGGTTCTGCTTGACATAATAGGGGACGACGAGACTATAAGGGAGGTTTACAAGCTCCCCCACAAATCGGTGAAGGACTACGACGAGTCAATGAGGCTCTTGAGGAAATACGGCCTCAGAATAGTCCCCCACATAATAGTGGGACTCCACTACGGGAAGATAAAGGGTGAGTATAACGCTCTGGACATGATTGCCAAGTATAAACCCGAAACCTTGGTGATAGTGGTGATAATGCCCTATTACGGAAAGGCTAAGTTCCAGCTTCTGCCTCCACCCAGTCCCGAGGAGAGCGCGGACGTATTCCTGTATGCCAGGAAGAAGATGCCCGACTCACCCATAATGGTGGGCTGTGCAAGACCCGCGGGAGCGGATAGAACAAAGCTTGATATATACGCAATTCTGGCAGGCGTCAACGGCATCGCCTTTCCCGCGGAGGGGGTGCTCACTTACTCCAAGAGCATAGGCCTTGAGCCTGTGGTGTCTCCCAGCTGCTGTTCAACGGTGTTCTACGCTATAGAGGGGGTGTAGTTCGCGACCCTTTCTGTTGCAACATTGTTGCAACATGCAACATAGAGAGGTTTCCGCTAAATTTCCGTAATTGTTTGACAAAACGTATCTTTTAAGTTTGGCACTGTATATGCATATAAGAATAATGTGATGCGGTTAAGGAGCGTCCAAAAGCCGCCTGCCGGAGGTATGGACGCTCTTAAAAGGGCGGGGTAGAAATACGCCGGCACCGGGCTGAAGGTTTAGGCTCGGGATAGAGGGAGGTCATTATGGCTACCCTAAGCAAGCTCAAGGAGCTTATGTCGCTTCCTGGAGCCGTCGCCGCGGGAGAGTTTTCGGACGACGGCAAGCTGCTGGCCTACTACGGCGACATAGACGAGAAGGCGGCGGAGATTGCAGCGCTGATGTGTGCCGCCAACAAGGCCATGGGCAACATGCAGGCCAAGGGCTGGAGTGCCTACACGGGGCAAGGCGGATTCTTCCCCGTCGTGGGATTTGCCGTTGCCGGAGGCAAGTATGCCGCCTGCATAATGGGCAACGTAGGCGTGTTCGTTGAAATGGACAAGGCCGACTTTGATAAGACCTTTGAAACCCTGTCCAAGTACATCTAATAAGGAGATTGTGCAAAAGGAGGCAAGGAGTGCAAGGAAGCGGACTGTGTAAGCATGGGACGGTGCTCCGGCTGCCGAAGGAAGGAACCGGAGTGCTGCGGTGTTCCTCCTTGAGGACACTGTACAATCTCATGCAAGTGCAGTCCGTAGCGGGGCTAACCGCCCTCCTCCCTGACTCTCAGGAGAATCCAGGAGAGGGTCTCCCTCTAAGTGAGGGACGTGGGAGGAACCCCATAAAGGGGCGTGAGTTCCTACGACCTGGGGTAGGGACTATGGCTGGGGAAATAGCGCCTGCCGGGATTATCCCCAGTCTGAAGAGGCGCAATACAAGTAGCCCGGCACCTGAGCTGTGCAAGGTTGCACAGTTTGGGTAATCAGGTGTGAAAGATGGCGAACCTTGACAAGCTCTTGGAAGTGAAAGGCGTTTGGGCCGCCGGAGAGTTTAACGATGACGGCACCTTGGTAGCTTACAAGGGAGACATATCCGAAGAGCATGCCGCTATGGCCGCTCAGATGTGTGCTGCCAACAACGCGATGGCCAAGATGCAGTGCGACGGCTACACCGCCTTCTCGGGACAGGAGTGGACTCCCTTGATAGGCTGGGCGCTAACGGGTCCCAAGTATTCCGTGTGCGTTGTCGGTAATGTGGGCGTGTTTGTAAACAACGACGAGGTATCTTTCAACGAGGTGTTCCAAGCTCTCAGAGAAGCCCAGTCTTGAGAAGGCTTTGCCCTTCCCCCTTTCCTTCCTTTTTTTTCACGGAGGTGAGTGCGATGTACAAATTCCTTTCCGAGGAATGGATAAAGGCCTACATGGAGGAGTGGAACAAAAACGATAATCTCAAAGAGGGGCTTAAGAAGTTTTCCGCTTCAATCAAATACTTCATAGACGGCAAGGAAGACGAAGCGGTGGAGCTTATAGTGGAAAGGGGAGAAGCTAAGTCTGCCGGCAAGGCTAACGCCCACAAGTACGACTTTGAGATGTGGGCTACTCCGGAGAACTGGAAAATCCTTGCCACGGGCCAGATGGGTCCAAAGGCCGCCATGCTTACAAAGAAGCTGAAGTTTAAGGGTTCTATGATAACCGCTATGAGGTATATGGGGGCCTTTGAAGAGTCCCTGAGAATGATGGGTAGGGTTCCCACCGATTGGGAAGGCGTGTAGATTTATCTTTAAATGGACTTCTCCGTATTTGATTCCCTGTTTGATAGCGTCTTAGTTATAAACGAGGAGAGGAGGGTTATCTACTTCAACGCCTCGGCAAAGGCCATACTGCCTCAGCTGCAGATAGGTATGCCTTGCCGGGGTTTGTTCTCTCTTTGCAACAGATGTCCTATGGATTTTGTAATGGAAGAGAGAAAAGGAGTGCAGATATACGATGTGGAGATAAAGGATACCAACGTTCATGTCTGCCACAGCATGACCCCTGTGTTTGAAGGTGATAGGTTTGTAGGCGTAGTTGAGATATTCAAAGACGTTAGCAGGGTTATATATCTAATGGAGGAGGTTAACCGCCAGAAGGAGTTTGTTGAGGTGGTTTTAGATTCCATAGTTGAGGCGGTTTTGATACTTGATGCGGAAGGAAAGGTTATAAACCACAACACCATAGCCAAGAGAATGCTCTGTAGAGAAGATGAGACTCTGGTAGGCAAAAGCCTATCGCAGCTTATAAACCTCTCCTTGGAGGACTTGGACATAGGTGAGAGGAGCGATTTTTACATAGAGACCCCCTGCGGGAAGCAGAAGGCTTCCTTGCTCCTTTCCAAGCTAAAGCGGGGTGAGGGGTATGTCCTTTCCCTTTACGTCGTCCCAGATGTGAACGTTTACAACATGGAAGAAGGGAGTTTCATAGTCAAGAGCAAATCCCTGTCCCGTGTCTTAGACACGGTCAAGTCCATAGCCGAGTATAACGTCAACGTCCTGATAGAGGGGGAGACAGGCACGGGTAAGAGCTTAATAGCCAAGTACATACATAACCTATCCCCCAGAAGACACGAACCTTTTGTAAAGGTCAACTGTGCCGCAATACCTGAAAACCTTTTAGAGGCCGAGCTATTCGGTTATGTGAAGGGTGCCTTTACCGGAGCGGTGAAGGACAAGCCGGGCAAGGTGGAGGTGGCCGAAGGGGGAACACTATTCTTGGACGAGATTTCCGAACTTCCCCTACACCTGCAGGCCAAGATTCTACATTTGGTTCAAGAGAAAGAATACGAGAGGGTAGGAGATATAAAGACCCGTAAAGCCAACGTGAGGATAGTTGCCGCTACCAACAGAGACTTGAGACTCTTGGTGTCTCAGGGAAAGTTCAGAGAAGACCTGTACTACAGGTTGAACGTCGTCAGGATAGAGCTGCCCCCTCTGAGGGCGAGAAGAGAGGATATACCTGTGCTGGTCAACCACTTTATAGAGAGATTTAACAGCATTCACAACAAGCGTATTAAAGGGGTGTCCGCTGAGGCCCTTGAGGTGCTGATGGAGTATCCATATCCCGGAAACGTTAGAGAGCTTGAGAACATAGTGGAGAGGGCGGTTATAGTGTGCACGGGCGCATACATAAAGAGGGAAGACCTACCCGAGGAGGTCAAAAGGAGGGAAATCCTCTGCGAGGAAGGGCAGGAGTGCGATGAGGCTCAGCTTATAAGAGAAGCCTTAGAAAAGGCCGGAGGGAACAAATCCCTCGCAGCCAAGATTCTCGGCATTCACAGGACCACCCTGTGGAGGAAGATGAAAGAATACGGCTTAGGTTGAGGCCTCTTCCTCTTTACCTTCCTCCTCTTCTTCCTGCTTTGCCTCAACCTCCCTTATGTTAGCCTTTGAGACTATGTCCTCCAGAGCCTTCCTGCGCCTTGCATCTTCCTTTACCACGTTCATCATATTTTCCTTCTCAAAGTAGGCCTTTAACTCTTCCTTGGTGGAGCCGCTCTGCTGTGCCAGAAGCTCCAGCTCCTCTTCTATATCCTCGTCCGTGGCTTCTATGCCGTGTACCTGGGCATACTTGTCCAGTATGTATCTGAGCTTTATATTGGCCTCCGCCTGGGGTTTGAGTTCCTCCGCCATCTTTTTGAAGTCCAAGTATTTCCTGTCTATCCCGTACTCTTCCCACCGCTGAGCCTTCTTATCTATCAGGAAAGAGAGCTCCCTTGAGAGCAGGGTTTTTGGAACCTCAAACTCGTGCATGCTGAGGAGCTTATCGGCCACCCTGTCCTCTATGAGCGTTTTTCTAACGTTCTCTACCGTCTCCTTTACGTCTTTCTCTATGTTCTTGAGGGCCTCCTCCCAGTTTTCGTATCCCAGCTCTTTGGCAAAGTCGTCGCCGGGTTCGGGAAGAACCTTTTCCTTAATCTCCTTTACCTCTATCTTCAGGTTCGCCTTGCCCACCTCGTTGCCCTTCTCGTCGTAGAGGGGAAGCTCTTTTATCTCAAACTCGTCCCCCACCTTCTTTCCTATAAGTTCCTTATCCACTTCCGGCCTGAACATGTCGCGTCCCACTATACCTGAGGTGTCTCCGCTTACCTTTTCTCCGTCTTGGATTGCCTCTACCTCGTATCCTATGAGTACCATATCTCCTTCTTTTACCTCTCTATCTTCAACAGGTTCCCAAACGGCGTGCTGTTCTCTGAGGGCGTCTATCCTCTGTTGGAGGAGTTTCTCGTTGAACTCCACCTTGGGAGCTTCTATCTCAATGCCCTCAACATCTTTAAGCTCAAAGTCCGGAGCCACCTCAAAGATGACTGTGTAAGACACCTTCGGCGTCTTGTCGTCCAGCTCAACCTTATCAAGGAATATGTCCGCTACGGGTCTTAGTCCGCTCTCGTCTATAGCTTCCTTTAGGGTGCTGTTTGCCACCTTTTTACCCACTTCCTCCTCAATATGTTCCTTGAACTTTGCCTTTATGAGCCACAGGGGAGCCTGTCCCTTCCTAAAGCCCTTTATCTCTGCGTTCTTCTTCAGCTGCTCGTAAACCTCTTCTAAGGAGCTTTTGACCAGCTCTCCCTCTACCTCTACGGACAGTGCCTTAAGGAGTCCTTCCCTATCCTCTACGCTGACCTTCATCAAAAACCTCCGTTTTTGGTGCGGGTGGAGGGAGTTGAACCCTCACGTCCGAAAGGACACCGGATCCTAAGTCCGGCGCGTCTGCCAGTTCCGCCACACCCGCTTAAATCGTATATTATAACCCTTATATTGTGTCAAAATAATACCTATCAATGGACTGCAAGGTAGAGCTTGAGACTCTATACGAGGTTAGTAAGCTCCTGTCGGGTTCCCTCAATCTGGAATCAACCCTACCTTACGTGTTTAGACTCCTGAGGAAGCTTACGGGATTTGAGAGGATAACCTTGACGATATACGACCCCTCCACGGACCAAATCGTGGTCAGAGCGACCTCCTCCGGTAAGTTTCCCAAGGAAGGTTTTAAGAAGGGGGAGGGTATAACCGGCAAGGTGTGGAAACACGGAGTTCCCATCGTGGTGCCGGACATCTCCCAGGAGCCGGAGTTTCTGAACAAGCTCTGGAAACGCAAGCAACTCAAGGGTAAGAAGATAGCCTTTATAGCGGTTCCCATAAAGAGTGCGGGCAAGGTGGTGGGCGTTTTGAGTGCGGACAAGAAGGTGTCGGGAAGGGAGTCCTTGGACGAGCTTACCAAGTTCCTCAACATGGTAGCCACCCTGATATCCAACAGCTTCTCCCTTGAGAAAAAGGTTCAAGAGGAGAAGAATACCTTGGAGAGTGAGAAAAGAGCCTTGGAGGTGGAGATAAAGAGGCTCTATAAGGACCTGCACGTAGAGGGAATTGTAGGCAGGAGCAAGGATATACTTGAGGTCTTAGACCTCGTGCACAGGGTAGCTCCCACCAACGCCACTGTCCTTTTAAGGGGCGAGAGCGGTGTAGGTAAGGAGGTGTTCGCAAGGGCGATACACTTCTTGAGTCCTCGTTCCAACAGAGCCTTTATAACCGTCAACTGCGCAGCCATACCGGAGAATCTCTTGGAGGCCGAGCTTTTCGGATACGAGAAGGGAGCTTTCACCGGAGCTTACACCTCTAAGAAGGGCAAGTTTGAGCTGGCGGACGGTGGAACCATATTCCTTGACGAGGTGGGAGACCTGCCCCTGTCCCTGCAGGTAAAGCTTCTTAGGGTTCTGCAGGAAAAGGAGATAGAGAGGCTCGGTTCAAACAAACCTGTAAAGGTGGACGTTCGGGTGATATCTGCCACCAACAGAAACTTAGAGCAGATGATAAGGGAGGGCACATTCAGGGAGGACCTCTACTACAGGCTTAACGTGGTTCCTATCCGTATACCCCCCTTGAGGGAGAGAAGAGAGGACATTCCGGCACTGACGCATCACTTCGTTGAAACCTTCAGCAGGGAATACGGCAAGAAGGTGAACATATCTCAAGAGGTTATGGACGCCTTCATGTCCTACGAGTGGAAGGGGAACGTTAGAGAGCTTCAAAACGTGATAGAGAGAATGATAATACTGGATACGGACGGAGTGCTCGGCTACGATGACCTACCGGCGGAGATTAGAAGCTCTGACAGAAAGGGAAACAAACCCGAGCCTAATAAACTTCCTGAACCTACGGAAGGCTCTATATGGGACATAGAAAAGAAATTAATAGAGGAGGCTCTCAAAGAGAGCAATTACGTAATAAAAGAAGCCGCAAAGAAGCTGGGAATGACGCCCCGTCAGGTGAGCTACAGGGTGCAGAAGTACAACATAAGGTTGCCCAAATGAGGATAGCTAAGATACTCATCTACCCGATAAAGGGACTTGACCCGGTGGAGGTTCAAGAGAGCCGAACCGTAGAGAAAGGTTCCTTAGAGGGGGACAGGAGGCTTGCCCTATTTGATGCCGAAGGGAAGGTGGTGAGCGGCAAAAGGGAGAAGAAAATCCATCGGATAAGGGCCAGCTACCTTTTGGAGGAAAACAGGGTTCTACTCAGAGCTCCCGATTCAGAAGGCGAGTTCTACATGGAGGAGCTCAAAAAGATGAGCGAGTGGTTTTCCGAGGTTCTGGGATACAGAGTCTTCCTCAAGTGCTCCCAGGAGGGGGGCTTTCCCGACGATACAAAAGCTCACGGTCCCACCTTGGTAAGCACCGCCACCTTAGAGTTTATGTCCGAAAGCCTGGGCATACCCTTGGAGGAGACCAGGCTCAGATTCAGAACCAACGTTGAGATTTTGCACGAGGAACCCTTCTGGGAAGACGTACTCGTAGGAAAGAGGTTTAAATTGGGCGAGGCTACGCTGAAGGGCGAAGGTGTATCAAAGAGGTGCCCCGTTCCTACAAGGAATCCCTTTACTGGAGAGGTATACAAAGACTTTGTAAAGAGGTTTATAGAAATTCGTAAGAGGAACCTGCCCCCCTGGTCCGACAGAGAGATTTTTAAGGATACCTTTTATAGACTCTGTATAAACACCAACACCTTAAAGGGTGGAAGGCTGAGGGTCGGAGACGAGCTTTATCTCCTATAATATTCCCTATGGCTAAAGGAGTCAGTTTAAAGGTAAACGACAAGGAGATAAGGCTTAAGGACTTCCCCATGAGAGCTTTGAAGAACACCATCTTGGGATACATCAAGAGTCTGAACCTTGAAGAGGAACCTAAGGATATAAAGATTCACATATCCCTTGATGAGGAAGATAAGGGAGGAGCTTAGCTTCCGCGTTCCCGCCGAGCTTTCCGGGAGCAGGATAGATTACTTCCTATCCAAGAGCTACCCCGAGCTATCAAGAACCTACATCAGCAAGCTGATAAAGGAAGGCTACGTTTTTCTGAACGGCCAGCGGGTGCGCAAGCCCTCAAGCAAGGTCAAGGAGGGAGACCCGGTTCTGCTCTGCGTTCCCGAACCCGAAAGCCTTGAAGTTAAGCCCCAAGGCATACCCCTGGAAATAGTTTACGAAGATGAAGATATACTTGTGCTGATAAAGCCCTGCGGGCTTGTGGTTCACCCCTCTCCGGGATACACCACCGGCACCCTCGTTAACGCCCTGCTTTACCACGTGAAGAATCTCTCCTCCATAGGCGGGGTAGAAAGGCCCGGCATAGTTCACAGGCTTGATAAGGATACCGCAGGCCTTATGGTTGTAGCAAAAAACGACGAGGCTCATAGGAGCCTCGTAAGTCAATTTCAAGAGAGGAAAACCGAAAAGTTATACATGGCGCTGGTCAAGGGAATACCTGCCCAGAAATACGCACTCATAGACTCCCCCATAGGAAGGCACCCCGTTGATAGAAAGCGCTTTGCCGTAAGACAGAAGCAGTCCAAGAAGGCCATAACCGAGTTCTGGCTTGAGGAGACATTCAAGTCCGTTGGCGTCTCCCTTTTAAAGCTCAAGATACACACGGGGAGAACCCACCAGATAAGGGTTCACCTCTCCTCGCTGGGACTCCCCATACTGGGAGACATCACCTACGGTTTTAAGAGAAGCTCCATTCCCAAGCAGATAAACCTCATGTTGGAAGACTGCAACATGCTGGTGGCTTACAGGCTGGGCTTTTACCACCCTGCGGGCGGCAAATGGCTGAGCTTTGAGATAGAACCACCTTCTCCCTTCAAGGAGGTGCTGGATTACCTGCGCACGTGGAAAGGTTCACGCTGAGCCGGAGGACAAATGGTCTGCCAGCCTTTTTATTAAATTTATGGGTTCCTTAAATATCCTTTTACTGCTTATCTTTACGGCTCTGTTGGGATTTATCAAGGCAGTCTTTAATTTCTTTACGGTTTCTAAATCCCTATCTATTAACAAAGAAAGCACGGCGTTGGAAGGAATATTTTTTACCAAAGCTTTGGCCTCCGCGTAATCTTCTTTTCCTACATGGAAGGTTGAGCGGGTTTTCAGGCTGGCTTTAGAGGTTTTATCTGTGGAAGCGGGTAGCCTCCTGCTCTCGGGCATATGCCGTTCCTTTTTACCTTCACCCTTTAGAGTTCTATTGATAACCGATAGAACTTCTCTTTTATTTACAGCGAATACATATAAGGTCTCCAGAGCCTTTATAAAGTCTTGCCTTTTTCTATGTTCAGCACCGTTTTCACTTATCTTTACTCTTACCCCTCTTCCGAGGGATTGGAGAACGAACTTCTGAGCATCTTTGCTTCCTATGTTTATATAGGCTATGACGTTAGGTCTTGGACTATCCCACCCTTCGTAAAAGCTTCTTGAGCCGACAAGCAAACTTATATACTCTTTCTCATCTATATTTAGAAAGTAATCTTCAAGTTCAAAAAGTTCACGGGATATAAAGTTTTGGGATAGGGTCTTTAACCAGTTTCTTATGTCCCCTATCCTTATTATAGCGAACGGTTTGCTCGCATTTTTTAGTTGGAAGGCTATCTCCTGTTTGTTTTCTGAATGGTAGATTACTTCTACCTCCGAAGGTCCGGAAGCGGAGAATAAGTACTTGTAAAAATCCATATATGTAAAATCTTTAAGTTTCCTTACTTCCTTATCGCTTAGCTTTTCTTCCTCCACCCAGAACTCAATCTCATTTAACTCGTTAAGAAGTTCATTCCTCAATCGTATAAAAGTCCTTTCATCAATACTCTCCTTAGCTATCCGGAAAAGTTCTCTGAAGAAGAGCTTCAGGTCTGCATCTTCGGTGTTAACGGTGTTCACAAGGATTACCGCCAACGGAGAAGGGTATCTCTCGTCCCTCAATTTTCTGAGGAAACCTGTAAGAATAAGCAGTTTGACGATTACCTCTCTCTTTTCCTCATCGGTGTATTCCGGACTTCTTTCTCTGAAAGCCGTCGTTTGAGTCTCCATAACGGCAATATGCTTTCCGTAGCCTTGTCGGACAAAGTCTGCCAGGTTAAACCTGAAAATCGTGCTCGCTTTATCAAATTCATCGGTGAAGGTTGCAGAGAAGTTGAAAAGAAAGCCGTTTTTTGTGAATACGTTGAATATCTGCTTTCTCTTACTTTCCTCGTTGTCTCCTTTATGCGCCTCATCAAGTATGAGATACCAGTTGCCATTGTTGTGGTAGTTCCCGTAATGCAGTATCTTCTCTCCCCTTCTGTCTGATATAAGGTCGGCTCTGTAGTAGAAGACAAGGATATTCTCCCTATCGTAAAGCTGTGGGTTTGCCTTCCTTTGATTGAAGTTTTTGAGTTCTTCAAGGACTACCTTTTTATATCTGCCTTGATTGTATTCCTCCGCGTGTTTTTTAAAGGACTTTATAAGGTCGTCTCTCTGCGTCAGGAAGAGGATATCTTTCTGAGGTATGACCGCTTCCCTCATTAGATAGTCAAGGAGCTCTATGAGCTTTACTATTACGAGCGTCTTTCCGCTGCCTGTTGCCATCCAAAAGCTCGCTCTGTTGACGAAGGTTTTGTAATTTATCTCCGATTCCTTGAAGTGCAGCTTGAGTATTTCGGAGTTCCCTTCCCAGCTTTTATCAAAGCCCCTTTTAATATACTCTTCCCAAAGCTTATCCTTATCCTCTGATACTTCCACGTAGTAGTAGTGAAGGAGTCGGTAAGTATTCCTGAGTGCATTCCGTTGGTAATCGTAAAGCCTTTTCCTTGGAGAAAAATACCCGGGGTCGGTAGGATACTCAAGAAGGGAAAGGGATTCTATAAAGTCCTGGAGCATGTCGTTTATCCTCTTAATACCTTTATAAACTCTTCGGACGTTAAAACTTTATCCAGATGGATATAAACTCCACTACCCCAACCCTTAAGATATACCCTATCTGCAGGAATCCCTTTATCGAATTCCCTTAAGAAAAACCTACTCCTATCTTCGGGAGTGTGCACGATAAGTATGTGCGCTTCCGGTCTTAGGATATCTTCCCTCAGTTCCTTGAGCGAGTAAAACTGCCCCGAGCCTAAATATACCTTCGCTCCCTTGTGGTCTTGCTTGAAAAAGGTTTTTTCCTCCAAGAAACATCCAGATGCAGGTATAAAGAAATCCATGTCCGTTATGGATACGGATTTTCCCAGATTTTCCCTAAAGAACCTGCTCAACGGTGTTGCTTGGGAACTACCTCTGGCCGAGGACATTTTAAACTTGCAATCTAATGACTTCAATAGTAATGTTCTGAACTCTGAATAGCTGTAAGTGGAGATTTCATCTCCCCGCAGGACTTTAATCTTCCTTTTCTCTTCATTCACATAGCAACCCCGTACCCTCTTTTTCATAAAATCCTTTAGAACGTTGGATATAGCTTTTATAGCATTGCTATGCATTTCTTCTTCGCTTAAGAATTCCTTGAATATAATATACCTGCTGAAGATATTCCCGTTAAACTCTTTTCTACACGTAATTACGAAGATGTTTTTCTCGTAATGTATGTTGTTTTTCTTTAAAAAGGGTTCCAATACAGAAGGTCTGCTGCCGAACTTTTCCTCCTTCACTTCAACGGCCATCTTTTCACCTCCACCACAGAGCAGGAGATATATCCCTCAGTTCAACTTTTCCATCGGTGAAAATAACCGTATCCCCGTTTTCAAACTCTACAAGTTCTTCGGTTATTCTCTTTATCCTGAATCCTCTTAAGCACGATATAGTTTCGGCGAGGTCTATGTCCCTGTTAGGGTACAACTTTTTAGGATTGAAGTACAGCCTCTTGTTCTCTTCTTCTACACTATAAAGGAGTTTCTCATCAATCGTGAAAAGGTAATCTTCGGGGAAATGCTCCCGTTCCTCTTTTACATCGTTATATCTTATCACCTTCAGTATTTCTTCATACTGCTCAAGCTCAAAGTACTTAAAGAATCCCCCCGCATTGTCCCCGTTATATTTCTCCTTGACGTCTTTCTCTTTGCTTATGCCGGTCCTGTCGTAGGCCAATACTTTCTTCATTCTTGGCAGAACTACCGTATAAAAGTGCTCTCCCATCTCAATCCCCACCCACCTTCTCCTCAACTTATGGGCCACCGCAGTTGTAGTTCCAGAACCGAGGAAGAAGTCCAGTATCAGGTCTCCCTCGTCAGAGGTTGATTCTATAACACGCTTGAGAAGTATTTCAGAGTTTTCCGTTGAGAAACCATGACCCTGTGAGTATCCCGGTATATCGGTCCAGTTGGAATCAAGAAGCTCTTCCTCACCCGTTAGATACTGTGGCATTCCCTTGACCCTATTTCCGAGCATGTCTATATACTCGGCGTCTTCATTTATCCGTATCCTTCCCTGCCTTTCCAGTTCCAGGATTCTTTCTTGGACGAAGGTCCAATGCCTTCCTTTGGGAGGGTAGAATACTCTTCCCAGAATAGTTCTTTCCGGAGGTTTCCTTTCTCCGGGAGAGTGCATATTCAGCCACTTTTGCTTTTTTTCCCGTTTTTTATAAACCGGATGGAAGGTAAAGTCGTCGGTTTTTGTGTAAAAGAAGAGACTATCGTTTGCGACGTTGTACCCCTTAACCCCCACAAATATCTTCTTTGTTCTACTTACCACTATCTCATTCCTGAAGTTCTCTTGGCCGAATATCTCGTTTAAGAGCAACCTCACGTACATATTCCCGTTGTAGTCGCACCTTACGAAGATACTTCCCTTATCGTTCAATAAATCCCTCCCAAGCCGTATCCTGTTTTCAAGCATGGTTATCCATGTAGAATCTTTGTAGTCCACGAGGTAGTGATAGTCCGCATCTTGACCCTTGTTAAAGGGTGGGTCTATGTATATGGTTTGAACCTTTTCTCTGAACTTGGGCAATACGGTGTTAAGAGCTTGAAAGTTCTCACTCCTTATTAGCCACCCGTCAAGCTCAGCATCAAGATTGTCAAATAGGGAGAGAAGCTTGAGCTCAAGGTCTTTAAAGTATTTCGTATCTACAGGAAGGAACCTATATTTGGGGTTAACTTTAACCCCTTGCGAGCCGTTGATTAGAACTTCTTCCTTGTTGAAGCTGTCATCTACTATCTTTAGCTCCTTCCATTCTCTAATTTGGCTCTCTATACCCGGGTGTAAGAGTATGTTCTCTATGATTTCAAGTCCACCTTCTTTTTGCTCTATTCTGTCCAATGTAATAACGTAATTGGAGTTAAAAACAAAGCGCGGCTTTAGCCATATCTTAAGAAGCTCATTCTCAAAGAGAGCTATCCAGTCTATTACTCTGTAAGCTACCTCTTTAAGAGCCTTAAGCTGTTTGATTCTCTCCTCTGTCCATAATGTATCATCTTCATACCCAACTAAACCGTAAACATACTGGTATATCCACAGGTCAAATTGTTCTTTAAGGAACACCTTTGCGTCTTTACAGATAAAGTAATCAACCTTTTGTTGCTTTTCAAATTCCGCTATAGCCTTTTTGATTGTATCTTCAGAAGGCAGTTCCTTCGTATATCTATTCAATCCAAGCTTTCTCTTGATTTCCTTTCTTATCTCCCCAATTTTGGTTTCCCTATTGCCTTCTTTGTAGAGGACTTTAAGTATGAGTTTTCTCTGGTCTTTTAAAAACTCTTGATATTTGTATATCAAAGTTTTCTTTTCGTTGCCTTTTTTATATTCTAAGGAAGACACATCAAAGGATACCTTGAACCCATCTACCTCTATCTCCATACTCCTTAAAATCCTGTCCGATTTGATGTAGTAATGCCTGGAAGTTTTCCAATAAAGCTTCACATCTCCTTCACCATAGATGCGGTCAAAGACGCTTGAGTAGTAAGGTGTCAATCCCACAAGAGGCGTTCCGGTCTCATTCATATATTTGTGAAAAAAATCATAAAGTTTATCAAGAAGCTCATCCCTGAACCCGGGGAACTCGGAGGTTTTACTCTCTATCAGGCCTTCAAGCTCTGGTTTTACCCTTTTATTGAAGAACCTACTCTTTACCTTTAAAAGGTTTACGTATCCTCCTTCTCCTTCAATCTTTTCTCCAACGAAGACATCTTCCAGGACCTCAAAAAATTTGTGCCTTCCCATGTATGAAATGATAACCGTGAACCTTTATCCCTTACAAAGGGAGCTTTCGGTAAGGATTACTACGCGAACTTTACGAAAACCGTATAAAAGCTTTTATTGAACCTTTTGTAGAACCTGCCTCCTTCGGTCTCTAAGAGGTATCTGGCTAAGGTCTCTCCCAGTCCGCTGCCTTTGGAAAGGGGGCCTATGTCGTTCCTGATTATTAAGGTGGCTCCTTCTTTTGAGCACAGCTTCACGTGAACGAAGCTCTTAGAGTAAAAGAAGGCATTCTCTATCAGTGGAAAGAGCATATTTTCAAGCTTTACTCTGTTTGTATAGACATATACCTCCCTACCGCTCAGAAGCACCCTCTTTCTTCTACCGGTTTCCTCAAGGGTTCCGAGTATCTCCTTGACGACCTCAAGCAGGTTGATGCGCTCTTTCCTCTCTTCCAAAGTGCTCAGCCTTTTAAGAGCTTTGGTGGTGTTCTTTAGGTCTTTTTCCATCATGGAGTGGGCAGATACAAGCCTGTTTAGGTATGGATTCTCCCCGTAGGTGTCCTTTAACATCTGCAGATTTAGCTTTTGCGTGGACAGGAAGTTCCCCATCTTGTGAGAGAGGCTCAGGGTTATGACCTCAAAGAGCCTCTCAAACTCCCTCTTTTTCTTTATATACCTGATTATGGATAGGTAAAGTATGTAGTTCAAAGAGAGCACCAGAGCTATCTCCCAGAGGAAGAGCAGGGATATGAACCTCAGCAGCTTGTCTTTGATGTAGTCCTCTTTGACCAGAACGAACTTACCTCCGGTTGTGCCCACCTCTACGAATCCCTCGGCTTTTTTGTCCGAGACCTTGATGTAATCCGGGAATCTGTAGGACTTTATGAAGGCGCTCAGGTTTCTGTGCATGACTCCTTCTCTGTAGAGGCTTTCCTCCAGCAGGACTTTGTAAAAGAGCAGAGAGACCAGATTTATTGCGGAGAAGCCTATCACGAGGATTGAGGTGAAGACCAGCATAATCTTGGTTTCAAACTTCATTTGGGTATATTTTCACAAAATTTTCACGAAAGGGGATTAAGGTATATAGTGAAGCGTAAGTAAGAGGGGGTTGTGATATGAGGAGTGCGATTTTGGTGGCAGCTTTGGCCTTTATAGGAACGGGGGTTGCCTTTCCCGGTGAGATTAAAGTGGAGAGCTTTTTCCCTTGCAAGTACGAGGAGTTTGTCTCTTCTGACTTGGCCGAGAGCTTTCACTATCACGAGGGAGAAGTGGTAAAGGTGGAAAACGGATACTCTTACGTGGGAACCTATGAAAATGGGAAACCTTTTACAATTTTGCTGAAGAATATGTGTCCTAAAAAACCGTGTCTGAAAGAGGGGGATTACGTAAGACTGTTTATAGACCCGAAAACCGGAAGAGCCTGTGTTGTGCGTAAGTAGGAGGTATTAGCCATGAGACATTTGAGCTTGTTGATAACGACCTTTGTTTTGATAAGCTTTAACCTATTCGGTGCTCCGCCTGAGAATCTCAATGAGGCAAGAGATGCTTACTGCGTGATTCCACCTTTCTTACAGAAAGACACCTACGCCAACGTTATGCTCGTTATTGACTCCAGCGGAAGTATGAAAAGCGATGCTTATAAGGGAAGTTATAATAAAAATAAGATATACAAAGGTATATTCAAGCATGACGCCTACTACGCATGCTGGAATGCGTCTCATGGCTATTACTACAATTATCAAACTTCGTGCCAACCCAGCTGGTTTGATACAAAGTACTGGAAAATCGTAAAGAGTAATGTGTCAAAGCCTTATAAGAAGTACAAGAAGGTGTCAGGCGTATGGGCAACAAGCGGCAACTATCTGAACTACCTGCGAATGAAGCGGGTAGATGTTATAAGGTGGGTCTTAACCGGAGGGTATGTTGAGACGGTAAGCAGGCCGCACGGTGGTTCCGCTAAGGTTGTTAGGTTCTATTACGGACAGGCCATATACTACAAGGATGTGACCAGTTATAACCCGGAGACCGACCAGGTGGAAGGTATTTTACAGAAAATCCAGAGGCTAAAGAAGAGGCCGAGGATAGGAGCTTACTTCTTCCAAAATTCGTCCATAACTAAAAGGGTTAAACCCGACTACGACTACGACTCACTGATATATGCCATCAACACGAAAAGCATGTACGGTGCTACCCCTACAAAGTATGCTCTTAAGGATACTAAGAGGTATTTCTCAAGGGAAAATGGCTCGCATGGTGGCTTTCCTATAAATAGCTCCACCGACCCGTATAAGTTTGAGATAGACAGCGGTGTAGTAACGGTGTCCTGTGCTAAAAACTTCGCCATTTTGCTTACTGACGGAGAATGGAATACCGGAGGAGACCCTATTGGAGAAGCGTATAACATGTGGAAGGGTGGAACTGCGGACTTGGTCAGTTCGTTGAATGGAAATCAGAACGCAAAACTGTACTCAATAGCGCTGTTCTTAGATGATGGACCGGGAAAGAACGCGGTTCAACACTTAGCCATATTCGGCGGATACGAGAACAGGGACAGCAGTGAGTGGCCGTGCGCTTACAGCGGATTGGTGTATTCCAAAGATCCTATACAAGATATAACAAAACCAACTTATGCTTCTTGTAGAGAGGAGTGGGATGCGGATTATGACGCTTTGCCGGATACGTTCGCTTCCGGAGAGGACCCAGAGAAGGTTAAAAACGCTTTAGAGAAGGTGTTTAGAAAAATCCTTGATGAGGTGGCATCTGGCAGTTCGGTGTCTATGCTATCTGAGAAGGATAAGGCCGGTGCATTGTTGACGCAGGCGGTATTCTATCCGCAGAAGACCTTTGCAGACGGCTCAAACGAATACAGGGTAAAGTGGATTGGGGAGCTCTTCTCTTACTGGTTCCTGAACACTGTTAAAGCACAGAACATCAGAGAGGACACAAACGCAGATAAGAAGCTCGGGATATTGGACGATAAGATACTGCAGTTTAAGATAAGCGGCACTACGGGTAAGCTCAGGATAGATATATGCGCCTCTGACAGCGACGGAAAGCCAACCTCCAGCTGCTCCTTTACGGATAAGCTTGAGGACTTGAAATATCTGTGGGAGGCCGGAGAGGAGCTTAAGAATAGAAGTCCCTCGGATAGAACTCTCTATACTGTAGGCCAGGATAACACCTTGGTGGAGTTCAACACGGCTAACCTATCCCAAATACAGCATTTCTTGGGTACGGATTCCGATTTCTTCCCCAATTGTCTTGTAAAGAGCGGGGGACAGATAGACTACATATCTCTGATAAACTACGTAAAAGGACAGGATATAAGCGGATGTAGAAGCAGGGTTGTGGATAACAGCGGAAATACGTGGAAGCTCGGAGACATAATATACTCAACGCCGAGGCTCGTAAAGTACAACGATTACTCGGTGGTGTTTACCGCTTCCAATGACGGAATACTGCACGCCTTCAAGGTTGGGAAGCTGGAGAAGCCTTCCTCCAAGGACTATCTTGCCGAACTTACCGGGACGAATTTGGGTAAAGAGCTTTGGGGCTTTATCCCCAAAAACGCACTGCCGTATCTTAGGTTCCTCGCCGACCCCGAATACTGCCACCTCTACATACACGACCTGAGTCCCTTCATATTTAAAGCGGATTACGACAACGACGGAACCGAAGAGCTTGTTCTAATAGGCGGTATGAGGTTGGGTGGAGGATGTATAAACTCCTCAACCGTAAATCCGCCAAAGGATACCTGTCCTAACCTGGGTGAATGCTTCGGGTTGTCCGCATACTACGCTCTTGATATAACCAATCCCACATCTCCCCAGTTTCTCTGGGAGTTTACCGATAAAGACCTCGGGTTTTCCTTCTCCGGACCCGCTATAGTGAAAAGGCAATCGTTGGGAGATTGGAACTATTTCGTGATTTTCGCTTCTGGACCCACCGACCATAAAGGATTTTCCAATCAGAAGTTGCACATATTCGTCTTGAACCTTGCCGATGGGAACGTTGTCCTTAAGAAGGATATGGGAAGCGAGTTTAGGAATAGCTTTGGAGGCAGATTGTTTACCGAGGGCCTTGATGTGAACGGAGACGGACAGACGGACTTTGTCTTCTTGGGCTACACAGGTAGGCAGAGTGATTCCTCTCCGTGGCACGGCGGTGTGATTAAAATATGGACCGGCGATTCCGACCCCAATAACTGGGAGTTCAACCCCAACCTGCTCAATCTGGCTAAAGAACCTATAACGACGAAGGTAAAGACCGCTCAGTGCTTCGGTAGATGGTATCTCTTCTTTGGTACGGGACGATACTTCTTTAAAGAGGACGTAGGAAATACGACTAACTATCTCTACGGTGTTCCCTTCCAATGCGATGAAAACAACAACTGCTCTACCGCGACTGTAAACCAGGCTCACAGTGCAGGCTCGGTTCCTTGCAACAAAGTCGGTACTATGTCTCAAGGTGCTTGGAAGATACAGCTTGATGGTAGTACAAGCTCCTACTTCCCCGAGAGAAATATATCAGACCCCTCTTCCTTGGGAGATATAGCCTTCTTCGTGACGTCTCAACCTACGGCCGACGTTTGTGGGTACGGAGGTAGGAGCAGAGCGTGGGCTCTCAACTGTGCTCTGGGTGAGGCAGTCTCTTCCACGAGGTGTCCCGCCTATACGGTGCAGAACAACGACGTAATTTACATAGTCCAGCGCACGGGTGGTGATATAACGAGTTATAAGGGTTCGGATTTCACCGAAGAAGGCGGTCGGGCAACCGAGTATTCACAAGGCCTGGCTCCCGAAGAGGGCGGAATACCTGCGCAGCCTTCAAGCGCCTTGACTAAGAAAGGCACTATACTATTATGGATAGAGAAATGAGGGGGTTCAGCTTGATAGAGCTTCTGGTGGTGTTTGCGATAATAGCCATCTTGATAGGCTCCGTTTTTACCGTAAGAAACAGGGTGGAAACTTACAGGATAGAGTCAGATGCGCGGAGCATACACGGACTCTTGCAAAGATACAGGGCGGTTGCCTTCAGCGAGAAGAGAGAGTTCTACGTCCGGTTTGATGACTGCACCGGCTCGGCCGTATCTTCCGGCTCCGAGCTGTGTATCTGTGAGGTGGGTACCGGCAATACGGAAAAGTGCATAGAGCTGTACCGCCAATGGAACTGGAAAGATGCTTCTTCCGAGATAACCATATCCGATAGGGGAACGGCGACGCAAAACTCTTTGTATTATGACTCGGAAGCCAAACTTGACTGCGTCGCCGTCAGCCTCACGAGAGTCAGGTTAGGTAAGTGGGATGGCAATGATACATGTGAAGTTAGGTAATAAAGGCTTCACGCTTGTAGAAGTGCTGGTTGCCATGATTGTGTTCTCACTTACGTTGATACTCATACTGCAGGGCTATCTGTTCGCCTACAGATTGAACCTTCAGAGCTTGATTAAGAACGAGGCTGTGAAGATAGCGCAGGAGGAGATAGAGAAGCTCAGGAATTTACCCTTCAGCAGTATAAGCTCAAGGTGCGGAGCTACGTGCGACCCCAACTCTACGGGTACGAACTGTAAAGTCAGCAGAAAGATAAGGAACGTCAACGTTAACTTTGGACTCAGGATTAACGTGGTGAGTGATACCAATTTCAAGACCGTAACGGTTGAGGTGTGCACCGATAGAAAGGCGGTGGGAGGCAAGAACATATCCTACAGCTTTACCAGCATAATAGCTAGGAGGGGGACTTAGGCCATGAGAAAGGGGTTTTCCTTAATTGAGCTTCTCGTAACCCTCGTGATAGTTTCTATTCTTATGCTGGCGGTTTATTACACCTACACCTCTGTGGTGGCGAAGACGAAAACTTCCTTTGAGTCCATAGAGCTGAATATAGAAAAAAGCATAGGTCTTGAGCTTCTTAGATTGGATTTAGAGCATGTAGGGTACGGTGTTGCGGCGGACGCAGATGCGAAGATAATAGAATGGAACGAAGGTAGTGGGCCCGAAGACCGCTCTTTAACCATACGCTCCGTGCTCAACAACACGGATTCGGAGACGATAGGCTGGCAATTGTGCAGCGGCGGAACTCCTCTTCTGTCGCTGAGCACCAGCAGTATCGTTTACGTGGATATAACGGCAGAAACTTATGCGGGGTTGGGTGCCGCTTGTCCTTCTGCAAGCGGTATTTATGTGGGCTTTCCTTACGATGGCAGTGCTACCGAATGCGAGTATAGTGGTACAAACGTTTGCTCAACCATAATTTACGAGCTTTCCGACAGCAACCTGCCTTCCCACTGCCACCCTGATACCTACAACCTCTTGAGAAAGGTAAACGGCGGGAGTGGAAGTCCCATTCTTTCGTGCGTGGCGGACTTCAAGGTCAGGTTTGATTTGGACGAGGATGGCGATGGATATGTGGATTGCTCCGGCGGAACGGATATTTGTTGGGTTGCGGACCTCAGCTCTTTGGGCTCTACGGTAGCGGATTACAACGCCAACGTTAGAAGCAAGCTAAGGAATATACACGTTTATATATTGGCACAGGAGAGCGGAAAGGGCAGGGGTATCAGGTATGTGGGGAGTGGTACCTTCAGCGTTGACGAGACTTTGACTTCCAACGTGGTAGGTCTGGAACTGCCCGCCGACCATGAGAACTTCTCGTGGAAGATTTACAAGCTTACAGTTAATCCGACGGGTATGTTTGGAGGTCTGAAGGTTGAAACGGAGTAAAGAAAAGGGCTTTGTGTTGATAACCACCATACTCATAAGCGTGATAGCCTTGGCGGCCATAGGAGCTTTCACGATGTATTCAGTATACTCTGAGAAAGTCTATGGAAAGCACAAAAGATACACCACGGCTCTGGAAGCCGCTAAGGGTATGGCGGACTACGTAATAAGGGGTTTGGTAAGCGGGGATATAACGCTCTCCTCGTGCACTGCTAACTGCATCTTAACCTCTTTACCCTCTATAAGCGGATATAACGTATCCGCCACGGTCTTGCAGGTGGCCATTCAACCTTCCGTCGCGGGAGACATAAGCGTTTATGCCGTTAGGATAAGTTCCCAGAAGGCTTCCAACCCGGTGGAAAAGTCAACCGTAGAGTTCGTTCTGAAAGTGGAGTGAAGCTTTACAACTCCTTGAAAAAGCCACCTTGAGAGTATATCTTTTAATTGAGCTTTGAGGAAGTTCTCAGGAGGTTGTCTGATACTATGATGAAGAGCTTTTTTATATGGATACTGATAATAGGCGCGATGGTTCTTGCCTTTAACGTCTTTGAACACAGCCGGGACACGGCTACAAAAACACCCCTAAACAGCTTTATGCAACTGGTGGAGGAGGGAAAAGTTAGAGAGGTGAAGGTGATAGGCCAGAGGATAGTGGCCTTTACACAGGACGGCCAGAAGATAGAGACGGCCATACCTTTGGGTTCCACCGTGGTAGATAAGATAATGGAAAAGGGAGTAAGGGTGGAGGTCAGCACCATGGACACCAATTCGGGATGGCTCATAAATCTTCTCATATCTTGGCTTCCCATACTGCTCTTTATAGGTATATGGATAGCTCTGATGAGGCAGATGAGCGGCGGTGCCGGAGGACCCGGCGGAGCGGGTAGAGCTTTCTCCTTCGGTAAGAGCAAGGCCAAGGTTTACGTTGAGGAGAAACCCGACGTCACCTTTGAGAAGGTGGCGGGGATAGACGAGGTAAAGGAAGAGGTAAAGGAGCTTATAGAGTACTTAAAGGACCCGGTTAAGTTCCAGAAGCTGGGCGGAAGACCACCCAAGGGAGTTCTGCTTTACGGAGAACCCGGTGTAGGTAAGACCCTTTTGGCCAAGGCTATAGCCGGAGAGGCACACGTGCCCTTTATAACGGTTTCGGGTTCCGACTTTGTGGAGATGTTCGTAGGTGTAGGAGCTGCGAGGGTTAGAGACCTCTTTGAGACGGCAAAAAAGTACGCTCCCTGTATAGTTTTCATAGACGAGATAGACGCCGTAGGAAGAGCGAGGGGAGCGCTCAACTTGGGCGGCGGGCACGATGAGAGGGAGCAGACCCTAAACCAACTTCTGGTTGAGATGGACGGCTTTGATACCTCGGAGGGCATAATAGTGGTTGCCGCCACCAATAGACCGGACATACTGGACCCGGCGCTTCTAAGACCGGGAAGGTTTGATAGACAGATATTCATACCCAAACCCGACGTCAAAGGCAGATACGAGATACTCAAGGTTCACGCAAAGAATAAGAAGCTGGCTCCGGACGTTGACCTTGAGGTGGTGGCCAGAGCCACTCCCGGGTTTACCGGCGCGGATTTAGAAAACCTGCTCAACGAGGCCGCTCTGCTGGCGGCGAGAAAAGGTAAAGAAGAGATACACATGGAGGAGATAGAGGAGGCCGTAGATAGAATCACTATGGGACTTGAGCGCAAAGGTATGGCCATATCTCCCAAAGAGAAGGAGAAAATCGCCTATCACGAGGCCGGACACGCCCTCATGGGCATAATGACGGAAAACGCGGACCCGGTGCACAAGGTATCTATAATTCCCAGAGGTATGGCCTTGGGCGTGACCCAACAGCTTCCCATAGACGACAAACATATATACGATAAGAAAGACCTCATAAACAGAATCCTCGTTCTGATGGGCGGAAGAGCCGCGGAAGAGGTGTTCTACGGCAAGGAGGGCATAACCACCGGTGCGGAGAACGACCTTCAGAAGGCCACAGAGCTGGCCTACAGAATGGTCTCCATGTGGGGAATGAGCGACAGGGTAGGGCCCGTTGCCATAAGGAGGGTGTCCAACCCCTTCTTGGGAGGCATGACCAACTCGGTGGACACCAGTCAGGAGCTTTTAAAGGACATAGACGAGGAAGTTAAAAGGATTCTCTCGGAGGCCTACGCGGAGGCCGTAAATATGGTAGAGACCTACAAGGAACCTCTGAAGGCCGTTGTAAACAAGCTCCTTGAGAAGGAGACCATAAGCTGTGAGGAGCTTGTAGAGACCATGGAGCTTTACGGCGTAGAGGTAAAGAACAAGTGCAAAAAGGAGGAGCTAAAATCGGATAAATCTGACGTAGAAGAAGAAAAGAAGGAGGTAGTTGGCTGATGGGTATGACGATAACCGAGAAGATTCTTGCGGCTCACTCGGGAAGGTCCGAAGTCCGTCCGGGGGACCTCATAACCGCAAAGATAGACCTCGCCATGGCCAACGACGTGACGGCTCCGTTGGCTATAAAGATTCTTGAGAAGCACGGCATAGATAAGGTCTTTGACCCCAACAGGATAGCCTTGGTGCTGTCCCACTTCGTTCCTGCCAAGGATATAAAGTCGGCCGAGCAGGCTAAGCTGGTAAGGGAGTTCGTAAGAAAGCACGGCATAAAGTACTTCTTTGAAGAAGGAGAGGGGATAGAGCACACCATACTGCCGGAAAAGGGCATAGTGGTTCCCGGAGACCTCGTCGTGGGGGCGGATTCGCACACCTGTACATACGGGGGCATAGGTGCCTTTGCCACCGGCGTAGGTTCCACCGATATAGCTTACGCCATGGCCACGGGAGAGATATGGCTCAGGGTTCCCGAGTCCATGAAATTTATCTTTTACGGCAAGCTAAGGCCTTGGGTAAGTGGCAAAGACCTTATCCTGCATACCATAGGCCAGATAGGTGTTGACGGTGCTCTATACAGAGCCATGGAGTTTGAAGGAGAAACCATAAGGGAGCTATCTATAGAACAGAGGCTAACTATAGCCAACATGGCCATAGAGGCGGGTGGAAAGAGCGGAATAATAGCTCCCGACGAGAAGACCATAGAGTATGTAAAGCAGAGGGCTCAGAGGGAGTGGAAGGTATACGAGAGCGACCCGGATGCGGAGTATCACTCGGTCTACGAGTGGGACGCGAGCAAGATAGAGCCTCTGGTGGCGTGGCCTTACCTACCCTCAAACGTGCACCCGGTATCCGAATCCACCCATATAGAGATAGACCAGGCCTTTATAGGCTCGTGCACCAACGGGAGGATTGAGGACCTGAGGATTGCCGCAAAGATTCTCAAGGGTCGCAAGGTTCACCCCAACGTTAGGTGCATCGTGATACCTGCTTCCAAGGGCGTTTACATGCAAGCCATGAAGGAGGGCTTGATAGACATATTTATGGAGGCCGGTTGTGCCGTTTCAACCTCTACCTGTGGTCCCTGTTTGGGCGGGCACATGGGAGTCCTGGCCCAGGGTGAGAGGTGTATATCCACGTCCAATAGAAACTTCCCCGGTAGAATGGGGCACCCCAAGTCCGAATCCTACTTGGCCAACCCGGCGGTGGTGGCCGCAAGTGCCGTCCTGGGTAGGATTGCCCACCCCGAGGAGGTGGTCAGGGAAGAAGAGCTTGTGGGTGCGTGAACCGTCCTCGGTCATTTTTCCTCTCCACACTCGCTCTTACAGATGGGGTGGCGGCTGGCTTCATATTCATTTAAGTTATGTTTATATAATAATAAACTTAAATTGGAATAACTCAGGAGGATTTTTATGGAGTTTGACCTCGTAATTCTGGGTGCAGGAAGCGGAGGCTACGAAGCGGCTCTTTACGCGGTCAGGAGAGGTATGAAGACCGCTCTCGTTGAGTTGAATCCCGCGAGCGTTGGGGGTAATTGCCTAAATAAAGGCTGTATTCCTTCCAAGTATATGAGATACGGTGCATTTTTGGTGGACAGGTTTAAGGTGATGCCCCGCTACGGGATAACGCCTCAGGGATACGTTCTCAATTACCAAAGACTGAGGGAGGGTAGGGACGATGTTGTAATAACCATTAGGGAGAACTTCAAGAAGTTCGCTCAACATATAAAGCTTCCCATAATATACGGCAGGGGTGTGCTAAGGGATAGAAATACTATATACGTTGAGGGTGCCAACGAGACCCTAAAGGCCAAGTACGTGCTTCTTGCAACCGGTTCTCACCCGGCGGCGGTGGGCGATTTACAGCCCGACGGCAAGCACGTCCTTGATACAGACCAGATTTGGGAGATAGAAGACTTTCCGAAAAGGGTACTCATAGTGGGAGGAGGTGCGGTAGGGGTTGAGTTTGCATACATATTCAAGAGCTACGGCTCCGATGTTATCTTGGTGGAGCTCAAAGATAGGGTTCTGCCCTCGGACGATATACCGGAGGATTCCGCACGATTTTTGGGCAGGAAGCTCAAGAAGTTGGGTGTAGATATAAGGACCAAGACCTCGGTGGAGTCCTGGGAATCCGTTCCCGAGGGTGTGAAGGTAAGCCTTACAGACGGAACGGAGGTTATAGCGGACTTTATCCTGCTGGCCGTAGGAAGGAGACCGAACACCGATAATCTCGGACTGAAGGAAGTGGGCGTTGAGGTAAATGATAAGGGCTTTGTGAAGGTAAACGACTTTGCTCAGACCTCTGTTGAAAACATATACGCCTGCGGCGACATCACCTCACCCCTTATGCTCGCTCACAAGGCCATGTACGAAGGTAAGATAGCGGTGAACCACATGCTGGGAGGTCAAGACCTGAAAAGAAACGAGAGGATAATTCCCAAGATAATCTACTCGGCCGTAGAGGTTGCCTCTGTGGGACTGACGGAGGACCAAGCGGAGGATTTGGACTACGAAGTTAGCGTGGGAACCACCTCTTTTACCACCAATCCGAAGGCTATGGATGACGGGGAGAACGAGGGCTTCGTTAGAATAGTGGCCGATGAAGATACCGGTGAGGTTCTTGGGTGCCACATAATAGGACCGTACGCCGGGGAGCTTATACACCAGGTCGTGCACCTGATAAGAGACGGCAAGGACGTGGAATTCCTCTCCAAAAACATGTACTCTCATCCATCTCTATCCGAGGCCATAGGCCAGAGCGCTTCCGAAATATACTACGGTCCTATAACGTGGGTTAAGAGGTAAGGAATCCGGGTATTTTGCAAACTACCTCGCATCGCTACCGTTAATTTCCTCTTGACAACTTGATAATAACGGACTAATATAATTTATAGAAAAAACTATAAAGGAGGTGGTTAAGATGAGAAGAGGATTGGCGGTATGGAGCCCCTTTGCGGAGCTGGATAGAATTAGGAGAGAGTTTGATAAGCTCTTGGAGGAGATGGTGCCGGCAGGCAACGGAGAAAAGATACTGGCACCGCCGGTTGATATTTATGAGACGGACGGCGAGGTGGTCATAAAGGCCGAGCTTCCCGGTGTCAAGAAGGAGGACATAGACGTAACCATCAAAGAGAACGCCGTCCACATAAAGGCCGAAAGGAAAGAGGAAAGGGAAGAGAAAACGGAGAACGTTCATAGGGTGGAGAGGTTCTACGGAAGGATAGAGAGGGTCGTTCCCCTGCCGGTGGACGTCAAGGCGGAGAAGGCCAAGGCCGAGTATAAGGACGGCGTGTTAGAGGTCAGGATTCCTAAGGAGAAGGTATCCAAAGAGGCAAAGGTTAAAATCGCCTAAATCCCTTCACCTTGGAGCCTTTGGATTGAGGCTCCAAGGCTTCTGAGTTTCTCGTCTATCCGTTCGTACCCTCTGTCCAAGTGGTATATATCCCTTATTACGGTAGTTCCCTCGGCTATCAGACCTGCGAGGACCAAGCTGGCGGAGGCCCTCAGGTCTGTTGAGAACACCTCGGTGCCGTAGAGCCTTTCTACTCCCCTAACGACGGCGGTCTTGCCGTGTATGCTGATGTTGGCTCCCATTCTCGTCAGCTCTGCGGCATGCTGGAATCTGTTCTCAAAGATGTTTTCCGTTATCTCGGAGGTGCCGCGAGCTACAGACAGTAAGCTCATGAATTGGGCCTGCATATCGGTGGGAAAGCCCGGATACTCTTGAGTGTTCACGTTGGTAGGGTAAATCTCTGAGCTTGACCTGAAGACCCTCACGCTGCCGTCGGGGAGTTCCTCTATACCGGCTCCGCACTCGGAAAGCTTGGAACACACGGAAGCTAAGTGTTCCAGATTTACGTTCTCTAAGGTAATGTCTCCGTCCGTCATGAGAGAGGCTACCATGAAGGTTCCCGCCTCTATTCTGTCCGGTATGACCTTATGGTGAAAGCCCCTCAAAAAGGGAGTGCCCTCTATCTCAAGGGTTCTGTCGGAAAGCTCTATACGAGCACCCATTTTTTTCAAGACCTCTATCAGGTCCAAAACTTCAGGCTCTATGGCAACGTTCCTGAGAATGCTTCTTCCTTCCACGGCACTAAGGAGCAAGAGGGCGTTCTCCGTGCCGGTAACGGTTATTATGTCAAAGTCAAACTCTACAGGTTTTAGGCTCTTTGCGCTGAGATGTATGTAGCCGTGTCTTACGCTTACGTCCGCGCCGGCCTTTTCAAAGAGCTTTACGTGCTGGTCAACGGGACGGAGTCCTATGGAGCAGCCCCCCGGCATGGATACCACCGCCCTCTTAAATCTCGCCAGCAGCGGTCCCATACTCAGTATGGAAGCCCTCATCTTACGGACTATCTCGTGGGGAGCTTCATAACTGACGAGTCTCTCCGAGCTAAGGTAAACGCTTTCGCTCACCCTGTAGCTTTCCGTGCCTAAGTGCCTCAGGAGGCTGAGAGCGTTGGTTATGTCTAAAAGCTCCGGCACTCCTTCCACCGAGCAGGGTTCACGGGTCAGCAAAGTGGCAAAGAGTATGGGTAAAGAGGAATTCTTAGAGCCCGATATCCTGACCCTACCTTTGAGCCTCGCACCCCCTTCTATAACGTAGGAATCAGAGGAAGAGGAGATTATGCTCTTCATCTTTCGGAATAATGATTTTCACTATGTCCCCCTTCCTTGATAGGAAGAGGATTATCCCGTCGTCCTCCTCTTGGGATACTGCCTCTTCGTCGGAATATATGACTATTATTCTGTCTTTTTCCTCTATCACTTTGGGGTAGTTCATATCCTGACCACCACGCAGGTTAGGGCTTCCTTTACACCCTCAAGGGAGTGTATCTTGTTTATCACCAGCCTTCCCAGCTCGTCTTGGTTGGGAAGTTCGCAGAAGACTATTATGTCGTAAGGTCCTGTTACCACGTCGGCCGTCTTAACGCCCTCAAAGGTGGACAGGGCGAGCATTATGCTGGGTATCTCTCTGGGGTCCGCTTTTATGAGAATGTAAGCTCTTATAGCGTTCTCGGCTTCAAGCTCCATCAGCTCTGTTATAGACATGGGATAGCTCTTCTCTTCTATGGACATTACCTTTAACCTCCTCGGAGAATATTTTAAGCATAAGAGGTGCGATTTCCGGGTTTCTTTTGATTTCCTTAAAGGCTTTGAATAGAACCCTTCTCAGATACGGACTTTCCCTTTCGTGTTCTCTGACGCTGTCCTTGATTTTCAGTATGACGGGTTCTACCTTAAGTCCCTCAAACCACCTCATAAACTTATTAACCTCATCCCAAACTATTATTTCTCCCTTTTGCGCCTCCCTCTTCCTATCCCTTAGGTTGCTCTCTACCACCTGTTTGAGGTCGTCTATATCGTAGAGGAATACCTCCTCTATCTGACCTACCGCCGGCTCTACGTTCCGTGGAACGGATATATCTATGATAAACATGGGCTCGTAGGAGCGCCTCTTCATGACATCTTCCATCAGTTCCGATGTCAAGAGGTGATGCCTCGCACCGGTGGATACCAGCACGATGTCCATGTCAACCAAGTAATCGGACATCTCCTCAAAGCGTAGAGCGTTGCCCTCAAGGTTCTGGGCGAGTTTTAGAGCTTTTTCGTAGGTTCTGTTGGTTATGTAGAGCTTGGCCCCCAGCCTCTTTAGATAATTGGCCGCCAGCTCACCCATCTCCCCGGCACCTACCAGAAGAACCCTTGCCTTTTTTATATCTCCGAATATCCTCTTGGCGAGTTCTACGGCCGCGTAGCTTATGGATACTGCGTTCCTGCTTATGCCAGTCTCCGTTCTGACCCTCTTGGAAGTTCTCAGAGCCTTATCAAACACCCTGTTGAGAATCTTTCCGGTAGTTCCCAGCTCCTTGGCGATGCGGAAGGAGCTTTTAAACTGGGAGACGATTTGTGGCTCGCCCACCACCATAGAGTCCAAGCTGGCCGCAACCTTGAATATGTGGAACACGGCCTTATCGTTTTTCAGCAGGAAGCTCTGTTTATCCAGGCTACCCTTTCTTAAACCTTTCATCTCTCCGAAGGTATCAATCAAGGCTCTTACGTCCCCCTCTTTCTCTGAGAAGGCGTAAAGCTCAACCCTGTTGCAGGTGGACAGAAGGCACAGCTCTTGGACTCCAGAGGACTCTTTCAGGAGGGGGAGTATGTGGTAAAGCTCTTCTTCCTTGCAGGCGAGCCTCTCCCTCAGCTCTACGGGGGCGGTTTTAAAGTTAAGTCCGAAGGCGTATATGTCCCCCATACTGATTTAAATTATATACCTTGAGGTGAGCTTTGTTATTTTTCTTATTTTTCTATGATGCTCTCTTCTACCTTCATGCCGAAGTGGCGTCCGGCCTCCTCTATGTATCCGAGGACTACGTCCCCCTCTTTGATTTCCGCCACCGATATGGGTGTTCCATCGGGTTTTGTTAGCCTTATAGTTTCCGCATTCTGGAGTATGCAGCTGAGCTTTTTACCTTCGTGCCTGGCCTCTATGAGAAGCATAGGGCGCCTCTCCACCTTTGAGCGTCCCACGTAAACGGTGCGTCCCTTTCCGGTATAGTCGTAGGCCATAACCCTGTCTCCGGCGTTTAGCTCACACAGGTACTTCGTCTTGTTGTTGGGGGTTCTTATATACATGTGAACGGCTCCCGCGTTAACCCTGAAAGGTCTCGCGGCCACGTAGGGGTTTTCTTCGGTCTCGGCGTGGACTAAGAACATACCGCCGGAGGAGTTTCCCACCAGCATACCCTCACCGCGCCTGAGGAGAGAGACCGTGTCCACACAAACCCTGTCTCCCAGACCTAAGGGAAGAACCTTCGTAATCTCAACCTCAACCAAGTTTAGCCTTTCCTCTCCCTCCTCCATAACCTTAGCTACCCTCTTTATCTCGTTTATGTCGTCGGTCTTCAGGACTATACCTTTTACTCCCTTTTCAAGGGTCTGCAGGGCTACCTCTGCCTCGTGGGCGTTTTTGACCACCGCGTAGAGTTCTTCTCTCTGGGCTATCAGGTTCTCAAGGGGTATTACCGTCCAATCGGTGGTTTCCACGATAACCTTAACGTGAGGCGGGTAGGCCGCAGCCTTCTCCTCTTCCTCTTTACCCTCTATGAGGATATAGACCACCTCCTCTCCCAGCTTAGGTTGGGAGTCGGGGGCGATTACGCTTATCCTGCCGAGCTTTTTGACCTCCTGTGCCTTCCCCTCTTGGGGAATCACCACGGCGGTGGCACCGGACTCCAAGGCGGTGGTTATCAGCTTCTTGTCGTAAGGCTCTACCCAGACCCAGAACTCTTTCATAGCGGAAGTATTTTAAACCAATTGTGGATAAAATATATCAATCAAATGCTGTTTTTGGGTTTGAGCGCCTTTCTCTACCTGCTCGCCTCGGTTGCCTTCTTCTTGAAAACCTTTAAGGGTGTAGGAAAGAGGCCTATACTTCAGGCTCTAACCGGTTCGGCTTTGGCCAGTTATATAGTTTATCTGCTCATTAGCTACTTCCGTGTCGGGAGCTTTCCGGTGGGGGACTTTCACGGGACCGCAGCGCTGATAGGCAACTTCCTAATGGGAGTGTTCTTGATAATGCTTACCGTGCTCAAGAGGCGGGTTGAAGACTTCGGGTTTCTGATAACCTTCGTAGGCTTTCTAACAACCCTTCTGGGTCTGCCCGCCACCAAAAGCGGCTTTGGCCACCCCCTCTTTATACTGCATCTGGTATCGGCCGCGGGCTCCTACGCCTTTATAATACTGGGTGGCATAACCTCCTTCCTAAAGATTTTCATAGAGCAGAGGCTCAAGCACAAACGCGTCTCTTCCATATTTTTACCTCTCAACATCTTGAAAAAGACGGAAAGGATTTCCGTGAACCTGAGCTTCATCTTTCTGACCCTCACTTTGATTTTCGGTAGCCTATGGACTAAGGACTTTCTTGGAAGACACTGGATTAACGACCCCAAGCTCATATTCACCCTCGTGCTGTGGCTTTACTATGCGGTGATGGCTCATCTGAACATAGTGAAGGGCATAAAACCCTCAAAGTTTTCCTACATGACCATAGCCGGACTGATTCTCTCTATGGGGGGGATACTGCTCATAAGGCATACGGCGGTTTGATTGTGGTGCCTTGTGTAGTATCCTTATAGAAAGATGAGGGGCACAAAACTAATCTATCTGGGATTCCTTCTGCTACTCGGCTCCTGCACACCGGCAGTTAAAGAGGCGGTGATGCCAGAGGCTCAAGTTGAGGTCGTCAAGAAGGGAAAGTTTTACTTCTCAGAGGAGGAAAAAAGATACATACTTAAAGAGGCCAAGAAGTTCGGGATAGAGGTCCCCGACAGGGAAGAGATAAAGAGGTTCATCAGGTTTTACCTAAGAAGGAAGAAGAGCTTAGAGGCCGCTCTGAGGAGAGCCAAGCTCTACGAGCCTTACATAGCACCTATTTTAAAAAAGTACGGTCTTCCGGAAGAGCTGCTCCTGCTGCCGGTGGTAGAGAGCAGCTTTAATCCCTTTGCCGTGTCCCGTTCCGGGGCGGCAGGAATATGGCAGTTTATACCCTCCACCGCAAAGAGGTACGGTCTGAAGATTAATTCCTTGGTGGACGAGCGTTTTGATGTGCTAAAGTCCACCCACGCCGCGGCCAAGTATCTCAGAGACCTATATCAGATGTTCGGGAACTGGGAGCTGGCTCTGGCGGCCTACAACTGCGGGGAGGGCTGTGTTCAAAGGCGAACCGACGGTAGGGACTTCTGGCTCAACCAGAACAGGCTACCCAAGGAAACCAAGAACTACGTACCCTCCTTCTTTGCCGTCTTGCTGATAGCCCGCAACCCTTCCAAGTACGGCCTAAGTTTAGAGCCGTGGGACATGGGAATGAAAAGGCTTCTGGTAAAGAAGAGGACCAGCGTGCGCGAGTTTGTCCGAAGCCACGGCGTATCGGAGAGTGCCTTCAGGGATTCCAATCTCCACATAAAGGGCAGCGTTATACCCGCGGGTACCTACGTGTATCTACCCACCTACGAAAGGGAGAAGGTTAAGGGTACAAGTAGTGAGTTTACACGAATCATAACCCTTGAGAACGGCGCCAAAGTCTATATTAAAGATTGATGAGATGTTATGTATTGGCGGGGGGACAGAGTCGCCGGTTTGGAGAGGATAAGCTCCTTTACAAATTAAAGGGTAAAACTACCGTAGAACGCACACTGGAGGCCGTAATCCGAGCGGGTCTTGAGCCTTATCTGGTTGCTAAGGACTCGGATAAGTTTAAAAATCTTCAAGGCATAGGTGTGGTGGAAGACCTTTTGCAGATGCAAACTCCCCTGGTAGGTTTATACACCGCCATGAGGCACTGCGATGAAGACAGCTTTCTCCTGCTGGCCGGGGACATGCCCCTCGTTAAACCTTCCGTTATAGAGTTCTTGGTCAGCTCCTACGAGCCGCCCATAACCGTTTTGAGCGTAAAGGCCAAGCTCTACCCTACCTTCTGCGTCTATTCCACGTCTTTACTTGATGCCCTTGAGGACTACATGGACGCGGGACATACGAGCCTGAAGGGATTCCTTCGTCGGGTGGGGTTTAAGGAGGTCATAGAAAGCGATATAGCACCGTTGGACCCGAACCTTATCTCTCTGCTGAACATGAACACGAAGG
>JALWEG010000061.1:63931-72464 GCA_027014155.1 Aquificaceae bacterium
ACACGAAGGAGGATATGCTGAAAATCCTAAAATATATCAAAGATGAAGGTTAACAGGATACTCAGAGTAAAGAGCCTTGAAGAGAGGGAAAAGGCCAAAGAGCTCTTTGAGGTAAGAAGTCAGATAGAGAGAGTGGAGGATGAGATAAAGAGGCTGGACAGGGAAGTTATGAGGCTAAACTTAGAAATACCTAACTCCGAAGAGCCCGAGAAGCTCATTCACAGACAGAAGGCTTTGATAGGCAGAATTCAGCAGCTCAGGCAGAAGTTAAGGGAGCTTCAGGAGGCAGAGACCAAGTCGGAAGACCTACTGAGGGAGGCCAAAAGGGAGACAAAATCCTTAGAGATATACAAGGATAAGCTCCGCTACGAGGAGTATCAGAAATCGGTAAAGAGGGAGTTTATGGAGCACAACTTCCTGTTTATGATAAAGAGGTTCTTGGTTCTTATCCTCGCACTGAGCCTTCCGGTTTCTGCTCAAAGTGCTCTGCAAAAGAAGATGCTCAGCGACGAGGAAAAAAAGAAGGAAGAGAGAATCAAGACACTGCTGAGCGACATAGACCAAAAGCTAAAAAGGATAATTGAAGAGAGGAAGAAGCTGGAAGCTCTGAAGGCAAAACCCTTAACCCAGGAGCAGCAGGAGAAGGTGAACAAGCTTATAAAGGTTATCAGCAAAACCCCTTCCGACGAGGCTGGAGCCATACTCAACAACCTTGAGCCTCAGGTGGCGGCCGAGATACTTCTTCAGCTTAAAGAGAGACAGGCGGGACAGATACTCGCTGCCATGGACCCCACAAAGGCGGCACAGGTGGCCAAGATAGTCATGGAGAGAAAGAAGGCATCAAAGTAGATTCATGATTAATAGATAAAGTATTGACAATACATGATACTAATCATAAAATAATTCTTAGGTATTCATAAGGAGGTTCTAATATGCGAATATCTTTATTTGCGTTGAGTTTCCTTTTCTTATCGCTGGGAGTTTCCATCTCCGGAGACGTGAACTCCCTGCTAAAGCAGAAGGGCTGCTTATCTTGCCATGACGTTGAGAAGAGCAAGGTGGGACCGTCTTTTAAGGTTATAGCCAAGGAGTACAAGGACAAAAAGGGCGCTGCCGATACCTTGGTGCAGAGCATAACCGGCGGGAGCGTGGGCAAGTGGCAGGGGCTTGCAAATAAATACGGAATTAAGATAACCGCCTTTTACATGCCCAGGCAGGCGGTATCCAAAGAGGAGGCAGCAAAGATAGCCAAGTGGATTCTTTCCCTTGAATAGAGGGAATTAGGAGGTGAATCATGAAGGGAGGACGTGTAAAAAGGGCTGCCTTAGCTCTCATGGCCTTGGCCGGGCTCGGTATGGTCTTTTCCCAGACCAAGCACATGAGCAAAGAGTGGGAGGAGGCGGCAAAGAGGGTCTACGTGCCGTCGGGACAGCATGACGAGTTTTACGTCTTCTTTTCCGGAGGATTTAACGGACAGGTAGGTGTTCACGGCGTTCCTTCGGGCAGAAACCTCAGAACTATCCCAGTTTTTTCCGTTAACCCTGAGAACGGCTACGGATACTCGGAGGAGACCAAAGGCCTTCTCATGACCTCTCACGGCTTCCTTCCGTGGGACGACTCACACCACCCGGAGCTGTCTCAGACCAACGGCGTTCCCGACGGTAGATGGCTATTTATAAACGCCAACAACACGCCGAGGGTGGCGAGGATAGACCTCTCAGAGTTCAAGACCGTAGAGATAATAGAGATTCCCAACTCGGCGGGCAACCACCCCTCTTCCTTCATCACCCAGAACACCGAGTACGTGGTGGCCGGAACGAGGTTCAGCGTGCCCGTGCCCCAGAAGGACTATCCCATAGCCGAGTATAAGAAGTGGGCTAAGGGAACCATAACCTTCGTCAAGGTGGATAACTCCGAGGGCGAGAAGAACAACAGAATGGACATAGCCTTCCAACTCCTCGTCCCAGGCTACGACTACGATTTGGCCCACTGCGGTAAAGGTAAGTCCCACGGCTGGTGTTTCTTTACCAGCTACAACACGGAGCAGGCGCACACCCTATTGGAAATCAACGCCTCTAAGAAGGACAAGGACTTTATCCTCGCGGTCAACTGGAAGAGGGCGGAGCAGTGCCTGTCCGAAGGCAAGGGCAAGAAGGTCAAGACCCTTTACTATCACAACTACGTTGACCCGGCCACGGGCATAGCCAAGTCCGAGAAGAGAACCAGCGTTACGGTGCTTCTGCCAAAGGATTGTCCGGGAGTGGCCTACTACTTGCCAACACCCAAATCCCCCCACGGAGTTGACGTCTCTCCCGACGGCGAGTACATAATAGGAGGCGGAAAGCTCTCGGTGAATCAACCCATACACTCCTTCACCAAGATGCAGGAGGCAATCAAGAACAAGCAGTTCGCCGGAGAGGTGGAAGGCATTCCCATACTTAAGTACGAGGCCGTCAACCACTGCGAGGTTAAGAACATCTGCCTGGGTCCCCTGCATACGGAGTTTGACGACAAGGGCAACGCTTACGTCTCCTGCTTCATATCTTCCGAGGTGGTCAAATACTCTCCTAAGGAGTGTAAGGTCTTAGACAGGATTCCCGTTTACTACTCCATAGGGCACTTGGTAATACCCGGCGGAGACTCTGCCAAGCCCTGGGGTAAGTACCTGATAGCCATGAACAAGATAACCAAGGATAGATACCTTCCCACGGGTCCCGAACTACCCCACGCCGCGCAGCTGATAGACATAACGGGCAAGAAGATGAAGATGCTGCTGGACTTCCCCACCCACGGAGAGCCCCACTACGCCCAGATGATACCCGCCGACCTGGTCAAGAAACACCAGAAGAAGATATACGAGCTTGCCAAGAACAAGCACCCTCACGCCGTAAAGTCTGAAGATGAGGCCATTCAGAAGGGTGTGGTCAGAAAGGGCAACGAAGTTCACATATACATGACCGCCATAAGGTCCCACTTCACCCCCGACAACATAGAGGGTATAAAGGTGGGCGACACCGTTTACTTCCACGTTACCAACATAGAGCAGGACTGGGACATACCCCACGGATTTTCCATGTTCGGTGCTCAGAACGCCAACATACTAATCATGCCCGGTGAGACCTTGACCCTAAAGTGGAAGCCCGAAAAGCCAGGCGTGTATCCCTTCTACTGCACCGACTTCTGCTCGGCACTCCACCAGGAGATGCAGGGATACATAAGGGTGTCTCCCAAAGATGCCAACGTAAAGACCTGCTGGTGGACCGGAGACAAGAAGAAGTGTGCCGGCTGATGGAGGTTTTAAGATGAACGCAATCTCACGGGGGCTTTTAGCCCTCGCCGCTCTTTTGCTTTTAGGTGTGTTCTTCAAGCCCCTGTGGAAGATAACCCTTGAAGCGCCCCAGTATCCCGAAGGGCTGGGTATGCTCATATGGGTAAACGACATAACCGGCGAGAATCCCCACGACCTTTACAACATAAACCTGTTGAACCACTACATAGGAATGAAGTACATAGAGCCGGAAAAGATTCCTGAACTCAAGGTTATGCCCTTTGTGTTCGGCTTCTTCGTTCTGCTCGGCCTTGCGGGTGCGGCCACAGGAAGCAGAAAGTTATTGCTCCTGTGGGTCGGCCTCTTTGTTGTGTTCGGTATCTTGGGCCTGTTGGACTTCTACAGGTGGGAGTACGACTACGGACATAACTTGGACCCCAACGCCCCCTTGAAGATACCAGGCTTGGCCTACCAGCCGCCCTTGATAGGGTGTAAGACCCTGCTCAACATGAAGGCCTGCTCCTTCCCCGCCGAGGGGACTTATATAGCCCTTGCCTCTCTGATTCTGGGGCTGGCGGCCTTGATGCTCAGTTCTTTGGGTGGCCACAAAACCGAGTTTACGGAAGCCAAGACATGAGAGCCGTGGTGCACTTCGCTCTCTGGCTCCTCTTTCTTTTAACCTTATCCTGCGAAGGCACGCTCAAGCCCGAGCCGATAAACTACGGTAAGGATTCCTGCGCCTTCTGCCTCATGATAGTGGCCGATGCGGGATTCTCGGCGGAAATCAAGACGAAGAAGGGAAAGGTATATAAGTTTGACTCTATAGAGTGCATGGTGGCATACCTGCTCAAGAACAAACTCAAGAAAGAGGAATTGGCGGCCGTCTGGGTTGCGGACTTTCCCAGCAAACGCCTCGTAAGGTTAGAGAAGGTCAAGTTTCTGGTCAGCGAGGGTTTGCGCAGTCCGATGGGACTGAACATCTCCGCCTTTGCCAATGAGGAGGAGCTAAAGGAGGCTTTCAGACACTTCGGGGGCAAGGTAATGGGCTGGGAAGAGGTTGTAAACTATGTTAAGGAAAAATGGCAAGGGAGAATCGGCTCCTCTACCTGAGCTTATCTCTTCTTACAATCTTTATCTTTTCCTTCTCTAAAGAGATAGAGGTGTGTAAAGGTTGTCCCATCGGTAGCGTAAAGAGAGCGATAGAGCTGGCGCGTGCGGGAGATACGATAAGGGTTCGCGGGGGCACCTACAGGGAGGGAACGATAGAGATAAGTAAGAGTGTGAAGCTATTGGGGATAGATAAGCCCGTGCTTGACGGGGAGGGCAAGTACGAGGTGGTAAGGATAACCGCGCCGAACGTAGTCCTTAAGGGTTTTAAGATAGTGAACTCCGGCAGGAGCGAGCTTGAAGACATAGCCGGGGTGAAGGTGGAGAACACCCACGGCTGCAGGATAGAGGACAACGTCTTGGAGAACAACTTCTGGGCTGTCTATCTCGCCAACGTGAAGGACTGCGTGGTGGAGGGAAACGTGATAAGGGGTCCCTTCAGAGTCGGAGAGGCCTATTCTGGCAACGGGATACACCTATGGCACTGCAAGAGGGTGAGGATAAAGGATAACTACATAACCGGCCACAGGGACGGGATATACTTTGAGTTCGTGGAAGACAGCCGTATAGAGGGAAACGTTTCCGAGGGCAACTGGAGGTACGGCCTGCACTTTATGTTCTCCCACAGGGACGAGTATCTCAGAAACACCTTCAGGAAGAACGGCGTTGGCGTTGCAGTCATGTACACCAAGAAGGTGGTCATGCGGGAGAACCTCTTTGAGCTAAACTGGGGAGGAGCCTCTTACGGCCTGCTCCTTAAGGCCATAAACGATAGCCTGATAGAGAGGAACACCTTTTACAAAAATACCGCAGGCATACTCATGGACGAGTGCCAAAGGAGCGTCATAAGGAACAACGACTTTATAGAAAACGGCTGGGCTTTGAGAGTATGGGCCAACTCCATGGACAACAGTATAGTGGCCAACAACTTCCTCTCCAACACCTTTGAGATGTCCACCAACAGCGATAGCAATCCCAATACCATAGAGGGCAACTACTGGAGTTCTTACAGGGGCTACGACCTGAACGGCGACGGAGTGGGCGATGTGCCCTACAAGCCGGTTAAGCTCTTCTCTTACGTGTTGGAGAACAACCCCGCGGCGGCGGTGCTTCTGAGAAGCTTCTTCGTCCAGCTTTTGGACTTCGTTGAGGAGAGCCTGCCGGCGGTGGTATCCGTGTCCGTGGAGGACCCAAGGCCCCTGATGAGCAAGATTGAATGGAAACGGTAAGGATAGAGGCTCTCAGAAAGAGCTTCGGAAGGCTTGAGGTTCTAAAGGGTATAGACCTATCGGTAAGAGAGGGGGAGATTACCGCCGTACTGGGGCCCAACGCGTCTGGAAAAACGACACTCATAAAGAGCCTTCTGGGTCTGGTATTGCCCGACGAGGGCAGGATACTCGTCTTGGGCAGGGAGATAAAGAGCGATTGCGGCTACAGGGAGAGTGTGGGCTACATGCCCCAAGAACCCAGCTTTCCGGAAAACCTCACCCCCGGCGGGCTTCTGGAGTTTATCTCCAACATCAGGGGAGGGGTTTCCCGCGAGGAGGTGGGCAGACTGGTGGAAATCTTCAAGCTGGCGGACTTTATGGACAAACCCATAGGCTCTCTGTCAGGGGGAACCAAGCAGAAGATAAGCGCTCTATTGGCCCTGTCCTTCCTGCCGAAGGTGCTTATCCTTGACGAGCCGACGGTGGGGCTTGACCCGATAGCGAGCTCCCGTCTCAAGGAGGAAATCCTCTCTCAGAGGGAAAGGGGCGTCAGCGTGATACTCACCTCGCACATAATAAGCGAAGTGGAGGAGTTGGCCGACAGGGTGGTGCTCCTGATAGACGGGAGAGTTAAGGCCGACGGCACGCCGCAGGAGATAAAGGAGAGGTTCGGAGAGAGGAACCTTGAGAGGGCGATAGCGAGGCTTCTGGAGACTGAAGGTGGGAAAGCTTAGGTATTTGGTCTTTTATGAGCTGAGGAACCTTGTGAAGGTTCGCTGGCTCTGGCTTTACCTGGGAATGCTTTTGGCGAGCAACTTCGCTTTGCTTTACGTGAGTGAGGACTTAGGAAAGGTTATCCTCAGCTCTCTGAGCATAACCCTGCTCTTGGTTCCCCTCGTTAGCGCCTTCTTCAGCCTGGTACACTTCTACGATGCGAAAAACTTTATAAGGTTCTTAATCTCCCAACCTATGGGCAGGTCTCACATATTCTTAGGCAAGTGGATTGCTCTTACGCTCTTCATGGCATCGCTGTATGCCTTGGGCGTGCTCATGCCCCTCGCCAAGGGGCTTCTCAATTCCCAATCCGCTCTCCTGATACTGTCCCTGACCCTCATCGGCATGCTCCTGAGCGTAATCTTTGTCTCCATCGCTCTGCTCGTGGGGGTCCTCTTTGAGGATAGGGTCAAGGGTGTTAGCTTCCTGATAAGCCTGTGCATATACCTGAGCTTTCTCCACGACGGGCTGATTCTATCGGTGGTTTATCTCTTCCGAGATTATCCTCTGGAGAAGGTAGTGCTTGCCCTTACACTGCTCAATCCCATAGACCTGGCAAGGCTGGCTATAATCCTCAATATGGATTTGGCGGCGCTCATGGGCATATCCGAGGCGGTCTTCAAGAGCTTCTTAGGTTCACCCTTGGGCGTGTCGCTGTCCTTGGGAGTCATGGTGCTGTGGGTTCTAATTCCTACGGCGACGGCCGTTTTTTTGTTTAATAGAAAGGACTTCTGAAGCCATGAGGTTTTTAGTTCTTCTCACCGTGCTTGCGGCTTCGCTCCTGTCCTGCGAGAATAAGGAGGAGCAAGGTGCGGCTATGCCCGTAAAGGAGCTGGTAGGTGTTAAGGGTTGCCCTTACTGCCACGACATGCGTAGAGAACTGTTGGGACCTTCTTTTACCCGCATAAGCGAGAGGTATTCTGTCTCGGACGAGGACGCGCTCGTTGAGAGTCTGCTCAAGGGCAGCAGGGGAAAGTGGGGAGACAGGGGCATGCCGCCCCAGAGGCTTACCGAGGAGGAGGCCCGGCTGATAGTCAGGTGGATTTTGGGTTTGAGAGATGTGGATAGCAAACCACATAGATAATACACTGCTAAGACCCAACGTCAGTGATAGGGAGGTAGAAGCTTTCTTGAGGGCCTCTGTGGAGGCGGGTTTTTATGCCGTTTGTTTGAATCCCGTGTGGATACCTTTCGCAAAAAAGGTGGTGGGGAACGGGATAAGGCTCTGTAGCGTGGTAGGCTTTCCCTTGGGAGAGACCACCAAAGAGATAAAGCTCCACGAGGCGAGCTACCTTTTGGAGCAGGGTGCCGACGAGATTGACGTAGTTATGCGCATATCCGCCTTCAAGTCGGGCAGATACGGGGAGGTGCTGGAGGAGCTTCTCTCCTTAAGGAGGTGCAGCGAAGGCAAGGTTATGAAGGTCATAGTTGAGACCGCCTACCTGTCGCAAGAGGAGAAGAGCAGGGCTTTAGAGCTGTGCTTAGACAGCGGTGCGGACTTCATAAAGACCTCAACGGGCTTTGCTCCGCAGGGTGCACGATTGGAAGACGTTAAACTCTTTAAGGAACTCTCAAGGGGGAGGATAAGGGTCAAGGCCGCCGGCGGCATAAGGGATTACGAAACCGTCGTGAGCTTTCTAAGAGCGGGTGCGGATAGAATAGGCACCAGCAGTGGTCTGGACATAGTCCGAAATTTCTAAAAACTCTGAACCTCTCCTTAACCAATCCGTTCTCTACGCTCTCCTTTCCACAAGAGAGTATTCAGGCAAATATTCAGAAGAGTTTGAGAAAGCAGTCAAGAACATACAAGCCGAGCAAGAGCTTAGGGATTTCCTCAAAAGCTTGAAGGCTCAAAAAGAAAGGATAAGAAACCCTCACTTTATCCAATCTGTGATAAGGCAGGTGATAAAGGACTTTAATAGCTTCTTCAGAGCCTTGCAGAGTTTTAGGGAAAATCCCGAGAGGTTCACGGGAGTCCCAAGACCGCCTAAACCTAAGAAGCTGAGATTTTTGATGAACTTCTCGGCTGAAGGGAACGCAAACACCTTCAGACAGGAAGGAGACTCACTCCTTATAAGGCTGAGAGAAGGAGAGTATCTGAAGGTAAAGCTCCCCAAAGATTTCCCTTACAGGGTAAGCTCGGTAAGGCTCAAGTTTTTCGGAGAAGACCTTTATG
>JALWEG010000062.1:388-20958 GCA_027014155.1 Aquificaceae bacterium
CATAATCATAGATTAAACAATAAAAAAAAACACCATTGAAGCCCGAAGGGGTGACATAATTATAGATTAAACAATAAAAAAAAAAAAAATTAAAACAAAAAAAAAAAAAAAAATAAAAGAAAAAAAACAAAAAAAAAACAAAAAAATAAATATTATAAAAAAAAAAAAAAAAAAAAAAAACGCAAATATTTCTCTTGGGAAATAAAAAAAATACCTTGACAAACTGCCTTCTTGATATACTTTTTTACATAATTTAAGTTATGAATGAGGGAGCTAACGAGATTCTTATAATCAGTGATTCCAAGTTTTTCACGGAAGCTATCCGTTTTATTCTTATAGAATGCGGCGGATACTCTGTAAAATCACTTACTTATACCGAATTATTGAAGGGAATAGACTCTATTAAGTGCGAATTTTTATATATTTTTATGGATTTAGATTGTTGTCCAAGAGAAGATGTGAATTCTGTTATAGATAGCTTGAAAAAGTGTCTTATAGGCGGTGGTAAGTTTTATGTTTTTGCATTTGATACGGAACCTGTTCATAGAATTGTTGAGGAGTTTGTTAAAACCTTGCATGCAGATGGGGTTATAAAGCGTCCTATTAGCTCAGAAAAGGTTTTAAGTGCTTTGGGCTATTGAATAAATTTCGTAGGGTTTGGCCTAAAGGTGTGCAAGGTGTTGATTTGTATAGTAAATTAGTAAGTTAAGATTTATCGCTTTTGTAGGAGTATCAGACATGGAGGCAAAGGAGGTGAGATATGAAAGACATTTTACCGCCGGAAGAAGGGGGGCAGAGGCCTCACAGTATAAGGGCCAAGCTATCTCAACAGAAGCAGAGCCGAACCTCGGCTAAGAAACAGGCTCTTGTTGAGAGGCTTGCATCTGCATCGGAAGAGGTCGCGGCTTCCATAACTCAGATAGCTTCCGCAACGGAAGAGGCAAAGCGTTCGGCTGAGACGGTCGCTTCCGCGGCCGAAGAGGCTGCAAGGTCTGCGGACGCAAACAGAAAGGCCATAGGCGAGATAGAGAAGCTCGTCAAAAGTGGTTTGCAAGAGATAGATAACCTCAATTCCCTGAGCTTAGACCTGCGGGATAGAACCGAGAACCTAAAGGATACCGTATCCAAGTTGGGTAAGAGCATGCTTGATACGGCGGAAAGGATAGAGAGCGTTACGGATTCGGTTCAGGTGATAGAGGGGATATCTACGGATATAGAGAAGATAACGGATTCTATTCTTAGGGTTGCGGACAGGATAAACCTCTTGGCTTTGAACGCGGCCATAGAGGCGGCAAAGGCAGGTGAGCATGGCAAGGGATTTTCCGTGGTTGCGGAGGAAGTTCGGATAATGACGGAGGCCTCCGAGAAGAGCACGGGCAAGATACAGGACTTGCTGGGAGTTATAGTTGAGAACATAAAGAAGTTGGTGGAGCAGATAGTTAAGCTGGTGGAAGAGGGAAAGGCTCAGGTAGAGAGCATGAACCGGATAGTTGAGGAGTTCGGAAACATATCTTCTATGATTAACGACCTCGTCTTGACGGTTGAGGACTTTATAAGCCTGTACAGGGAGGAGCTTAGAAGCCTTGAGGAGGTAAAGAGCAGTTCCGAGCAGGTGGCATCTGCGGCTGCGGAGCAGTCTTCCGCCGCCGAGGAGATTTCCCGTTCCGTGGGAGAGCTTGCCACGGCGATGGACGAGATTAACGCCGCCGCAGAAGAGGTCAGGCGTATGGCTATGGAACTAAAGGACGCTCCGGCCATAGAGGACAAGGCTGCCGAGCAGGTGGCTGCTGCCGCCGAGGAGCTTTCCGCTTCCGTTGAGGAGTTCGGCGGGAGCATTGAGCAGGTTAAGCAGGCGGTTGACCAGCTTTCCGCCGCTGCCGAGGAGCAGGCGAGGGCCGCGGAGGGAATGTTTGCCTTATCTAAGGAGCTCAGGACTTCCTCGGAGAACGTGGTGAAGAGTGCGGAAAAGAGCCTTGAGTCCGTATCTTCCGCTCTTGAGGCCTATCGTCAAGGTAAAAGCTCTTTAAACAAGGCTTTTGCGAATCTTCAAAAATTGAAGGAGGGTCTTGATGGTACCTTGGACGGACTCAGAGAGCTTAGAAAGACCACCAGCAGCATGAACAGGATAATTGGCAAGCTGGAGCTTATCATGGTTCAAACAAACATGCTTTCGGTAAACGGCTTTATAGAGGCCGCACGTTCGGGGGAGTTCGGTAAGGGGTTTGAGGTGGTGTCCTCCGATATAAAGAACCTGGCCACCGAGGGAACGGAGAACATAGACTCTTTGCAGGACAGCTTGACCAGCATAGACGAGCAGTTTGACGTATTCAACGCTCAGATAACCATAGCATCTTCGGAAACCACTATAGATATAAACACCACGACCGATACCTTATCTATGCTGGAGGAGGCCTTAGGTGTGGCTCAGAATATATACTCGGGTTTTGAGAACACGGAGAAGGGTGCCAAGGACATACTGGGCAGGGTTGACACTATGGTCTCTTCCTCGGAGCAGATAGCCACGGCCGCGGAGGAGAGCGCAAGAACCATAAGTGAGCTTTCTCAGGCCATATCTCAGATAGAGCAGGCGGTAAGGCAGATAGCTCAGGCGATAGACGAGCTTGCCGCGGTTGCCGACGAGCTTCAAGCCTTTTGAGGTGAGCCATGGTTAGCTACATAGTCTTTTCCGTGGGGGAGCAGAGGTTTATATACGAAACCGAGAAGGTGGTGGAGACCGTTAAGGTGGACAGGGTCTTCCCCGTGCCTAAGTCCCCCGACTACCTGCGCGGTGTGATAAATCTGAGGAACAACGTAATACCTGTAATTGATACGGGCAAGCTGCTGTGGGATACGCCTCTTGAGGGAGACACCTTGCTCATAGTTGAGGAAGAGGAGGGTGTTGTGGGGCTCCTCGTGAGCAAGGTTATGGGGATAATCAACGTTGAGGAAAAGGCGCTTGAGGAGGCTAAGGAGACGGAACTTACCGAGGTTAAGGAGGAGTTTGTAAGGGGAATTCTGGATTACGAGGGCGGAATACTGCTGCTTCTTAACTTAAAACCTGTTCTTGAGAGAAGGGCCAAAGCTGCCAAGAGAGGCTCAAAAAAAAAGAGGGGTAAGTCCTTAGATATATCCGAAGGTCTGAGGAGGCTTGAGGATACGGAGGGCTTTGTGATATTTTCATTGGGAGAGGAGTGGTTCGCCATACCTGTGGAGAAGGTAAGGGAGGTGGTGGATTATCCCTCAAGCGTGGCTCAGCTTCCCAAAACTCCCGACTACATAGAGGGAGTTTTCTTGCTCAGGGATAAAGAGCTGATTCTTTACTCCATGAAGAGGTTTCTGGGAGTTGATTCCGACAGGCAAGAGAAGAGGGTGGTAGTTCTTGATTTAGGCCCTAAAAGCTTAGGGGTTGCTGTTGACGACGTTAGGGAGATAAGGTGGGTTAACAAGAGCGCAATTCTTCAGGTGGAGGGCGTGTCCTCTAAGGGTGTTATAGCCTTAGAGGGTGGTAGCAAGCTGGTTCTGATACTTGACGTTGAGGAGCTGGGCAAAGAGGACTACTCCCAAGAGCTGGCTCAGGAGGAGGTTCATGCGGAGGTGAAACCGATGAGAAACTTCGTCAGGTTTTCCATCAACGATGTGGACATGGCCATTCCCATAGGGAAGGTTAAGGAGGTGGTGGAGCTGTCCGGTATAACTCCGCTTCCCAACTCTCCCGATTACGTTGAGGGTATGTTTAATCTGAGAAACTCGGTAATAGTGATAATCTCCCTTTGCAAGAGGCTGGGACTTTCCTGCGATGAGGACTCCAACAGGGTCATAGTCCTTGAGGACTTCCCGGTGGGCGTAAAGGTGTCCAACCTCAAAGGTATATTTAAAACGGAGGAGGAGAACATACAGCCTGCCGAGGGGGTGAGCGAGCCAGAGGAGGAGTTCCTTGAGGGCATAATAAAGACCGACGAGGGCGGTATAGTGTTTATCCTCTCTCCCGAGAGGATAGTTAAAGAGGAGGACGTGTCCCTGCTTGAGGGACAGGAAGTTGAGATTGAGAATTAAAGGAGGGGTATATGGGAAAGGATAAAAGCAGAGATGAGGAGTTTTTAGAGATTACGAACGTGATACTCAGCACTGTTAAGGCTACCTCTGAGCTTTTGCAGGCTGCCAAGCTCTCTGAGCTTGATTTGGTGTTCGGGGGCATTCTGGAAAAGCTCAACAATTTCTTCATTAAAGTGGAGGAGAGCTTTAAAGACTTCATAATATTTGAGGCATACGTGGCCTGTGCCTATACTCGTGAGATGGGCTTTTCCCTTCTGAACATTCCCGAGGACATAAAGGCGAGGGTATGGAAGTATAAGGACAATCCTGACGTTTGCGGCTTTACCGGTGAAGAGTGCGTATGTAAGAAGTCAACGGATTACATGAAGCAGAGGTTCTTGGATAAGCTGGAGATTCTCAAAGATTCCGGAAAGGCTATAAAGAGCAGCTCTAAGTCTCTAAAGGAGGGAATTGAGGACATAGGTAAAGGTGTTGCTCAGCTGACCGGCAGTGCCAAGAGAATTATGAGTATAGCTGAGGTTATAGAGATTATCGCTCTGAACGCTTACATAGAGGCGGCAAGGCTTGGGGAGCACGGAAGGGGCTTTAAGGTCATAGCTGACGAGGTTCGCAAGGCTTCCACCAGAACCAACGAGCTCGCTCAGGAGATAGTTGAAGCCATAAGGGTTCTGCACAAGAGGTTTACGGAGCAGGTAGAGAGGCAGTCCCAGTTTGATACCGAGATGGAGAGCTTGGAGAGGGAGCAGGTGGAACTGAGCGAAGAGCTAACTAAAGACCTGAGTTGGATGACGCAGAACTTTATAGACTTTATAGGCTACGTCAGACACTCCATTGAGGACGACATGAACATGCTCTCCGAGGTGAGACACACGATAACCTCCGTTCTCCAGAGCATTGACCTCGCCAACCAGAGGGCTATGAATACTCATCACGCTCTTAAGATACTGGCGAGTATGATAGACGAGTTTGAAGACATTCTCAGAGGAGACAAGGAGGTGGCTGAGGCTTACGATAACGTTATAAAGCTCTACGATAAGTTTAAGACCATTCCTAAGCTGCACGACGAGAGGGAGATTATAGCCAAGACGGAAGGCAGGACTATAAACAAGGAGGAAGAGGTTGTGGGGGAGAAGCTGGAGGACGTGGAGACGGACGTGGAGCTGTTTTAATAGGAGGTTAGGGTATGAAGAGGGCTTTAGCGGTGGACGATTCGGCTACTATGAGGAACCTTGTGAAGATGGCTCTTGAGCCTGAGGGCTTTAGCGTTGATACCGCTGAGAACGGACAGCAGGCACTTGAACTGGCGAAGAAGAACGCTTATAACATAGTGATAAGCGATATAAACATGCCGGTTATGAACGGCCTGGAATTTTTAAAGGAGTTCAGGAGCTTTAACAGGACTACGCCCGTCCTTATGCTTACCACCGAGACCGAGGCCGCCAAGAAGGAGCAGGCTAAGAGGTTGGGGGCTACCGGTTGGATAGTGAAGCCTTTTAGGCCAGAAGACCTCGTGAAGGTGGTAAAAAGGGTTGTGAGATGAAGTATCTGATAAAGTTCAGGCTGGGTAAAAGCGTTTTTGAGAGGGCTATAGACCCTCGCTTCTATCTGGACGACCTCAGGGAGCTGGGTAACACGGAAGTTGAAATAATAAAAGAGAACATCCCGGAGCCGGAAGAGGAGCCTACCGACGAGCACGTTTTTCATGCGGACGTGGTTCTGGAGACGGACAGACCAAAGGAGGAGATACTTGAACTCTTAGAGTTCATACTTGAGGACGGGGTTGAAGTGGAGGAGCTTGAAGGAGGAGAACAACCCCGGCAGGAAGAGGAGAAGAAGGAAGAAGAAAAGAAGGAAAGCGGCGGTGAGGTTCCAGAATCCCTCTTGGAAAACTACAAGCTTGAGACGGAGGAGATTCTGTCAAGGCTCTCTTCTTCCCTTGAGGAGCTGGCTCAGGCACCGGGTAGCCTTGAGCTCATAAACGAGGTTTTCAGGAGCTTCCATACCCTCAAGGGTAATACGGGACTGATTCTATCTTACGGAGAGGAACCGAACCTTAAGGCGATTTTTGAGATAACCCACAAGGCCGAGTCCGTTCTCCAAAAGGCCAGGGACAGCGGTATAGGCCTCTCTTCAAGGCAGGTGGAGATACTTCAGGAGTTGGTTGATAGGCTTGACGACCTGTTCTTAGCCTTCTCCGAGGGCGGCGAGGAGGACGTTGAGGACGTTTACGAGCTTCTTGATGAACTGGGTCAAAGCTCGGAAAAGAGTAAGGATATGGGTAAAGGAGAGGGTTTGCCTTCAGACCTCTCCGCCTTGGTGAACGTAGCTTCCCAGTATATACCGGTCTTTAGGGAGCTCTGTTCCAAGGGGGAGATAAACGAAGAGGAGGCGGACTTCTTCAGGCGGGCATTGATAACCCTTTACAAGCTTACCAAAGAGCTGGGCTTTGACCAGCTGAACGAGAAGATAAAGAACCTGCAGAACGCCTTCGGGAACATAGACTTTAAGGAGTTCTGTGAGCACCTTGAGGAGCTTGCCAACGACCTTCAGAGGCTCGTAGAGAGCAAGAAGGAGAAGAAAGAAGAGAAGAAAGAGGAGAAGAAGAGCTTTGACACTGCTAAGTACATATCTAAAAGCAACTATCTGCGTGTTGAAGAGAGCCTGGTAAAGGAGCTGATGGACATAGTGGGAGAGCTTTCCGTATTCAAGGAGTGGATGTACCTATTTGTGGATAAGCTCCAGAAGACCTACGGCGTTCCGGAGGCATCTAAAGAGCTTAAGGATAACATTCACCGCTTCAGGAGCCTCATGGAGGGACTACAGAGAACCGTCCTTGAGATGAGGATGATACCCCTTTCAACCCTCTTTGAGAGGTTCCCCAAGCTGGTAAGGGATTTATCCAGGATGCTGGGCAAGAAGGTGAGGCTCAACATTGAGGGGGGAGAAACCAAGCTTGACAAGGTGATAGTGGAGAGGATTGCGGAACCTATGATTCACCTGATAAGGAACGCCATAGACCACGGAATAGAGACCTTGGAAGAGAGGGAGAGACTGGGTAAGCCACCGGAGGGCAGCATAACCATAAAGGCCTATCAGGAAGGCGGCTCCGTGGTTATAGAGGTGGCGGACGACGGCAGAGGAATAGACGTGGATAAGGTCAAGAAAAAGGCGATTGAGAAGGGACTGCATACCCAGGAAGAGCTGGAGAGCATGAGCGAGGAGGAGATAGTTCAGCTTATATTCCACCCGGGTTTCTCCACAAAGGACCAGGCTACGGAGCTGTCCGGCAGGGGTGTAGGTATGGACGTGGTGGCCAGCACCCTCAGGGAGTTCGGCGGTGAGGTGTTTGTTGAGACCAAGAAGATGGCCGGGACGACCGTTAAGATGGTTCTCCCCCTCACCCTTGCCATAAGGAAGATTCTGCTGGTAAGGATAGGGGAGGTTATATTCGGCGTGCCGGCAGAGAGCGTAGGAGAGGTGTTTAAGATAACCAGAGACAAGATTAAAACTCTTAAAGGTTTAAGAGTTGTGTATCACAGGGACAGGGTCTTAGAGCTTGAGTTTCTCTCGGAGAAGTTGGGGATAAAGAGCACAGCCAACGGAAACATAACTTTACTTATAGACAACGAGCTAACTCAAGGAATAGTGGTTGATGAGGTAATCAGTACCATAGATGCCGTGGTAAAACCCATACCGGATGTTATCCCAACCTCAGATGATATAAGTGGTGTTACCATTCTCGGCGACGGGAGCATAGTTTACGTTCTTGAAGTCCTTAAATAACTTTGGAGATGGGGCATGTCTAAGATAAAGGTTTTGGTGGTGGACGATTCCGCCTTCATGAGGAAGGCGATAAGGGAGATACTTGAGAGCGACCCGGATATAGAGGTTATTGACGTTGCCAGAAACGGCCTTGAGGCCGTAGACAAGGTAAAGAGCCTGAATCCCGACGTTATTACCTTAGACATCAATATGCCCATAATGGACGGCAAAGAGGCCTTGGAGAGGATAATGGAGGAAAACCCCCTGCCCGTGGTTGTAGTTTCCTCGCTCACTAAAGAGGACGCACCCATAACGATGGAGCTTCTGGATATGGGTGCCTTTGATTACGTTCCCAAGCCTTCTGGAACTATCTCCCTTGACATACACAAGGTAGCTGACGAGATAGTAGCCAAGGTTAAAGAGGCCTACAGGGCGAGGTTCAGGATAGCCAAGAGGAGGCTCGTAAGAAGAGGCTCCGTATCCTCTTTCAGTCCGGCCAAGAGGGGAGTTGCCAAGTATGTGGTGGCCCTGGGAATATCAACCGGTGGTCCTGCAACACTGATAGATGTACTCAAGGACTGTGAAATAGACGAAGAGACCTCTTACTTAGTAGTTCAACACATGCCGCCCCAGTTCACGCCATCTTTGGCCCAAAGGCTGAGCGAATACACTCCCATAAAGTTCTTCCACGCCTCTGAGGGACAGAGCATACTGGGCGGATACGGATACTTAGCACCTGGAGGCTGGCACATGAAGATAACTCCCACAAAAAGGGTCAAGCTCTTTAAAGATGACAGCTACATATACTACCCTTCCGTGGACGTTCTCTTTGACTCGGTGGCGGAGGTGTTCTGTCCCAACGCGGTGGGAGTTCTGCTAACAGGCATAGGCAGGGACGGAGCACAGGGACTCTTAAAGATGAAGCAGAGGGGCTGCCCCACTATAGCCGAGTCGGAGGAGACGGCCGTGGTCTATGGAATGCCGGCTGCCGCCAAGGAGCTGGGTGCGGCTCTTGAGATACTGCCCTCTTACAAGATAGCCGACTCCATAAAGAAGTTCCTCAGGAGGATAAAGAAGTGAGGGAAAAGCTGCTTGAAAAGCTGAGGTCGGAGGACAGAGCGGAGGTCAGGGAGGCGATAGAGGCCTTGGTGGATTATCCCGACGAGGAGGTGGTCAGAAAGATAGTGGAGGTTATGAAGGATACGAGGAGTAAAGCGGTTCTTGAGGCGGCGGAAAATACACTATCTTCCTTTACGGATTTGAGCGATGTGGTCTGTCGTGAGGTAGTCAAACTATTTAAGATAGAGGAACCCAAGCTCAGGCATGCGGCGATAGAGATACTTTCCTCTTACGGGAACGCCTGTCTGGAGGTGGTTCAGAGGGAGCTTCTGAGCAACGGGGATTACAACATGAGGAAGTTCGGCCTTGACGTGCTTTCCCGAATAAACACAAAGGAATCTCTGGAAAAGATAATATCTGCGCTTTCTGACGAAAATCCTAATGTGAAGTTCACAGCTCTTGAGTACATGAGAAACTTCCCGCACATGAAGGAGGAGGTGGTTAGAGGGGTGATGGAGGTTATCCCTCACGTGAGCGACCTTTACGGTCTGACCACGCTCGCCTCTACTATAATATACGGAAACTTCAAAGATGAAAGATTAATAAAACCTCTAAGGGAGAAGTTGAAGGAGATTGGAGACCCTATGGGAAAGCATTGGATTTACAAGATATTGGTGTTTTTGGGGGATAAGGAGATTTATTCTGAGGCTTTAGAGAACGCGCGAGCCATAGGTATGGAGATGGACATAAAAAAAGATTTAGAGATATTCGGAAGCTAAGACTATGCTTACACAACTTTACTACGACACCCTAAAAAAGATAATTTACGAGAACACCGGAATAGTCTTTGATGAGAGAAAGAAGTACTTCGTAGAGAACAGGGTAAGCGAACACATGGAGGAGTTGGGGATAACCTCTCTAAAGGAGTATCTCTTTAAGCTGAAGGTGGACAAGAACGTCCTTAAGGATTTCATTTCCAAGATAACCGTTAACGAGACCTACTTCTACAGGGAGTACTATCACCTGAAAGTTCTCGCAAGGCTCGTTCAAACCGAGAACTTTGGCTATCCCGTAAGGGTCTTGAGCATACCCTGCTCTACCGGAGAGGAACCCTACAGCATAGCTATAGTCCTAAGCGAGGTTCTTGAAAGCCCAACTAAGTTTGAGATAACTGGAGTGGACATAGATAAGAATGCTCTCGCAAAGGCGAAGGAAGGGATTTACGGCAGAAGAAGCGTTTCCAAACTCCCCTCCGAATACCTTGAGAAGTATTTTTACCAGATAGACGAGAACAGGTGGAAGATAAAGGAGATAATTAAAAGGAGGGTGAAGTTTTACGAGGGTAATATCTTGAACAGGCTCTTTTTGAAGGGATTGGGTAAGTTTCATTACGTCTTTTGCAAGAATCTGCTCATATACTTTGACGACAGGGCGAGGTTTCAGGCGATTAACAACCTCTACGACGTGATGGTGGACGGCGGATACCTCTTCTTGGGGCATGCGGAGAGCGTGTCAAGGTCTTCTTCCCTCTTTGAGCCTGTAAAGATAGAAGGTTCAATGGTTTATAGGAAGGTTTCGGAGGACGAAGATGAGTGGTAAGGAGAAGAAGGCTCTGGTGGTGGACGACTCGCTGACTATACGCATATATCACTCTTCCCTTATGAGGAACTTTGGCTACAAGGTGGATACGGCAGAAAACGGACTTGAGGCCTTAGAGATGGCGATGAAGACCAAGTACGACCTCGTGCTTTCCGACATCAACATGCCCGTGATGGACGGATACGAGTTCGTCAGAAAGCTGAGGAAGCTGGAGGAGTATAAATACACTCCCGTGGTCTTTATAACCACCCTTGACTCGGAGGAGGACAGGCGTAAGGCTCTGATGGCAGGGGGAACCCTTTACATAGTGAAGCCCATAAACCTTGAGGTTCTTGAGAAGATACTGAAGTCTATCACCTGAGAGCCTTTAGATGGCAGGTTCTATTGAGGAAAACTATCTCAAACCTACCGCCGTCTTTTTGCTTCAGAAGGCTGACTCCCGTATTGTCCATGTGAACTTTCCACATATTGCTCAGCCCCAAACCGGTGGCTAAGCACACCAAAGCTTGTAGTGAACCCCCGTGGGCTACCACGGCAAGGTTCTTCTCCCTTTTTGACATCAATTCACTTAGGAAGTCCTCAATTCTTTCCCTGAAGCTCTCCATAGGCTCCTGCGTGGGCAACGGGTTCTTAACCGGGTCTGTCAGCCAGAGGCTTATGGTATCTCCGTATTCTTGAGCGACCCTTATGAACTCCTTGCCTTCCAGCTCGCCGAAGGACATCTCTCTTATCCTCTCATCTTCAATAAGGGGGATACCGAGTACATCGCTTATGGTCTGAGCGGTCTTGTAGGCTCTCCTTTGGGGGGAGGTTATCACTATATCTAAATTTTCTTCCCTTAGGGAGTTTGCCACGAGCCTTGCCTGGACGAACCCCAAGGGGGTAAGGTCGCTGTCCAACTTTCCCTGGAATATACCCTTCTCGTTGAACTCGCTCTGGGCGTGTCTAATCAGAAAGAGAGCCTTCACCTCTGGTTGCTGATATTATAAGAAATCTTATGCAGAAGTTTCTCCTTATAGCGGCGGGAGGTGCTACCGGTGCACTGCTGAGATACACCATCTCGGGCTTTGTTCACCGCTTTATTGATGCGGGTTTCCCCTGGGGAACCTTGAGCGTTAACGTCTTGGGTGCCCTCGTAATAGGCTTCCTGTGGGGGGTATTTGAAGAGGGTTCTATACCGCCCAATTTCAGGCTCTTTTTTCTCGTGGGACTGCTGGGCTCCCTTACCACCTTTTCCACCTACAGCCTTGAGAGCTTTAACCTTTTCAGAGAGGGTGAGTTTAAATTGGCTCTGTCCAATATATTCGCCAACAACCTTTTGAGCCTTCTGGGCGTTCTTCTGGGATTTACGCTCGCAAGATTGCTCCTATACTTCATACTAAGGAGGTGAGACCTTTGAAGCTTTCGGGTGAGGGGATACTTCTTAGGATATTCGTAGGAGAGATGGACAGGTATGAGGGAAAGCCCCTTTACGAGCAGATAGTCCTGAAGGCGCGGGAACTTAACCTTGCAGGTGCCACCGTTCTCAGGGGAATGATGGGCTTTGGAGCCAGCAGTAAGCTCCACACCGCAAAGATACTCCGGCTCTCGGAAGACCTGCCCGTGGTGGTAGAGATAGTGGATAAGGAGGAGAACATAAACAGGCTTTTGCCATTCTTGGACCAAGTGGTAAAAGAGGGGCTGATTACCATGGAAAAGGTCAAGGTTATCAAGTACACCAGTGGCTCTTAATCTACCCGCAAGCTCTTTATAGACTCCGGATAGGAGCCCAGTATTTTTACCATCTGGGTTTTAGCCTTTAGCTCCTGTATAGCCTCTTTTACCTTCTCCTCCTCTTTATGTCCCTCTAAATCAACAAAAAACACGTAGTCCCAAGCTTTCTTCTTTGAGGGTCTTGACTCTATCTTGGTCAGGTTAACTTTTTTGGCGTAAAAGCTCTCAAGAACCTTATAGAGGGCACCTGGTTCGTCCCTTACCGCAAAAATCAGGCTCGTTTTGTCCTTGCCGGTTCTTCCCATCTCCCTCTTAGAAATTACCAGGAAGCGGGTATAGTTGTCTGGACTTTCCTGAATGTTTCTTTCCAGTATGTTTAGGTGGTAGGTGTAAGCGGCGACCTCGCTGGCTATAGCACCGGCGTCCTCCTCCTCTATGGCTATCTCGCAGGCTCTTGCGGTGCTTTCCACCTCTACCACCTGTGCTTGGGGCAGGTTCTTTTCCAGCCACTTTCTTGATTGCGCTATCGCCATTTTGTGGGAGTAAATCTTCTTTATTTGGGACACATCTTCTGCAGAGGCAAGCAGGTGCAGATTTATGGGAATCACCACCTCTCCGGATATCTTCAGCTCGCTCTCTAAGAACATATCAAGGGTATGGTTTACCACCCCCTCTATGGTGTTCTCCACGGGAACCACGCCGTAATTGGCCCTGTCGTTTTCCACCTCCGCGAATACCTCCCTTATGGAAGAGCAGGAGACGAACTTTGCGGAGAACCCGAAAAACTCAAGAGCCGCCTGATGGGTGAAGGTGGCCTTGGGTCCCAGATAGGCTATCTTCAAGGGCTTCTCTAAGGACAGGCAGGCGGATATTATCTCCCTGTATATGTGAATCACCGCCTCAGAGGGGAACACCTCCCCGTATGTCTCTCTGTTTATCTTGAGCACCTTTTCAAATATGGCCCTCTCCCTCTCGGGAACGTGTATCTCCAGTCCCTCCTTTAGCTTTATCTCACCAATTCTCTTGGCCAGCTTTGCCCTTTCGTTCAGGAGCTTTAGGATCTCTTCGTCTATGCGGTCTATCCTCTCTCTGAGACTCTTTATCTCTTCCATGTAGGGGAATATTTTAACCTCTATTTTCCGTGTCTCTCAGGCGTTTGAGAACCTTCTCGTATCCCTCCATGAGGTTTCCCAAATCAAACCTGAATCTGTCCTTGTCTAACTTCTCCCCCGTCTTCATGTCCCAGAGTCTCATGCTGTCGGGGGTTATCTCGTCAACCACCGCAAGGCTACCGTCCGGGAGCCTCCCGAACTCAAGCTTGAAGTCCACCAGCTCTATGTCCGCCTCTTTGAAGAGATTGGACAGTATCTCATTTACCCTCAGCGCAATGTCCTTCATCTGAGGCACCAGCTCCACCGGCGCCAGATTCATAAGCTCCACGTGCTCTACGCATATCAAGGGGTCGTGAAGCTCGTCGCTCTTGTAAAACAGCTCCGTCAAGGGTTTGGGAAACCTATAACCTTCCTTGAATCCCAACCTCTTGCACACGCTACCGGCGGCCACGTTCCTGACCACCACCTCCACCAGAAACCTCTCCGCCCTCCAGACCAGGAGCTCGTTCTCGGACAGCTCCCTTATGAAGTGAGTTCTTACGCCTTTTCTTTCAAGTATCTTGAAGATGATTGCGGTTATCCTCGCGTTGGTGGAACCCTTGCCCTCTATCTGCGCTCTCTTTACCCCGTCAAAGGCGGTGGCGCTGTCTTTAAAGTGCATTATAAGCTTGTCTTCTTCCGAGGTTATGTATATGACCTTCGCCTTGCCCTCGTAGAGCTTCTCCCTCTTTTCCATAGGAAAATTTTACTCCATGCCCGCGCTCCTCAGACTCACCTGAGCGCTGAGGAAGGTGAGCGTTCCCCGGGGAGTATCCAGCAGGAGCCTGCCCGAGTCGTCTATACCCTTTAGCCTTCCCTCCACCCTCTTGTCGGATATCACCACCACCCTCTCCCCTAAGAAAACCATGTTCTCCTCTACGGCATCCTTGAAGGCTCCAAAGCCCTCGGCCAGGAACTTACTCAAATCCCGTGATATTCTGTCCAGCGCTCTTATAAGAACCTCCCTTCTATCAAATTTCCCTCCCGCCACCAGCCTCATGGATATGGCACTGTCCTCAAGCTCATGGGGAAAGCTCCCCTGGTTTACGTTCACGCCTATACCCACCACCAGCCTTCCTTTGGTGCGTTCCACCAGTATCCCCGCCAGCTTCTTGCCCTTAGCGTATATGTCGTTAGGCCACTTAATCTTTGCCTCAATTCCAAAGCTGCCGACCGCAGACCTTAGGGAGTAGCCCAGGACGAGGGGGAGTGCGGATACCTCTTTTCCCGGCTCGTCCCTTAGGGTGAAGCTAAAGTAAAGTCCCCCTCTTGGGGACTCCCAGACCCTTCCCAGTCTGCCCCTGCCACGGCTTTGGCGGTTGGCCACCACCACTGTGCCGGGGGGAAAGTCCCCCTCCTTGGCGAGCCTCTGGGTGGAGTCCGTCTCCTCCAGCCAAATCAGGTGCTCAAACATACCCTCAGTCTGACATCAGGTCTTTCTTTATGGCCTCGGGTGTGGGACACTCCGAAGGCTCAAGTCTCTTTACCTTTGAGGAGTAATACATGAGGGGAATGAGAACCAGGGTCAGTATAGTAGAGCCTACGGTTCCAAAAATCAGAGATATAGCCAGGCCGTTGAATATGGGGTCAAATAGGATTACGAAGGCTCCTATGACCACCGCCACCGCGGTTAGGAGTATGGGACGGGTCCTTATTACCCCCGACTCAACTACCGCCACGTGAACCGGCAGACCCTCCTTCTGCCTCTGCTCAGCAAAGTCAACCAGCAGTATAGAGTTCCTGACTATTATCCCCGCAAGCGCTATAAACCCTATCATAGAGGTGGCCGTGAAGAAGGCTCCCATGAGCCAGTGGCCGGGGATTATGCCCACCAAGGTGAGGGGTATGGGGGACATTATTATGCCGGGAACTTTGAAGTCCTTAAACCAGCCGAGTATTAGGACGTACATCACGAACAGAGCAACTCCAAAGGCCAGTCCCAGGTCTCTAAAGACCTCAAGGGTTATGTGCATCTCTCCGTCCCACTTTACGTAAACTCCGTCCTCTATAAGAGGCAGGGACATCCACAGCTCCTTGGGAAGGCCGTAAGGGGTGTTTATGCCCAGGACTTTGTCCCTTACGTCAAGGATTCCGTAAACGGGAGCCTCTTCCCTTCCTCCCACGTCCCCTATGACGTATATGACCCTTCTTAAGTTCTTGTGGTATATAGTCTGGGGAACCGTTCTTTCCTCAAAGCTCACTATCTCCGATAGCGCCACCGCTTTGCCCTGGGAGTTTATGAGTTTGAGGTTCCTCAGCACTTCAGGAACGCGGTGTTTCTCCTCAAGCCTGAGGATTATGGGAACGTGCTCCGTATCCGTTGACTTTAGGAGTCCCACCTCCATGCCGCCTATGAAGGCTCTAAGAAGTTGAACTATCTCCGCCTTGGAGAAACCGCTGAGCTTTGCCTTTTCCTCGTCCACCTCAATCCAGAGCATCGGGGCCGGGTCCTCAAGGTATATACCCTCGTCCACCACTATCTCCGAGTCCCTGAATATGTCCAGAACCCTGTAGGCCACCTCCTTCCTTATGCCGTCCTCGGGTGCGTATATCTCCGCAACTATGGAAGAGAGAACCGGTGGACCCGGTGGCATCTCCACGACGGCAACGTATTTGGCTCCGTATTTCTTGGCTATCTCGTGAACCTTTGGCCTTATCATCTTGGCAAACTGGTGGGATTGCTCCTTTCTGTCGTGCTTGCCTATGAGGTTCACCTGTATCTCGGCAAGGTTGCTGTTCTGTCTGAGGTAGTAGTGCCTTACAAGGCCGTTGAAGTTGAAGGGTGCGGCGGTTCCGGCGTATATCTGGTAATCGGAAACTACGCTCTGCTTTGCCACGTACTCACCTATCTCCTTTGCCACCTTGAGGGTCTCCTCAAGGGTGGTACCTTCCGGCATGTCAAGCACTATCTCCAGCTCAGACTTGTTATCGTAAGGCAGCATCTTAACCAGAACGGACTTGGTGTAGAACATGCCCATTGAACCTAACAGGAGACCTATCACGAACAGGTAGAAGGCGTACCTCTTGACTCTGCTGGTCAGCAGGGGAACCATTATCCTGCAGTATATCTTCCAGAAGAGGGTCTCCCTTACCTCTATCTCCTCCGCCTCCCTTTCCTTTTTCAGGAACTTATAGGAAGCCCAGGGCGTTATTATGAATGCCACCAGAAGGGAGAAGAACATGGCTACCGAGGCGTTTATCGGGATAGGCCTCATGTAGGGTCCCATCATTCCCGTGACGAAGGCCATGGGCATGAGTGCAGCTATAACGGTGAAGGTGGCCAGTATGGTGGGGTTGCCCACCTCGTCGGTGGCCCTCACTATGGCGTCCCTGGGCGGGAGTTTCTGCATCTCAAACCAGCGGTGTATGTTTTCCACTACGACTATGGCGTCGTCCACCAGAATTCCTATGGCGAATATGAGGGCGAAGAGGGTAACCCGGTTCAGGGTAAAGCCGTACATCTCGCTCAGGAACAGAGCTATGGCGAGGGTGACGGGCACCGCTATGCCCACCACGAAGGCCTCCCTGACTCCCAGAACCACCGCTATCAGGAGTATGACAGAAAAGGTGGCTATTAAGAGGTGTTCCAACAGCTCGTTGGCCTTCTCCTGTGCCGTCTCTCCGTAGTTTCTCGTTACCGTTATCTGTAGGTCCGCGGGGAGCATCTTGCTTTTCATGTGTTCTACGAGCTTGAGAACCTGCTGTGCCACATCAACGGCGTTGGTTCCCTGGCGCTTTGATACCGCTATACTTACCGCGGGGTATAGCCTGTTCTCTTGGGCTTTTATACCTTTGTGCTCCGCGGCGGGCCCGAATCCCATCAGAACGTAGTCCTTGATTTCCGCAGGGCCGTCGGTTATCTTGGCAACGTCCTTCAGGTAAACTATCCTACCCTCTCTTGCGGAGACCACCACGTTTTCTATGTCCCTCTTGTCTTTGAAGAAGCTTCCCGTCTTTACGAAGTATTCAACGTTTCCCTTGTTGAGCTTACCGCTCGTCATCTGAGCGTTGGCCGCCTTTAGAAGTTGTAGAACATAAAGGGGAGATACGCCGTAAGCTTCCAGCTTTTGAGGGTCTAACTCTATCCTTATCTGCCTGGGAGTTCCACCTACAAGAAAGACGTCCGCTACGTTTTCTACCTTTTTTATCTCGTTCTGCAGGGTGGCCGCCAGCCTTCTTAGGCTGTACCAGTCGTATCCCTCTCCCCACAGGGTCAGGGTGAGTATGGGCACGTCGTCTATGGACATAGACCTGACTATGGGAGGCAGTATCACCCCCGGGGGAGCGAGATTCATGGCCGACATCATCTTGGTGTTCAGGTCAACCAGCGCCTTGGTCGGGTCCGTTCCGACGTAGAACCTGGCCGTCACCACGGCCATATCGTTCATGGAGGCAGAGTATATGTACTCTATATCTTTAAGCTCCCAGAGCTTCTTCTCCAAAGGTATCACCACACGGCTTTCCACCTCTTCCGGAGTGGCACCGGGATAGGCTATGTATATGTCTATCATCGGAACGACTATCTGGGGTTCCTCCTCCTTGGGAGTGGTTATCACCGCAAAGAGCCCAAGAGCCAAGGAGAGAAATATGATTATTGGGGTCAGTTTGGAATCTATAAAGTAGTGAGCCAGTCTCCCTGCCAGTCCGTACATGCCTTAACCTCCCACCTTGCACCCGTTGCAGGCCTTTTCTATGCCTTCAATCACTATCCTTTCTCCCGCATCAAGGCCAGATAGCACCTCCACATAATCTCCGTAGGTGTTGCCTAACCTGACGAGTCTCAGCTTAAGAACTCCTTCTGGGGAGACGCTCCAAACCCCGGTAAAGTCCCACCTCTGGTAAACCGCCTCTTTGGGAATCAAGAGGGTGGTAGCTCCCTTTTTGGGAACCAAGAGCTTGGCGTAGAGGCCGCTCCTTAGGGGAGCCTTGTCCTCTATAAGGAGCTTGACTTGAAAGGTTCTGCTCATGGGGTTTACCGATGGGGAAACCTCTATCACCTTGGCGCTCAGCTCCCTGCCTACGGAGTCCACAACCACCTTGAACCTGTCTCCCGGCTTGATTCTGCCTATGTACTTTTCCGGCAGGTTCACCCTCAGCTTGAATGGTGGCCTTTCCAGAACCACGAGGGGGTAGCCGGGTTTTGCCAAGTCGCCCTTGTCCACCAGCTTGCTAACCACGAGTCCATCAAAGGGAGCCTTCACCACTCCGTAATCTATGTTGGTGGAGGCCGCCTTTATCGCCTCCTTTGCCAATCTTACGCCTTCCTTTGCCGCTTCCAGCTGTGCCTTTGCCGCTTCGTATCTCGCCTTTATCTGGTCAAACTCGTGCTGAGTTATCGCCTTGTCTTGTAGGAGCTTTTCAAACCTTCTGTAGGTCTTCTCTACCGCCTCGTAATTGGCCTTTGCCGCTTTGAAGTTCTCCTGAGCCTGAGCGAGTCTGCTTTTGGCCATCTTTATCTGGGAACGTACGTCCCTGACATCAATCTTTACAAGGGTTTGACCCTTCTTGACCGAGTCCCCTTCCTTCACCGGCACCTCTACCACGTGTCCCATGATTCTCGTGGATACCTCGGCGCGCTCCGAGGCCTCAATACTTCCCGTGAAGCTGACCGCTACGGTATCAATCGCCTTTACCTCGCCCAACTTTACGCCCGACACCAACTTGCTCTCCCTCTGTACCTCCTTTGCCTCTATCCTCTCGTGGAATACGCCGGCCAGCCAGAGAACCACCAGGGTTATCGGCAGAACCAGAAACAGAGTGTATTTGAGCAACCCCTTCATCTCTCCACCTCCTCTTTAAGGACTCCTGCAGACAAGAGCATCTTTACGTAGCTCAGCGTGCAGCCGTGCAGAGCTTTTGCCTTTTCAAACCTTGCCAGGTCCAGCTGGGTTTGAATGTCTAAAAGGTCAACCATTCTTGCCAGACCGCTCTCGTACCTCTTCTTTATCACCCTAAGAGCCTCCTCCGATTGGCTTATCCTGCTCTCTGCGGACTTAAGAGCGTTTATGGCGTTGATGTATTGTGCGTATGCCTCATCTATGGAGAACATTATGGCCTTCTCAAGGAGCTCCTTCTTCTTTATTAGAGCTTCCCTCTTCTTGAGCACACCCTTGGCTCTGTTTAGTGTTGCCAGTCCGGTGTCAAAGCTAAGGGATACACCGGCTCCGACCATATAGCCCTTGCCCTGAGAGCCGAGGGGATAATCCCTTGAGTTGAGCTCGTAGGAGCCAAAGGCGTACACCTGAGGCATTATCTCCGAGATTACCGCCTTCCTTTGCTCCTCGTAGAGCTTTATGTATTCCTTTAATGCCTTCAGGTCTTCCCTCTGGAGCAAAGCCCTTCTCTTTAGCTCCTCAACGTCCGCTTTGGGACACTTATAGAATTCTTGAACATCAAACTCTCCCAAATCGGCGTTGGCGATTAGCTCCACCGCCTTCTTGGCCAACCGATAATTGTTTTCCGCCTCCTTTACCTTCTCCTGAGCTTTGGATACATACACCTTGGCCCTCAGAACATCGGACAGGAGAGCCATTCCTACGTTGCTGAGCCTCTGAGCGAGCCTGTAATGCTCCTGTGCGTCCTTCAAACTTTGCCGAGCCACCTTTAGAGCCTGCAGAGAGAGAACTGCGTTCATGTAGGCCTCGTAAAGCTGACTTATCACCTCTTCCTCTTTCCTCTCCAACTCCTTCCTTTTAGCGGATAGATTTATGCGGGACATGTTTCTGTAAGCTCTGAGCTTTCCCCCTATCCATATAGGCAGTTCAATACTCAGCTTGGTTTGGAAGTTGTTTATTCCAGGCGGGTCGTTGAGCTTTCTCGGGTCAAAGTCGTACTGGGAAACCCTCTCCTGCCCCAGTTTAGAGAAGAAGGCGTAGGTTGGCAGGTCAGTTCTCGTAAAGCTCTCCTGAAGTTTTATCTTGGGAAAGAACATACCCTTTGCCGCCTTTAGCTCAAACTCTGCAGCTTTAATCTCTTGTGCTTGATTTTCAAATATGGTTTTTACACCAATTCCAGTCTCTTCAGACAACTTCATAAAACCCACTATTGTCGCGATAGATTCCGAACCTGTTCTACTCGCTAAGTTAGCATACGCAACTTCTCCACCATATGTAATAAACTCATACTTAAACATACTTGACTCATATAATAAGTCCTTTCCTAATACTCCAGCACCTTCTGTTGTTACCTTATCGATAGCATTATTAAGACCACCACCACCTTCAAGAATAATGA
>JALWEG010000063.1:0-9078 GCA_027014155.1 Aquificaceae bacterium
TCAATAATCTACGCATAAATAAAGATAATATAGAAATAAAACTCGTTAATCTTCATGAAGAAGCTGATTTTAAAATAATATCCGATATATATACAGACAGGCAAGAAACTTTTATCCCTGTATGGAAAGAAGATATGGTTCTTGCGGTTCCTATATCTTCACCATTTGCTCTTAGAGAGAAGATAACGTTAAAAGATTTGGAAGATATTCCTTTCATAGACCGGGAAAATTGTGAATATTACGAGGATTTCCAGAACCTGTTAAAGGAAAAGACTATCAAATTAAATGTAGTGGCTAAGGTCAGTTCCGAAGAGGTAGCCGCGTCGCTGGTAAGTTGCGGACTCGGAGCCTGTATACTTCCTAAGATGAGTGTGGAAAATGTTGCGGGTGTTTCAATTAAGAGGATTGACGGGATGAGCTGTTATAGAGTTGTAGGCATAGGTGTAAGAAGCAGGGAGCAGTATGTAAGGGACCTGGTGGTAGATGTAGTTAATCACTTAAGATGTATTATTCCCAAAAATTATTTAATATTAGACGGCTTTTTTGAATACGGCCGTTGTGAAACCACTTCTTAACGGCTTTTAGCAGTTTCTACAAACTCCTTAAACAGGTAATAAGAGTCGTGGGGTCCCGGGGAGTTTTCCGGGTGATACTGCACCGCGTATATGGGAAGCTCCTTATGCCTTATACCCTCAACGGTGTCGTCCAGCAGATTTACGTGGGTTATTTCCACCTCCGGGGGAAGAGAGTCAGGGTCTATGGCGAAGTTGTGGTTCTGGGCGGTTATCTCTACCTTGCCGGTTCTCAAATCCTTGACGGGGTGATTGCCTCCGTGATGCCCGAACTTGAGCTTGTAAGTCTTTGCTCCCAACGCAAGCCCTATGATTTGACAACCCAAGCATATACCGAATATGGGCTTTACACCCTTTAGCTCCCTAACCAGCTTTATACCCTCAACCACCCTCTCCGGGTCTCCGGGTCCGTTTGAGAGGAAGACCGCATCCGGGTCAAGCTCTCTCAGAGCTTGAAGGGAGTCCTTTGGCGGCACAACCACCACTCTCGCCCCCTCGTGGATAAGGCGCCTGAGTATGTTGAACTTTATCCCGAAATCCACCACCGCTATGAGCGGTCTTTTATTGTCCAAGCTTTCGTAGCCCCTGTCCAAGAACCATGCACCCTGCCCCCAGCTGTAAGCTTCCTCGGTTGCCACCTCGTCCACTAAGTTAAGGCTGGATATGTCCGGCACGCCTTTGGCCTTCTTAACTGCGCTGCCGGGGTTTAAGTCCTCTGTGGATATAACACCCCTTATCACACCCTTTTCCCTTATCTTCTTGACGAGGGCCCTGGTATCAATGCCCCATATGCCCACAACGCCGTGCTCTTTCAGGTAATCTTCCAGGCTCTTTTGCCCCCGCCAGTTGGAAAAGTTCGTGAAGTGTTCTTTGACTACGAAGCCTCTGACGTGAACCGCCTTGGACTCTATGTCTTCCCCGTTTACTCCGTAATTTCCTATCTGGGTGTAGGTCATCACCACTATCTGTCCTCTGTAAGAGGGGTCCGTCAAAATCTCCTGATAACCCGTCATGGAGGTGTTGAACACCAGTTCACCCGAGGTCTCTCCCTCAGCTCCGAAAGAGTATCCCAGAAAGTAGGTACCGTCCTCAAGTGCAAGGATAGCCTTCTTCCTATTCATCTTAAGCTTTTTATATGTTAACCCATCTTTGATGTATGGAATCTCCAACAGTAATGCTCGCTTTTCAGGTGAAAATTTCAAGCCGGGGGTTCACGGGCAAGGTTCCGTACTTCGCATCCTTGATGAGCACCCTTCTACCCTTTATTTCTACTCTACCTTCGGCAAACCACTGAACCGCTTGGGGTAGTATCTTGTGCTCAAAGCTGAGAATCCTGCTCGCGAGGCTATCCTCATCTTCCTCCTGAAGAAGGGGAACTACCGCCTGAACCACCACGGGCCCGGCATCAACGCTCTCGTCAACTATATGAACCGTGCAGCCGGAGAACATAGCGCCGAACTCAACCGCCTGTCTCTGGGCGTGCAAGCCCTGAAAGGCCGGAATCAGGGAAGGGTGGATATTTAAGATTCTGTTCCGAAAAGGCTCTATGAAGGTTTCAGACAGTATTCTCATAAATCCGGCTAAGACCACCAGCTCTACACCTTTAGCCTTCAGATGTCTGACCAAGTCCTCCTCAAAGGCGCTTTTGGTCGTATAGCTCTTCCTTTCCAAAACTTTGTGCTCTATATTGTGTCTTTTACATCTCTCAAGGGCGTAAGCTTCGGGATTGTCCGATATGACCAACTCCACCTTGGCCTTTAGAATTCCCCTCTCTATGGAATCTATTATCGCCTGCAGGTTTGAACCCCTGCCCGACACGAGCACACCCAGCTTAAGCATAGCCGCCTCCTCCCGGGGTCTCTATCCTGAGCCTGTCCCCCTTTTTGAGAGAGATTCTGAACTTGGAGGGCATCTTCTCCATCTTGCTCTCCCTGAGGATAAAGTTCTCTCCAACCCTGCCCGGCTCACCTCCTAAAAGTCCGTAGGGGGGTATCCTCCTCCTTTCGGATATGACACTTACCTCAACGTCCGTCAAGAACTCTATATCCCTGATGAGTCCGTCCCCTCCCTTTTTCAGCCCGCCGCCACCGGAGTTTCTCCTTATTGAGTACTCCCTGACTATGAACGGATAAGCGTGCTCTAAGGCCTCTACGGGCGTGTTCATGGTGTTGGTCATGTGGGAGTGTATCGCGCTCTCCCCGTCCGTATCCCTTGAGGCTCCCATACCGCCCCCCAAGGTCTCGTAGTAGGCGAAGGCCCTACCGCTTCTGGGGTCTATACCTCCAACTGCGACGTTATTCATGCTCCCTTGGCTCGCCGCCGGAATTAGAGAAGGAACGGCCTTTGAGAGTGCACCCAAAACCACGTCCACTATCCTCTGGGAAGTTTCCACGTTGCCACCGGCAACCGCCGCAGGGAACCGAGCGTCAAGGATACTTCCTTCCCTCGTAATGACCTTTATAGGCCTAAAGCAACCTTCGTTTGCCGGAATGGAAGAACCCACCAGGCACATAAAGCAGTAATACACCGCTGACAGCGTTATAGCCCTGACGGCATTAACGCACCCTCGCGTTTGGTCTGAAGACTTGGAGAAATCAAGCAGCGCCGTATCCCCTTCTATCTTTAGCCTTAGATGTATACGTAGGTCGGTGTTCCCGGCACCGTCGTCCTCAAGGAAGTCCTCAAATTCGTATACGCCGTCGGGAATTCTTGCGATGGTAGCTCTCATAACCCTTTCCGAGTAGGCCATAAGCTCGCGGGTATAGGATTTCACCTCCTCAAGCCCTCTCTCCTCAATCAGCTCCCTAAGTCTCAGGGAACCTATCCTGTTGGCCATGAATTGAGCCTGCAGGTCTCCTCTGCGTTCCTGCGGAGTTCGGACGTTGGAAAGGAACAGCTCTAAAGCGGCCTCGTTAAGGCTCCCCCTTTGAACTATCTTCAGGGGTGGAATCACTATCCCCTCCTCAAATATGGAACCCGAGAGGGGCATTGAGCCCGGTGATGAACCACCCACGTCCGCGTGGTGTGCCCTGTTGGCCACGAAGAACTCCAGCTTGCCCTTTACGAACACAGGCTCTATGGCGGTTATGTCGGGCAGATGCGTTCCACCCCGAAAAGGGTCGTTCAGTATCACCACGTCCCCTTCCTCAAAGCTCAGGCTTTCCACGGCCGTCTTTACCGACATGGGCATTGAGCCCAGATGCACGGGTATGTGTTCCGCCTGTGCCACCAACCTGCCCTCGTAATCAAATATGGCACAGGAGAGGTCTTTTCTTTCTTTTATATTGGGGGAGAAGGAACTTCTTTGCAGGACTATTCCCATCTCCTCGGCTATTGAGGAGAGCTTGTTTCTGTAAACCTCAAGGGTTATAGGGTCAAACATGAGGGTATTTTACCCGGAAAGAAGCTCGGGCAAGTCCTTGAACTCCACGGGCGGAGAGAATAGGTATCCTTGTCCCTCCTTGCACCCGAAAGCTCTAAGTTTGCTCAGGTGCTCGGGTTTCTCTATGCCCTCGGCAAGAGAGGTTGCACCTATGGAATGGGATAAATCTATTATGGTCTTTACAACACCCTCCGCCTTGGGATTATCCAGCATGGCCATAGTGAAGCTCCTATCTATCTTTATCTTGTCAACGTCAAACTCTATCAGGTAATTCATTGAAGAGTATCCGGTTCCGAAATCGTCTATGGCTATCTTTATACCCGAGGACTTTAATCTCTCCAGAATGCTTTTGGTTCTCTTGGGTTCTCTCATGGCGGTGCTCTCGGTAATTTCCAGAACGAAAAGCTCCGGCTTCACCCTCTTTTCCTTAAGTAGTGAGCTTATCCTTTCGGACAAATCCTTCTGAATAAACTGCTTGGTGGAGAAGTTGACCGCCACGTAGATTTCTTTCCCCATCTCTTTTATCAGGGAAGATAGGTCGGAGACGGCTCTCTCAAGAACGAAGTCGCCCAGCTCAAAGATGAGCTCGCTCTCTTCGGCCACGGGTATGAATACCGAAGGAGATATGAATCCCAGTTCCGGGTGCTTCCAGCGCACCAAGGCTTCCACACCTTTAACCTCATAGCTTCCTATATCAAAGATGGGCTGGTAAAAGACCATGAGCTCGCCCTTTTCTAAAGAACTCTTTAGGTTGCTTTTTATGAAGGCTAAGTTGGTTATGGTATTTTCTATCTCCTTTGAGAAGAAGGCCACGCTACCCTCAAAGGTATCCCTTGCCCTTGAAAGAGCAAGCTCCGCATGTCTGATTAAAGTCTCTGCGTCTTCTCCATCTTTGGGAAATACCGCCACTCCGATGTTAGCATCCGTGTATATGTCCTTGTCCGCCAACTTTATAGGCTCTTTGAAGGCCGCTCTCACCTTATCTATGGCCTTACTGAGTCCTCCCATATCCCTTATGTTCGCCAGTATTATGCCGAATTCGTCGGAGAAGAAGCGGCTAACCACGTCTCCGCTCCTTAGATTGCCCACGAGCCTGTAGGCTATGTCCCTTATAACCTTATCCCCGGCGTCTATACCGTAAAGGGCGTTTATCTCTTTGAACCTGGTTAGGTCTAAGACCACTATGCCCACCAGCTCGTTTCTCCTCTTGGCGGTCTTTATCAGCTCATCAAGCTTTTGGACGAAGAGGAACCTGTTGGGCAGACCCGTAAGGGGGTCAAAGTAGGCCATCTTGAGCAACTGCTCTTGAGCGTTCAGCTTTTCCGTTATATCTCTCTCGCTTACTATCGCACCCTCTATACCCAGCTCCTCCCAGTTCTCCGGCAGGTAGGCGGTAGCCTCCACCCATCTGTATTCCCTTCCCTTCGTCTGGACCCTGTACTCAATCCTGAAGGGCTTGCCCGGATTGGCAAACACCTTATCCTTCAGAGATACCAGGTGCTTCAGGTCTGCAGGATGAACGAACTCGGAAAAGTGCTTCCCTACCACCTCTTCAGGCTTCCAACCGAACACCTGCTCAACAGAGGGACTTTTGTACCTGACAAAACCGTCCCTGTCCACTATCACCACCACGTCGTTCAGGTAGGTCAGGATAAGCTCCAGCTTCTTGTTCTGCTTTTTGATGTTTTCCACAAGCTCCAGCTTTTCCAAGTACTGGGATACGGCAGAAGCTACCGCTTCAATAAACCTTATCTCCTCGGAGTGAAAGAACCTTTTCTTCTTTGAGTAAATTCCCAGAACTCCCCAAACTTTGCCTTTGTGAATTATCGGCACGCTGAGACCGCTGACCACTCCGTTCTCTTTAAAAAATGAAGGTACCTCAAACCTTCTATCCGAAGCTACATCTTCCGAGTAAACCGGCTCTCTGCGCTTCAATGTAAAGTGAGCCTTAGAATTCTCGCCGGATATAACTTCACCTACCAGGTTTTTATCCCAGCCTAATCCGGAAACCAGCTCAAATTCGTCTCTCTGAGGGTCGTACCTGAGAATCTTGCACAGCTCCACGTCAAGGGCGGATTTAATGTCAAGGCATATAAGCTCAAAGAACTGGGACATATCCTCAATCTTTAGGAACTTGAGCAGTAAATCTAAGGTAGCGCTCTCTATCCTCTCAAGTCTATCGCATCGGTCCTGGGGTGTATCAGTATTCATTAATAGATATTATATTTTTTTCAAAGATTTGCTCAAATTTCTTGAGTAGCCTTTTGGTAGTACGGTAGGGAAGCTTTTTGCGTTAGACTGAAAGCTTCATGATTGTGGTCTTCGGTGGAAGCTTTGACCCGGTTCACGTGGGACACCTGATTCTTGCCAGAGACGTTAAGGAGTTCTTCGGTGCGCACAGGGTCGTGTTCGTGCCGGCCAATCTCGCCCCCTTTAAGGAGCACCACACCGCGAGTCCACAGGATAGGCTGAACATGCTAAGGCTGGCGGTAGAGGGGGAAGAGGGGTTTGAGGTTGACGATACTGAGATTAAGAGGAAAGGCGTATCTTACACGGTTGACACTCTCAGAGAGCTTAAGGGAAGGTTTGAGCAACCTCTATATTTCTTGATGGGTGCAGACGCCTTTCTAAATTTCCACAAATGGAAAGAACCAGAAGAGATTATAGCCATCGCCGGTTTGATAGTGGTGGACAGGCAAGGGCTTAGCTCCAAGGTGCTACCTTACGCCGAAGAACGGTTCCCTCAGCTACGTTTGGGGGAGAGCCTTCTGCTCTACAAGAGCAGAAGGATAGACATATCCTCTACAGAAATCAGACATAGGCTCAAGCGGGGCTTGAGCGTCAGATACATGCTACCCGACAGAGTCTATGAGTACGTAAAATCAAAGGCTCTTTACTCGGTCTAAAAGCACCACACCGCTCTCTTGTAGTAGGAATCCTTTGCCGGGTCGTAAACGTAGGCATCAAAGCACAATTCGCTACCTTTTACCTCACCCTTTTCAAGCCTCACGAGGTATCTGTCTTTGGAGCTGTACGTTGTGGAAAAGTCTCTGACGTAGATTATCTTCCACGAGGGAGCTACGAATATCGCCCTGAGTCTGTCGTCCTTCCTTGCGGTCCAGCCGTAGGTGCCGTCGGGGAACTCCACCACCGCAGATAGGGACGAACTATCAATGGCCAGGGCGGTTATAGTGCCCTGCAGGGATTTCCAGTTGCCGTTGTCATAAAGCTGCAGGTTGTCCCACGTAAAGGTCTTATCGGCCTCGTTTTTCTGTGCGCTGTCCGAGTATAAATACTTTGAAGGCTCGGTGCTGTTGCTGTTTACGGATATGAGGTGGAGCTTGTTCCCGTCATCGTCGGGAGAAACGAAGAAGAAGGTCAGGTCGCTCTCCTTTATAGTTCCCGTGGTATCCTCAAAGGCACCTCCGAAGTTCCACTGAAAGGCCACGTACCACCCGTCGGGTTCAAGCCCCCATATTCCCCAGACCTTCAAGTCAGTCATTCTGTCCAGGTTCTCCAGGTCCTTGAGCATGTCCGATATGTACTCAAGCTGACGTCTCTTTACCGGGTCCTCCAACTTCTTTTTTAGAAGGTCTTCAAAACTGGGCTGTGGTTCGGGTTGAGGCTCCGGCTGAGGTTGGGGTTCCGTAGGTTCGGGATTCGGATTCGGCTCTTCGCTTCCACCACCACCTCCTCCTCCGCAAGAAAAAGTGAAAATCAGCGTTGCAAGCAACAGATATAAAACCCTCATACCACTTCCCCTTTCTTCCTCTTATCTGCGAGGAAGACCAGGAACGTCAAGAACAGAAAGAGTCCTATGAGAAAGAACCTCGTTATCCACACCGTCCAGTGGGTCTCCGAAACTATGGCGGGTATGTACTCTTTAGCCCACGTGAAGAGCAAAACTATTAAGAACAGAGGAGTTATGTATCTCATTACGTAGTAGTAAACCCTCGGAACCTTTATTATCCCGCCCCTGTTTATCTCCTCCCAGGCTCTCTCCCCTCCGAAAATCCAGAGGAATATAACCATCTCAAGCAGGCCGAAAAATACAACGCCTATGGTTCCGGCCCAGAAGTCCATCTCGTCAAGGGACTTGTTCAGGAATATGACCAAGTGGGCACTGAAGAAGACTATCCCCACGGTTGATATGACCGAAGCCTTCCTGCTCATACCGAACTCGTCCTCAAAGAAGGCTATCAGGGGTTGCATCAGAGCTATAGAAGAGGTCAGGCCGGCGAAGAATAGAAGAAAGAACCATAGAAAGCCCAAGAAGGTTCCGGCGGGCATGTTGACGAATATGGCGGGCAGACTTATAAAACCTAAATTGAATGCTCCCGATTGAGCTATGGCAACGGCGTTGGCCACCCCGAAGAAGGCGACCGCCGCCGGTATGGCGAGTGAGCCACCCAAGATTACCTCGGCCGTTTCGTTCAGCGTGGAAGCGGTAAGCCCGCTGAGGGTTATATCCTGATTTCTCTTTATATACGAGGCGTAGGTTATTATGGCACCGAACCCCAAGCTCAGGGTAAAGAATATCTGCCCAGAGGCGGCTATCCAGACGGCCGGGTCCGTCAGCTTTGAGAAGTCCGGATTCCAGAGAAACCCAAGCCCCTCTATGGCGCTACCGTTCTCCGTCTCAAGGGTGAACACTCTGACCACGAGAACCACCGCGAGCAGGAACAAGGTCGGCATGGCGAACTTGGCAAAGGTCTCTATCCCCTTTGAGACCCCCCTTATGAGTATCGCCACGTTTACGAGAGCTGTGATTAGGAACATCACGTAGGCGTACACGGAAGGCTTTATTATGTCTTCACCCGAACCCACGTAGCCGCCGAGAAACTCCTCAAAGGGACGCATATAGTCTTCTGGTGAGCCCGCCTCCGTAGGCTTTGGCACCAAGCCGACTAAAAACTTCAAAGCGTATCCCAAAGTCCAGGACTCTATGTAAAGGTAGTAGATTATGACCACCAAAGGTATCCAAAGTCCGAACACGCCGATTACCTTGGAGAACTTGTTGTTCCAAAGCATCTGGAATATTGAAGGCGTAGTTCCGTGCCCCCTGTATCCCCCGTATCTGCCTATGGCCCACTCTATCCACATCAGGGGGATACCTATGATTAG
>JALWEG010000063.1:9088-20872 GCA_027014155.1 Aquificaceae bacterium
ATTATGTAGGGAATCATGAAGGCACCGCCGCCGTTCTCCGCCGCCTGAACGGGAAAACGCAAAAAGTTTCCCAAACCCACGGCGTTGCCGGCCATGGCGAGAATCAACCCTATCCTCGTCGCCCACCTCTCCCTGCTTTCTGCCATAATGGCATTTATATTAACTCAAAACGAAATCTTATATACCAGGCTCCATCTGTCCTCGTAAACCTTCCATGCGTTCTTGTCCTCGTTAAGCCTCTTTATAAGCCTTTTATGTTTTTTATCCGTGAACACGAACTTTGCCCTGAACCTGCGCGCTATCTCGGCCGAAGGGTTTTTAACCTTTCCCCTCGTTATCCTCTGATACCTCCTGTAGAGCTTTGGGTCATACCTGTACATATACATGGGGTCAAGCCCCACTATGTAGTAATTCTTGTGGTTGTAGAAAAAGAGAAAGGGGAAGTCGTCCCAATCTGAGTTAAAGACTATGTCTCCGGCCTGCGAGTTGTTTTTCAACCAAAGAGCGGCACCCTTGTATGCGATAGGGTTCTTAGCTCTGCCCACGCTCTTGTACGCTTCATAGAAAGTAAAGGCCGATAGAGGTGTTAAGAGTACCAGCAAAGCTAAGGAATGCTTGAGGTTTAATCTTTTGACCGCCACCAGCAGGAAGGTGAGCATCACGAAGGCGGGGGAGTACTCAACGAACCTGCGGGACTTGAAGATAAGGAATAGAAAGCCTAAGCTCAAAAGCAGCAGTGCAAGCTCTTCCCTTTTTATGTCCTTAACGAAAGGCAGAAATACCACGAGGAGAGCAAAGCATAGAGAGGCCACCAGCATGTTCTCCAAAAGTCCCCAAGATGAGTAGGGATACCACTCCGTACCTACCCTTACGAACTTCTCCTTCAGAAAGAGGGTTCTGTACATGTTGAACACGAAAGACTCTATGTTTTCGGGGAAGTAGGGATTCACCACCATGCCCAGAAGGCTACCCCCTCCGGAAGCCATCAGGTATCTGTAATTTAAAATCCTTGATATTAGGAAATCTGATACAAGGAAGCATACGGATATGAACAGCACCAGCGGGAAGGCATCGTAGAGATAAACGAAAACTACGGTAAAGAGAAAGATTAGCTTATACCTCCTCTGAGCGTGGAGCAAAAAGATAAACAGCAGAAGTGCCAAAGATAGGCTCTGGATTCTGAGCATGGAAAGCCTGTAAAGAAAGGTCTCGGAGGATACGAATCCAACCACAGACCAGAGGGCGGCGTAGGGAATTTTGGAAGCTCTTAGTATCAGGTAAAAGACATACCAAGCTACGGCCATAAAGAAAGAGGCGGCTATCTTGGCACCGGTCATCAAGTCCAAGTAGGTGAAGGGTATTATCAGGTAGTGGAACAGGAGGTGGTGATTTCTAAAGTGCTCCTTGTATATGGTGAACTGGAGCCAAGGAAGCCTGTCTATAAAGCCGTAATCTCTCAGCAGGTAGCTGAACTTTATGTGGAAATACCCGTCGTATCCTACGAGATAGGGAGTTGAGTACTGAAGAAAGAGGGACAGCGCGATAAATACCAAAAAGGGGAGCACCAGGCTCCCCTTTCCGACTGAGACGAGCAATTTAACCGTTGTGATTTACGTTGTCGTTCCTATGCCCCGCGTTTTCGTTCCCTGCGGGATTGGCATTCCTGTTGTGGTTTCCGTTCATATTTTCGTTATCGTTCATATTTCCGTTGTGGTTGTCATTCCCGTTGTGATTTCCGTTAGCATTTTCGTTTCTGTTGGAGTTCTCGTTGTGTCTTTCATCGTAGTTAGGCTTGCCACCCTCTACCTCTACCGCGACAGCTACTACACCATTCTGTCCCAAGCTACCGTATATCTCTATCTTTGCACCCACCTGAAGGTTATCGGAAGCACCTTTCACGAACTTGGCGTTGGATATGTCTATGGTGATAGTTTCCGTTCCGGGAACAAAGCCCTCTGCTTCGGATACATCTACGACTATCCTGTTTCCGTTTATGCTCACTATTCTACCTTCTACTTCAACGACCTTATTTTGTGCCGGCGTATTTCCTCCACCTGAAGGTGGGCTGTTGCCGGGAGTGTTGTTATCCGCAGGCGTATCGTCCGGCCTGGCATCCGCATACATAGAGGTTGCAGTTATGGTGTTGTCGTCGGGGTTGAAGGTTCCAGAAATGTAAACTTCCGTTCCCGGAGATAGAGCGTTGGCGTCTGCGAAAACCTTCCCTTTGCTGTAAATGGCCGCGCCCTGCGCGAGGTTTACTCTAACGGTGCTACCGTTCTCAAGGCGAACCTCAACCGTCGTAGCGTCTATAACGCTCACGACCTTACCTTCAACCTTCGCCTTATGTTCCTTTGCCTTCTCTATTTCGTTCTCGGGTTTAAATATGGCTACAGGCTGAACCGAGTTCGTAGTTGGGTCATAGCTGAACTGTTTTAGGTCAAAGTCTATACCTATGGACGTGGCAGCTCCCGCCTGAAGGTTCAAGGAGCCGTTTACCTGAAGCGTGCTTGAGCTTAAGTTGGCGTTTATGGGATTGCCACTCTTGTTTATGAGCACGACAGACCTGTCAAGCTCTACCTGAATGTTGGAGTAAGTTCCCGGAGGCAAAGTAGCGATGTTGAGCAGCTCCGCCACATCGGAAAGCTCAAAGAGGTTTACCACCTTCCCGTTAGGATCGCTGAATAGCTCGTGAACGGCACCCTTTGCGTCTGTGATGGTTATCCTGTATATCCTCACCCAAGCCTCGTCAAACTGGTTGCTTATGTCGTCGGTTATGAATACGGCCACTTTCCCGTAATTGGATGGTGTGGCAGGAATATCTCCGCCAGCTGATACGCCGGAACCGCCACCTCCTCCACCGCAGGAGTTCAAGGTGAAGATTACGCTCCCCAATACCAAAGCACCTAAACTTATGCCCTTCCGCAAGTCCATGTCTAACACCTCCTATATAAATGTATTGGTTTATTCCCGGTGTATGAATATACTCCTTTTTGTGAAAATTCCGTGAAGAGTAAAGCGCTCTGCTGTAAAAGTTAGATTGAATAGAATCGCAAAAATTTCGGTATCTCATACTCTTAAAGAAAATCTCGCTATTTTCTCGCTCTTTGGGGTTCTGGTGCTTGCCGCTGAATATAGGGGGAACCTTAATAAAACGTGAGAGTTTTGTATAGGAGGTTTTTATCTATGAGAATGATTGGCTGGGTTTGGGTTTTGGTGGTTATGGTTGTATTCCCAACTTTATCCTTTGGGGCCACAGCTTACTATGTGCACCCTAAAGCTGACTCGGCTTGCCATGTGCGCTATGATAACGGAATTGTTTACGGAAGAGGTTGTGATAGTCCTTGCACCCTATTAAACGCTTTGCAAAGAGCTAGTAAGGATGGTGATGATTCAATTATATATCTATGCACCGACTCCGAAAATTATATATATGAAATTGATAGGAAAACTGCTCATTTTGCAGATGAATCGTGCAACAGTTTAGATATAGTTGCAGCGGAAGTATCACCTTCCAAGCCTTATCCCGTTATAATTGTAAAGGATGTTAGATTAGGGGATAATTTAGCAACGGATACCGAATTATGGTTTCAGACATGTTTAAAAGATGATATTTCCAAATATAAGAATACAACCTTAACCATAGAAAATGTAGGTATATCTATGAACTTGAATCCTGAAGAAAGTCCTGACAAATCTTATTACCCTGCAATTCATACTTATTTTCTAAACTGGGGGAAGATTTACTTGAACAATGTTGGTATGAGTGCTTACTTAAACTTTAAGCATCCTGCCGTTTCACCTGTTCAAACTTTAGAACTAAACGTGTCAAACTCCAACTTCAATGGATACTTAATTACAAATAATATAAAAACGATAAAGATAAGAGACAGCATTTTTAGGAGTAATCCGCTAACATCCTCGCTTATTACATTGTGGTTTAACCCTGAGGATACGGCTAAACCCTTGGAGGAGATAACTATAACCGGAAACACGTTTGAAGGTGTGGCAGGTCTATATATTCTTTCTTCCAGGAAGGAGCTTGAGTATTCAAATAACAACTTGGTTTATTATAAGAATGTATATATTACAAACAATACATTCAAGAATATAAAAAAAGAAGAGGTTTGGCATTACAGTAATGGCAACAAAACCACCCTAAAACTTCCTTATAATTATTCCTTTCTCTTTTCATCAAGCGTTATAGGAGGAGGATTATACATACAGAATAATCAGTTTATAAACAATCAGGTTCCGGCTAAGATATATCACAAAGGAGATGTGGTTTACAACGGTCCCTATCCTGTAAGGGTAAAACCTCTGGGATGTTTTCCTGCAACTGTAGATATAAAGAGAAACTCTTTCTCCGGTATAAAGGACGCTCTGAGCATATACATTAATCAAGGAAGATGCGTTGCAGGCACATCTGGACAGATACATATGTCTATATACCAAAATACTTTTGAAAACAGCACCAGCCCTCTTAATATTTTTCTATCTTCCTCCAGTTCCTCTTCTACCGTTGATGTGGTTAATAATGAATTCCGTAGTAATAAGGAAACAGCTCTTAATTTGTATGCAGAGAATAAGGCTTCTGTAAGAGTCGGCAGTAATGAGTTTGTGCAAAACGAAGTCACAGCCACCAGCAGGTTCTGTGCAAGTGCAGCAAACATATATTCCGATGGAAAGACGTCCATTGTCAACAATAAATTTCAAGGGAATATTACAAATAAGGAGAAAGGAAGCACCTTATGTGTAAATGTTAGACAAGAGGGTTTAGAGCTTGACATAAGCGGGAATGAATTCATCAATAATACGGCCAATGTAGGCGGTGGGATATTTTTGGATGCGGCTGGTATCATCCAATCTTCTAAAGTCATAGTTGATGGAAATAAGTTCATTTCCAATAAAGCTCAAAAGAAAGGTGGCTGTATATACATAGAGAGTTCGGGTTATGCAAAAGGTTCCATGTATGCTTATTTCAGAAGCAACGTCTTTTACGATAACGAAGCAAAAGAAGGATGCCTTTACATCGCCACTTACGATGGGATGCCGCAGAATTTTTCTTCTATGACCAGAAGATTCTTTGTAGTCAACAACACTTTCTACAAAAATAGGTCAACTTACGGAAATGCAGGAAATCATTTATATATTGACCACAGGAGTGATACTCTGAAGGACGACACGTATTTGATTCAAAATAACATATTTTGGGGGTCTAAAGGAAGGGAACATCCGGATGTTTATATATACACTAAAACGACAGGGAACACCGATGCGCAGTATGAAGTTTCGCTGATAAATAACATTTTCTCCTGTAAGCTTGGGGACTGTGCCTTCCTAAGCGGTGCTTTCAAGCCCGCTACTTACGAAGATGAATACAACTTCGTAAGCGACCCGTTGTTCCAAGACCCACTAAACGGAAACCTGAAGCTGAGGGCTATATCTCCCGCCATTGATAGGGGTAAGAATACACCCACTCCCTTCTTACCGGACAAAGACGCCGAAGGCAAAGCAAGGGTCATTGACGGCAATAACGATGGATTAGATTTCGTTGACATAGGTGCTTACGAGTATGGAGCTTCTCAAGGTTCAAATAAAAGCATTTTAACCGTAAACCTGACAAATTCCTGTGGTAATGTGAACAGTGCACCTACGGGCATAACGAACTGCTCTGGTTCTTGTTCAGAGCCGTTTGCGACCGGTTCGCACGTTATGCTAACCGCAAGCACTGCCTTTGATAATTGTGAGTTTACGGGTTGGGGAGGAGATTGTAGCTTCTGCGGTAGCAATCCCAGTTGCATACTGAAAGTTAGCTCTGATAAGGAATGCATCGCGAACTTTGAGGCGTATCCCATAGGCGTAGGCGTGTTCAACGCTCTACCTGCGGTAAGTCTAACGGCTACTCCTACCTCGGGTGAGTTTCCCCTTGAGGTTGAGTTCAGTTGCACGGCAAACGATGCGGACGACGGTGTGTTTGAGATAAGGTGGGACTTTGACGGAAATGGGGTAATAGATGAAATTTACAAACCTATGTTATCGGGAGCCGGATTTGCCGTAGGCCACAAAACTAAATACACCTACACGGTTGCAGGCTCCTACACGGCGAAGTGTATAGCCGTAGATGGAAGAGGAGGAACTACAGTTGAAGTAGCTGATATAGAGGTCAGGTTGCCATCTCAGTTCAAGGTAGATGTGGCAAGGCTCGGAAACGGTATGGTAAGCATAGACGGTATTACCTGCGATAGGTCGTGCTCAACTTATATAGATATCCAGGGAAGCGTAAACCTAAGAGCAGATGCACCCGAAGGATATGGCTTCACAGGTTGGGGTGGTGATTGCTCCTCCTGTGGAGAATCCAACGTATGCACGCTTGAGGACGTAAATAAAGAGGTCTTCTGCACGGCTAACTTCGTAAGGACGGCTCCTCAAAAACCCAACAATCCTCCGAATGTATCAATATCCGCAGATACCACCTCCGGCAACGCTCCCTTGGAGGTTAAATTAACCTGCTCCGCTACCGACCCAGAGGACGACATCATACTTACATACACCTGGGATATTGACAACGACGGCATAATAGATAGAACAACCAACTCCAACGAGATTTCCGTAACCTATTCCAACGGAGGGGTTTATCAAGCGGTTTGCACCGCCGAAGATTTTACCGGCGCCTCGGCTACCTCTTCACCCGTAGAAATTAGGGTAAACGATGAAAACTTCTCGGCAGATTCTATGAGAAGGCTTAAGGACGGTGGCGAATTGAGCCTTGAGTATGGAGTTATAACGTCGTTCTCGGAACTTGAAAGCTCTCCTTGTTCTCTACCCCAAGGGGCGAACGCAGCCTCAAGCTGGATTCAGTTTGAGGGGAAGGTGGACGAGGGTATGACCGGAGTATGGATAACGGTAGCCTCCAAAGAATATTTCTCCACCGAGCTAAAGGTAGGAAAGTGCACCCGTTCCGGATTTAAGTATGTTGATACGGTGTTTTCTGGAAGGGGTCTTAAGTTTTTTGTGAAGGACGGAGGTGAGCTGGATTACGATGGCAAGGTTGACGGGTATGTAAAGGACCCTCTAATCCTGGTTTCCGATAGGGCACCTACCGCATCTACCCCTCCTGCCTCAGGAGGTGGTGCTGGAGGAAGCCAGCCTTCACCTGAACCCACTCCTCCCGCTTCCGGACAGCAACCCCCTCAAACCGCTCCCGTCTCTTCCGGTGGAGGAGGTGGTGGTTGTAGCACGGGTGGCATATCGTTGTTTTGGCTTCTGCTCGCTGCATCTATCCCTCTGCTTAGGAGATTGAGGGACTGATGCGTCCCTCGCCTTTTCTATACCTTTTGACGGTTTGCAAAAACGCATGCATTCTGCATACGTATTGCTTAAAATTTTTAAATCATGTTTTCGGAAGACTTGCGCGGTAAGCTTAAGGAGCATATAGATTATTTTCCCAGAAAGGAGCAGGCGGTTTTAGTTTGCTTGCACGAGATACAGAACCACTACGGCTACGTGCCTCCGGAGAGCCTGGAGCCTCTGGCACAGATGCTGGAGGTTCCCCTAAATCACGTTGAGGGCGTGGTGGCCTTCTACGATATGTTTGATAGGGAAACCAAAGCCAAGCACAGGATAAGGGTATGTGTCAGTATAGTGTGCCACCTTATGGAGAAGAACAAACTCCTTAAAGCCATAGAAAGGATTCTGGGGATAAAACCCGGGGAGATTACACCGGACGGAAGGTTTAAACTCGTTCCGGTTCAGTGCTTGGGTGCTTGCTCCGAGGCACCGGTATTCATGGTGGACGAGGACGAATACAAGTTTGAAGGAGAGGAGAAGTTAAATGAAATCCTATCCCGCTATACCTAACATATACGCCGAGACCACCCTCAACATGCTCCTGAAGAGGGCCAAAAAGCCGAGGGTGCACGGCATAGAGGAGTATCTCAAGGAAGGCGGTTATCAGGCGTTGGAGAAGGCGCTCAACATGGAACCCCAGGAGATTATAGACTGGGTGGAAAAGAGCGCTTTGAGGGGACGGGGCGGCGCAGGATTTCCTACCGGAACCAAGTGGAAGTTCGCCGTTCAAAATCCCGCACCCAGATACTTTATATGCAACGCCGACGAGTCGGAACCCGGCACCTTCAAGGATAGGATACTCATTGAGAGGGACCCACACCTGCTTCTGGAGGGAATGATTATATCCTCCTACGCCATAGGTGCCAATCAAGCTTTCATATACATAAGGGGAGAGTACCCCGCCGGGTACTACATACTCCGCGATGCCATTGAGGAGGCAAAGCAAAAGGGCTTTTTAGGAAAAAACATACTGGGTAGCGGTTTTGACCTTGAGATATACGTAGCGAGGGGAGGCGGAGCGTACATATGTGGAGAAGAAACGGCTTTGATAGAGTCCTTAGAGGGGAAGAGAGGACACCCGCGTTTGAAACCCCCTTACCCCGTGCAGGTGGGACTTTGGGGCAGACCTACGGTGGTGAACAACGTGGAAACTATATGCAACATACCCTTCATAGTAAGCATGGGTTGGGAGGAATACAGATACATAGGACCCAGCGATTACTCTGGTCCCAAGCTCTTCCCGGTAAGCGGTAAGGTGAAGAAACCCGGCGTTTACGAGATGCCCATGAACACCACACTCAGGGAGGTGATATTCAAGTACGCGGGCGGAACCATTGATAAGAAGAGGGTCAAAGCGGTCTTTTCCGGTGCCTTAGACTGCTTCTCCGAGGAGGACTTGGACACTCCCATGGACTACTCTCCTTTCGGCTTTGGGGGAACGGGAACCGTCATAGTTCTGACCGAGGACGACGACATAGTTGAGGCCTGTTTAAAGATTGCTGAGTTTTACGAGCATGAGACCTGTGGACAGTGCACACCCTGCCGTGTCGGGTGCTATGAGCAAGAGACGTTGCTGAGGCGCATATACACCGGGAGCGCCACCGAGAGAGACTGGGAAGGCTTCCTGTTTGTGAACAAGTTCATACAGCCTACATCTATATGCGGCTTAGGTGCAGTCGCAGGAAGGCTCATAAAGCAAGCTATGGAGAAGTTCCCCGAAGACTTTGAGAGATACAGGAAGGCTCTCTCTAAGGCCACCTGACGCTCAGCCTCTCTCACCGAACAGCAAGGAGCCGACCCTGACGATGGTGGCACCCTCCTCTATGGCCACCTCAAAGTCGTGGGACATTCCCATTGATAGCTCCTTGAGAGGTATTCCCACCTTCCTCTCAAACTCCTCTTTTATCTCCCTGAGCTTTGCAAAGTAAGGTCTGACATCCTGCGGATTTTCCTTGTAAGGGGGAATACACATCAGACCCACCACCTTGAGGTTTTCCATCTCCAGCACCCTTTCCAAAAACGGAGCGGCGCCGTCCGGCTTAACTCCCCCCTTGCTCTCTTCCTCTCCCACGTTGACCTCTATGAGCACCTCTTGAACCTTTCCGAGTCTTTGTGCTCTTTTTTGTATCTCCTGAGCCAAACTTTCTCTGTCAAGGGAGTGAATCAGAACCACCTTGTCTATTATGTACTTGACCTTGTTGCTCTGAAGCCTGCCTATAAAGTGCCACTCTATATCTAAAGATTTCAGGCTCTCGTATTTACTCAGAAACTCCTGAACTCTGTTTTCCCCGAACACCCTAAGGCCGCACTCGTAGAAATCCCTGAGCCGCTCGGCGGGAACCGTCTTAGAGGCACCCAGCAGCTTGACTTCAGAAATGTCCCTCCGTGAGCGCTCACAGGCTCTCTCTATCCTCTCAAGAACCGCTTCTAAGCTACTGCAGTCCATAAAAACAATTGTAGAATAGAAGTCTCTATCGGAAACAGCCGAGTAGCAGTGCCGCCTACAATAGAAGCGCAGCGAGTCTTAAGGACAACCTTATAACCTACGCCAATTGACGTGAAAACCTCCGCAGCTATACTATAAGAGAGTACTATGAGAAAGTTTGTAGTTATCTTTTTACTTCTCGCGTTCTGCCTCGGCTTTTCTAAGGAAACCGGCTTCACTCAACAAGATAGAGAAAGGCTTATAAGGCTTGAGACGACACTGAAAGTGTTTATGGAGCAAACTGATAAGCGTCTCAAGGAACTCGGGGAGGATATGAATAGAAGATTTCAGCAAGTTGACAAAAGATTTGAAGAGCTTAGAGAAGACATGAACAAGCGTTTTGAGCAAGTGGACAATAGATTTGAGCAGGTAAGCAGAGAAATAGATAGGCTCGTTCAGATAATGATAGCCGTGTTTGCCGGACAGCTGGGACTTGTGGGAGCGGTAATAGCCTTTGCCTGGTGGGACAGAAGGACGATTATCAGGGAGGCGAAAAGGCAAACCTTTGACGAGCTTGAGAGAGAAACTAAACCTGAGAAACTCAGGAGGCTCTTAAACGTCCTGAGGGAGAAGGCCAAGACGGACGCAGAGCTTAGGGAGATACTTAAAAGGGAAGGGCTTTTGTAAACTCCCTTACTCTCTTCTTCCGGCAACCGGAACCTCAGGGGGGAGTGTTTTAAAATAGACCTCCATGAACCTGCTAAGGCTGGTTCGTTCTTCGGGTTGAGCGGCAAAGGTAGGTCCGGGAGACCTACAGGAAGTCCTGGCGGAGCTCAGTCCCTACAGGGACGACAGAACTCTGCTCCCGATAGGGGACGATGCGGGAGCCTACGAGTACGAGGGAGTGGTCTGGCTTCACACCGTTGACTTTATAACCCCCGTGGTGAACGACCCCTACCTGTGGGGTGCCATAAGCGCGGCCAACTCCTTGAGCGACATATACGCCATGGGTGGTGTGCCTCTGACGGCTCTCGCCGTGGTGGGCTTCAATAACTGCGAGCTGGAGGTGGAGGTCTTTAAGGAGGTGATGAGAGGTGCCGTTGATAAGTTGAGGGAAGCCAAAACGAGCCTGTTGGGCGGACACACTATAGACGACAAGGAACCCAAGTTCGGTCTCGCCGTCTCGGGCGTATGTCCTACGGGCAGGTTCGTGAGCCAGAGCGGTGCCAAACCCGGCCAGCTTCTGGTTCTAACAAAGCCAGTGGGAACCGGGATACTCATAAAGGCTCTCAAAGAAGAGAAGCTGAACCAAGAAGACATACAGGAAGCCATAGACAACATGCTCCGGCTCAACGATAAGGCTTCCGGCCTCATGCTGGCTCTGGACGCCAGCTCCGCTACCGACACCACCGGTTTCGGCCTTTTGGGACACCTCTGGAACATGTGTAAGAAGTCGGGCACGGGAGCGCTGGTGGAGTTTGACTCCGTTCCCGCTTACGAGCTGAGCATTTCGCTGCTGAAGGGGGAGAACCTGTATCCGAAGGGAGCCTTGGAGAACCTCAACTTCGTCAGGGATTACCTCAGGAGCGAGGCTGAGTTCTGGAAACTTCTTCTCCTTGCGGACCCGATAACTTCCGGAGGACTTCTATTTACGATAGATGAAAGCAAAGCAGACGAGCTTGAGCAAAGAGCAAGTGAATTGGGTGTAGATGCGAGGGTTATAGGTAAGATTCTGGAAGAGAGATACATTCGGGTGGTTTAGGATATATTTTGCCTCTAATCCTCCCCTTTTCAAAGGGGAGATGCAGGCGTATGGCGCTTATAATAAAGAGTAATCATGCACTACGTTTACAGGTTCAGGCTCTATCCTAACAAAGAGCAGATAGAACTCCTCAATAGACAGATAGGACATTGCAGGTTCATTTACAACAAACTCCTTGAAATAGCAAAAAGAGAATGCGAGCAAGAAGGTAAAAAGTGGAACTATTACGAATACAAAAAGCTCCTACCAA
>JALWEG010000064.1 GCA_027014155.1 Aquificaceae bacterium
CCAAAGGGAGGTCGTTCTGCATTCGGGCTCACCCATACTGGTGATAGCCGGAGCGGGTTCCGGGAAGACGAAAACGCTCACCTACAAGGTGGGATACCTGCTCCACGAGAAAGGCTTTAGCGAAGGCGAGGTGCTCTGTATAACCTTTACCAACAAAGCTGCCAAGGAAATAAAGGAGAGAGTAAAAAGCTTCACGGGCAAAGAGCTCCCTTGGGCCGGGACGTTCCACTCGGTAGCGCTTCGGATACTTAAAGAGGACGGCAATAGCTTGGGGCTCGGTTCCGACTTCCTGATAGCCGACGAGAGGGATACCAATAAGGTGATAAAGCTACTCTTTGCGAGACAAGATGCATCTTACGTAAAGAGCGTGCTTCACAAAGCCAAGGAGGACCTGAAGGAACTCACCCAAGAGGAGAGGGAGATATTTGAGCTATACCAGATGACCATGTTGGAAAACGGGCTGCTGGACTTCTCAGACCTGATGTACTACCTATACAGGCTTCTCTTGGAAAGGGAGGAGGTGAGAAAGAAGTGGAGGAGCCGTTTTAGAGCGCTTCTGGTGGACGAGTATCAGGATACCAACACCGTCCAGTACGAGATAGTCAAGCTCCTGGCCGGCAAGGAAACCTGTGTGGTCGGAGACCCGAACCAATGCATATACGAGTGGAGGTACGCAAAACCACAGAATATACTCAGATTTATACAGGACTTCAATCCAAAGGTGGTCAAACTTGAGCTGAACTACCGCTCAAGGGCACCGATAATAGGTGTGGCCAACGCAATTCTTAAGGCTTCAAAGGCTCGGTGGAAAGAACTTATACCGGTTCTCAAGAGCACGCGCGGGAAGGGAGACAGGCCTCTGGTCAGGAGGTTTGAAAGCGAACACCAGGAAGCTCTATGGCTGGTAGAGGAGATTAAGAGGCTGTCGGGAGAGTTCTCTTACGGAGATATAGGTATATTGGTCAGGGTCTCCTACATAACCGACGTAATAGAGAACACCCTCTTTAGGGGAAATGTACCTTACAGAGTGGTGGGAACCCTCAGGTTCTACGAAAGGGCTGAGGTCAAGTCCTTAATAGACTTCCTCAGGATAGTCCAAAACCCCGGCGACGAGATAGCCTTCAGGAGGCTGATAGACAACTTCTGCACCGGACTGGGCGAAAGGAGCGTTGAGGCTATAAAGAAGCTCTCCAAGGGCAACCTGCTCAAGGCCTCCAAAGAGGCTCTAAGACGCCTTCCGAAGGCTAAGGCCCAAAGCCTTTACGGACTCCTGAAGCTGATAAGTATTCCCTACAGGAAGAGGGAAGATTACCACGAGGCTTTAAAGGAGGTGGTAGAGGCCTTATCCTACGAGGAATTTCTCTGCAGAAAGTATCCCAAAGACTGCTCCGAAAAGGTTCAAAACGTGCGTGAGTTTTTGAAGGCTCTGGAAGATTTCCATAAAGAAGGCACGAGCCTCCAGGAACTTTTGCAGGAGATATCCATGCAGAGCCAGGAGGAGGAAGAGGACAATGCGGTAAAGATACTGACCATTCACTCGGCAAAGGGACTTGAGTTCCCCGTGGTTTTCCTCCCCAGACTGGAGGAGGGAATCCTTCCTTACAAGGAGAGCGACAAGGACTTAGACGAGCTGGAGGAAGAGAGGCGGCTCTTTTACGTAGCCATAACGAGAGCCATGGAGAAGCTCTACATCTCCTACACCAGCAACAAAAGAGACAGAAGGCCGAGCAGGTTTCTCTCCGACATTCCCAAGAGTATGCTGGACTTGAGCCACTTCAAGAGGAAGGAGGCAAAGGGCTACCGTAGATGGGAAAAGAGGGATTACGGAATAAACCTAAAGCCCAAGAGGGGTATAGAGGCAGGTGCCCTGGTAAGCCACAGGGTCTTTGGAACGGGAAAGGTTATAAGGGTTCTGGGTGAGAAGGCGGAGGTAGACTTCGGCGGCAGGATAAAGAGTATCCACACCGCCTTCCTTGAGCCTCTGTCCTAAGATGCTCTCAGCAGGGCCTTCACCTTGTCTTCCCAGCTCTCGTGCACGAGAGTGGCCTTCCTGAGCTGTCTCTTCCTCTTTTGGGGTTTCTTGGTATTGTAGTGGGAACCTCCGGCCTTCCATCTTTTAATCTTTCCCTTGGCCGTTAACTTAAACCTCTTTTTTGCAGACCTGTTGGTTTTCATCTTAACCTTAGCCATGCTCTCTGACCTCCAAAGGCGAAAGATTATACAGCATCTACTTGGTAAAGGTGGAGACTTTTATGTCGGTTATGAAGCTGTAATCTCCCTTCTCTATGTCGTCGGCAAACATGCTAAATACGAGCTTACCCTTGAGTTTGCTGATAGCTACGCTGTCCGCTTGAATTGTTCCCCACCTTTTGCCGTCAACGAACACGGATATGCTGTTTCCCTTTTTCATTAAGCCTATGGTATGAACCTTTCCATTGGTATCTACACGCGGCAGAGGTTTGCCCTGGAACCCGAACTCTCCACGCTGATTGTAATAAAGCTCAAGGCTTGAGCCAACCTTTCCTATGAACAGATTCGCTCTTTCGGCGGCTCCCGTTTTACCCCTCAGGTAAACCTTGAACTCAAGTGTCCAATCGGAGGAAGGCTTAAATCCCGGCACTTCCTTTTCAAAAACTAAGTCTCCCGCTACCGAAGCAAGCCACTTCTTTCCGTTGAACTCTACACACTCACCGGTTCCTCGGAGTATCTTTACGGAAGAGGGAACCACGTCGCAGCCGGAAAAGTCCTCCTGCCACAGAACCTTATCTCCGTGTCTGAAAGAGGAAGAGGCTCTTCTGACAACACCGCTCGCCGCTGGAGCGGGTCTCTTCACCACCGGTTCAGGTGAAGGAGCAGGCTCCACCTGGGTCGTTGCCGTTTGCGGAGCGGGAGCCGGGGACTCCTTAACCTCAACGGCGTAAGGCCTTACCTCGTTGATTATCAAAGTCACGGCTCTCGCTATTAGGTCTCTGGTCGCCTCCTCAAGGGGCGTATTCTTGAAGGCCTCAAACCAACCGCCAGCTATGGTAGTTCCCAGCAGGCCACCACCGCCTAAGCCGAACTTCCACCTTTCGGACTTACCCTCCACAGTCTTTGCGGAAAGTATCTGGGCGTCCCTTATCCTAACTATCCTTATGTCTAAACCTATGTGAGCCTTGCTTTTACCCGCCTTTATGCCGATACCTCCTATGGGCAGAGGTATAACCACTCCGCCTCCACCCATACCGGAGGCATTCAGCTCCAAGGCGGTTATAGAACCGATTATGAGGAAGTCCGCACCCCTTAAGGTCTGCTTGGGCTTTATACCCAGCATCTCCAGCTCTTCCTGAATCTCTTTCAGAGCTTCCCTCTCAAGAACCTTAAAGCAGCCCGTCTGGGCGAGGGCGGTAATCAGCATATCGGCGAGGCCGTCTCCAAGAGCTTTAGGGGATAGCTGTATGTATGTGCTACCGAAGATAAGCCGTCCTCCCTGACAGGCGGCGGCTTTACATTTAAAGCTCCTTGCAACTATAGTCCCCAAGGGCTTACTGCACTTTGGCAGCTCCAGCTTGCGCTCCTTGACCTCTTTGGCATACTCTCCCGAGGTTGCAGGTGCCGGCGTTTCATCGTAGCTATCCTCTTCGTCTTCAAACTGGGCGAAGGATATACCTAAGGTTAGGAACACAGTCAGGATTAAGCTCAAGAGCCTCACCATGCTCTACCTCCCTTGCAAGTATTTGAGTTCTCTTTAGAGTAAAATTATACTCCTGTTAGTTCCTGAAATGAGGAGGAGAGATGGAGTTCTTTTTCTTTCTTGACGTGTATGCGGACCGGCAGCTGATAGACTACTACATACTCACCTTCAAGCTCAGAGACATAACCTCGGTTGGCATGCACAAGTGGAACAGCAGAAACTACATAAGAGAGGTAAAGGATTGGGGCAGGTTCGTAAAGACAGCCTACGATATAACCCTGTACGAGCTCGGGGACGAGATAGAGCGCTTTAGAAGCGTTGAAGAGGGTTTGAGGGAAGGATACAAAATTGCCTACAAGGAGGCTTCAAGAAGGGGAGCCAAAGAGATAGTCCCCGCCATAGGACCCGGAAATCCGCCGGTGGAAGTCATAAAGAGGGTCTTCCCGGAAGAGTTCCACCTTCAGGAGTTTCCCAAAGACCTTAATAAGTTTTTAGAAAACATCGTTAAAGAGACCGCCAAAGAGATGTCCAAGAGGGGTAAAGACGATGACGCAATTCCTTTCTGAAACTCTTGAGGAACTGACTCCCAAAAGGATAGTTGAGGAGCTGGACAAGTACGTGGTAGGGCAGAAAGAGGCCAAGAGGGCGGTTGCGGTAGCTCTGAGAAACAGATGGAGACGCCAACGACTGCCGGAGTACATAAGGGACGAGGTAGCCCCTAAGAACATACTCATGATAGGGCCCACGGGCGTGGGCAAGACGGAGATAGCCAGGAGGCTGGCAGGCCTGATAAAGGCTCCCTTTATAAAGGTGGAGGCTACCAAATACACCGAGGTGGGTTATGTGGGTAGAGACGTAGAGTCTATGGTCAGGGAGCTTGTGGAGACCTCCTTCCAGATGGTAAAGGCGGAGAAGGTGGCCAGCGTTAGGGAAAGGGCGAGGAAGCTGGCAGAGGAAAGGGTTCTTGATTACCTCGTTCCGCAACAGTTTGCCAGCTTTGAGGTTAGAACTCCCAGAACAACTCAGGAGAGAAACTCCATGAGGCAAAAGTTGAGAGAGGGCGAGCTGGACGACAAGGTCATAGAGATAGACGTTCAGGAAAAGACCTTTCCCATGATAGGGATAGCGGGACCTCCCGGCCTTGAGGAGCTTGAGAATCAATTGAGGGAGATGTTCCAAAACATAGCTCCCTCCAGAAAGCGCAGGAAGGTAAAAGTTAGAGATGCTCTCAAGATTCTTGAGCAGGAGGAGGCCGAAAAGCTCATTGACATGGACGAGGTGGCGAGGGAAGCTGTATTCAGAGCGGAGAATTATGGACTGATATTCATAGACGAGATAGACAAGATAGCGGTAAAGTCTCAGGGCGTAGGAGCAGGTGTGTCCAGAGAGGGCGTTCAGAGAGACCTGCTTCCCATACTTGAAGGCACGACGGTGAACACAAAGTACGGCGCCGTAAAGACCGACCATATACTCTTCATAGGAGCCGGAGCCTTTCACATGGCGAAACCCTCCGACCTCATCCCCGAACTGCAGGGAAGGTTCCCCATAAGGGTTGAGCTAAAGGCACTTACCAAGGAAGACTTCGTGCGAATCCTTAAAGAACCCCAGAATGCCTTAACCAAGCAGTACATAGAGCTTCTTAAAACCGAAAACGTCCACATAGAGTTCACGGAGGAGGCCGTAGAGGAGATAGCGAGGATATCGGAGGAGATTAACAACAAGACCGAGAACATAGGCGCACGCCGACTTCACACGGTCATGGAGAAGTTGCTGGAAGATATATCCTTCAACGCACCCCAGATGCAGGGCCAGCACATAATAATTGATGAGAAGTTCGTAAGGGCGAAGCTGGAGGACATAATTCAGGATACCGAGCTTAGCAGATACATACTCTAAGGCTTGATTTTTACACGGCTACCGGGTAAACTTCCCTTTAGAATGTCGGAGGTAGGAAAGCTTCTACTCTTGATGGGAGTCCTTTTAATCGTTTTCGGTGGTCTATTAATCCTATTTGAGAAGCTGCCTCTGGGTTTGGGTAGGCTTCCCGGCGATATAACCCTCAAGAGGGACAATTTTACCTTCTACTTTCCCTTAGCTACCTCCCTATTGATAAGCTTAATCCTCACTCTGCTCATTAACCTGCTCTTTTCCCTTAAAAGATAAAGCGGCTTCCCTGTACATGCTCCCCAGTATTCCGTTTACGAACCTTCTGGCGTTCTCATCTGCATACTTCCTTGCCAAGGCCACGTAGCTGGTTATCACACCCTTGGAAGGCTTTCTCTCTAAGAAGAAAAGCTCTCCTATCCCCAGCCTGAGTAGATTCCTCTCTACGTATCCTAATCTGTCAAACTCCCAATCTTCCAGGTGCTCGGATATGAGCTTGTCTATATCGGTAAGGTTCTCCATGGTGGTATCTAAGAGCTTCACCATGTAGCCTATGACCTTATCGCTGGAAGTGTTCCTCTCGTCCAGGAACTCCTTCACGAGGGAGCTTATCTTCTCGCCCCTTAAGTCCCACCTGTATAGAACCAAAAAGGCATTCTCTCTGGCTTTAGGTTTGTAGCTGTGCGACATCTCAGAGCCGTTTCCATAGGTTGGCCATCTCTATCGCCGAGAGCATAGCCTCCCAACCCTTGTTTCCCATCTTGGTGCCCGCCCTATCAACCGCCTGCTCACTGGTATCCGCCGTTATACCTCAGCAGT
>JALWEG010000065.1:0-9301 GCA_027014155.1 Aquificaceae bacterium
GTTTAACGCTGTTGTCAAGCATCTTAGGCTCTTAGTGCCTGCCATATCTATATTTTAACGCCCTTACGGGCGACACTCCGTATCTCCTCCCTTACGGAAGGAGTCTTGGAGTGTTTTTTGAGATAAAAAGGAGTATAAGGAAGAAGGGGCTGAAAGTTAGCCCCTGAGTCTTCTATAGAACGGAACCGCAAACACCAGCAGTGCCAGAAGCAGCGAAGAGCTGCCGGTATTACAGCCTCCACCGCCTCCTCCAGAGGTGGGTGCGCTCGCCGGAGGCCGGTTGGGTTGAGGCTGCTGTCCCTTATCTCCTCCCTTGGGCTGCCCGGGCTTGCTCTTAGGAGGTTGCTGATTTTGTGCTTCCTCCACCACCACCGCAAAGGGGTCTCTCACAAATCCGTCCTTTCTGCCGTCGTAGTCATACTCGCTTCCATCTTCTACGTAAAACCTTATCTTATCCCCGCTTACCTGAGCGTTATTTATGAACTTAAAGCCGCTCTTTGTGCATTTGCCTATCTTGGCTCCGGCAGGTAGGGATTGAGGCAGTTTCAGCTCTATCCATACCCCCTTCTTGCCGCTATCCACTCTTGCGGTAAATCTGAGCCAGTTGTTAAGGACTTTGATGTTGTTGGGAGTGGAGCAGTCATAGGGAGCGCTCCTTAGCTCTGTGATTGCGGTAAAGGCTCCTTGCTCAACTTTTATGGAGGAGCCGTCGGATAGTTTTTTGGTCGGGAACTCTACAGGCGGGGGTGTACCTGCGGAACCTCCTCCTGAACCGCTGCCGCTACCACCGGAACCACCAGAACCTCCAGAACCGCCGGAACCACCGGTACCACCACCGGAGCCACCACCACTACCACCGGAGCCACCACCGGAACCACCAGAGCCTCCACCGCCGGAGGCGTTGACGGTTACGGTAACCGTTTTTGAGACGGTGCTACCGCTGCTGTCTTTAACCGTCAACTTGGCTGTATAGGTACCCGCATTCTGGTAAGTGTGCTGATAGGTGGAGCTGCTCGTGCAGTTGCTTATGGTCTGTTCCGGTGTTCCGTTGTTGTCCGCATCAATTTCACAAGTCATTGAGTCTCCATCCGGGTCATTGATATTCCACCCGAATGTTGTCGCAAGAGGTGCGTTACCACTATTGGGGTTTGCGGTGAAGGAGTTTATATTGGGTGGGTTGTTTTGTGATTTATACTCGTCTGCACCTATATCAACTGTTGCCGTCCCATCACCATCGCCATCTATCTTTCTGTTATCACCATCATAGTCAGTCGTAGGCAAAGAAGGAGCATTGTTATCTCCCCTATCTTTAAGCGCAGAAGCTCCCGATAAATGAAAATCACTGGTAAGAGCAGGATTAATATTGTAAATATTATTGCCTGAGTAGTAATTAGACGTATTGGTTATATATAAAGAGTATGAATAATTAGTAAAGTAGTTATTGAAAACTTTAAGAAGCTGTGTATAAGCTTTTATAATATAAAGCTCTGAGCCCGAACTCCCTGAATTATTTCTAAATATATTGTTGTAAACGTATATTTGAGCGCTGGTATTAAGGAAAGAAGCGGAAGCAAGACCACCGCCACCGTAACTACTGCTACTATTAAAAACAACTGTATTGTTAATTATTTTAGTTACACCTCCGGGAGAATACATAGAAAAACCGCCTCCGAAACCAGGAGCGGAATTGTTGTTAAATATACTATTAACTAATAAATTTACGCCTGAAGAGGTATATGAGTACAAACCGCCACCTATTCCGCCAGCGCTATTATAAGAGAACTTACAACCCTTTACGGTTATATTTGCCTCCGCGGTCTTTATGTATGCACCACCACCGTCTCCACTTGTATTTTTACCTCTGTAGAAAATTAGATTTATTAAAGTTATATGCGCATTTGTGTCACCTCCGTTGGAATTACTGTCGTTGTTTATATTCATAATTTGTTTTGAGGCATTCCCATCCAATATGGGTTTCGCGTTAGGATTTTGAGCTTGTATGGTTAACTGTCCATCTCCATCAGCTGTCGTGTAGGTTAATGTCTGAGTTATATTGTAAGTTCCGGACTTGACTATTATTGTGGAATCCTGCCCATCAGATTGCGCTTTATTTAAAGCAGTTTGAAAAGCACACGGATTTGTTTGGGTACACGCATTTCCAGAACCGCTGGGTGATACATAGTAAGTAGCTGAAAATCCAATACCCATACTAAATCCTACCCCCAACAAAGCAGAGCTTAAAATCCTCATAACTTTAAAACCTCCTTTAAAGCTAAAGTTGATTCTCAAATTATGAGACCTTGAGTTCAGCGGGCAACTTTTATTTCAGTAAAGAGCGAGAAAATAGCGAGTTTTTGTGGAAATTTAACGAATTATCATATACTTACAATTATCAAAATTTTTTCAATCTAATTAAATTAATTGCAAAGAGCCTCAAGTTCTATCCGGCAATACGATTAAGTTGAGGTAAGTGGGAAAACCTCAGTTGTAAAGTGAGATTCTCGTTTCCTTTCTCTCCATGAAGCCCTTCCTGAGCTTGTAGCCCTCTTCGGGATACAGTCCGTAAAAGAGGTTCTGGACGTGGTTGCCTTCCACGAAGAAGGTCCACCTCTCAACGGCGCTGCCCACAAGTAGGGATATATAAACCGTCCAGAATATGTAGAGGTTTACCGTGCCGGTAATCCACGCGTAGAGTATGAGTATCAGAGGAATTATAAAGGTGAGCAAGTAAGATATGGGAAGGGTGGTAGACAGCAGCTCCTTGCCCTTCCTGTAGTAAAACTCGGTGGTGCAGTAGTTGTCCGTAGTTGAGCCTTTGTCTAAAACTCTTATGGTTCTGTTGTGAGGTAGGTTTAGAGCCTCATTCAGGGTGGGCCTTTTGAGGTAGAACTGTCTTATGTTGAAGGCGAGCCTGAAGCCAAATCCCAGTGCTACGAAGAGGAAGGTCAGAAACACGAAGGTTCCCGTGTAAGGTAGTCCGTAGTAGAGGGACATTATCGTGAAGAGGGCGGAGCCGAGCATGAGATACATGTCTAAGTAGTAAAGAACGGTCAGAGAGGTATTCCACTCAAGCACGAACCTGTTGGTTGCGTATATCATCGCGGTGGAGAAGCCGCTCAGGATACCGATTATGAAGGTTAGTATGCCGAAGAAGTGTTCAAAGAAGGGGTTTATCTCGTAATACATGAGGAAGAGGTATATGAGAAGGGTAAAACCGTAAGCTCCGCTGAAGACCGCTTCCCTTGATAGCCAAGAGGTTCTGAAGCGCCTTATAGCCTTCCAGGCTCTGAGCTTGTGTCCCAAGTGGAATGAAGCCCCTACGGCACCTATGCCCACGAGCACAAGGCTTATTATCCCCGAAGCCAGAACCACCTCCTTGGGCAGTCCGCTTCCCTTACCGAACAGGGTTAAAAACTCAATAAAGTAGGTGAAAATGAAAAGTCCTATTGAAGTCCCTGCCGTTAGAAAGAACACTATCAAAGAAATCGGCGGATGCATTATCTCACCTCCTCTACCGTTGTCTCTGCTGATTTATTGGATACGTGATGTCTCTTCATAACCTCCAAAAACAGAGGGTTGTCCGGCTTTAGTATGTGCTTCTCAAACTCCTCAAGGTTTATCTTGGTCTCCGTCCTTGCAAGGTAATGGTTTCCGGGGTTGGTTCCCATGTCCGGGAAGAGGACAAAGCCGTTTCTTTCTTCTATGGCTTTGAACACCTCGCTTTCGGGGTCTTCTATGTCCCCGAAGAACCTCGCTCTTGCCGGGCAGGTTAGAACGCAGGCAGGCTTTCTGTGTTCGGGCGGGAGCGTCTCGTCGTAAACTCTGTCTATACAAAGGGTGCACTTCTTCATGACCTTATCGGCCTCATCGTATTCCCTGCAGCCGTAAGGACAGCTCCAAGAGCAGAGCTTGCAACCTATGCAATCGTCGTAGTTCACCAAAACTATGCCGTCCTGTTCCCTTTTGTAAGAGGCTCCCGTAGGACAGACAGGGACGCAAGGCGCGTCTTGACAGTGCAGGCAGGACTTGGGAAGGTGGAACACCTGCGTGTTGGGAAACTCTCCTATCTCGTAGGACATTATCCTGTTGTACCAGACTCCTGAAGGGTGCCTCCCGTAGGGGTCGTAGTCCGAGAGGGGTCCGAAAGCCGCCTGGGTGTTCCATTCCTTGCAGTTGGTAGCACAGGCGTGACAACCTACGCAGGTATTCAAATCTATAACCAACGCATACTGAGCCATAGCTAAACCTCCTTAAAAAGCTCCTCCAGGTCTATGTTCAAGTCCTTAATTAAGAGCGAGCTTACACTACCTTTCTTCCTCTTGGAGGATACCTTCCTAAAGTTTCCTCCTTCATTTACGTACACCTCCACCTCCTCCATCTTGGGGTCAACTATCCAGTATTCCTTGACGCCTTTCCTCTCATAAACGTCTTTCTTTTCTTTAAGGTCGTAGTAGGCGGTAGATGGGGAGAGGACTTCCACCACCAGGTCCGGCGCACCCTCTATACCTTTCTCGGTAATCTTATCCAGAGAGTCCTTGAGGATAACCACGAGGTCGGGCTGAAAGGCGTTCTCCTCGTCAAGATAGACATCTATCGGAGAGAAAACAACTTCACCTATGCCGGCTTTCTCTACCTTTTCGTGGAACTCCAAAAATAGCCTCTTCAGAACCTTTTGGTGCCAGAAACTGGGTGCAGGACTCATAACAAGCTCCCCCTCTATAAGCTGGTACGGTGCGCCTTCGGGCAGAGCCTCGTAATCCTTCAAGGTGTGCTTCTCTTTCAGCCTCATGGCTTGTATCTTAACACCTCCGTCCATCTCTCCTTGATGTAAGGCAGGGGTTCCGTCCTGTAGAAAGGTTCCGTCTCCGGCGATTGGTCTTCGGCTTTGTATATTTTGACCTTGGTATCAAACCATGCGAGGTGTCCCGTTATGGGGTCTCCGTAGAATATCTCCCTGCCACCTATCTTTATGCTGTGGGGTATGACGTGGTTCAGGAGAAATCCCTGATGTCCCTCTTCCGCTTCCGGCTTCAGTCCCCACGCACCTGCCATCTTACCTATGGCGTTCCAAGTCCAGACGGAGTTGGGTTCGGTGGCTTCCGTCAGGTAAGCCTGACACTTCACCTTTCCTACCCTTGACTCAACCCACACCCAGTCAAGGTGCTTTATGCCGTACTTTTCCGCCGTTTTGGGATTTATGTAAAGGTAGTTCTTTGAAGAAATCTGCCTGAGCCATACGTTCTGGGAGTCCCAGGAGTGATACATCCACATGGGTCTCTTGGTAAAGGCGTAGAGGGGGTACTCCTCTCCGCTGACCTCCTCCTCAAAGGGCGGATACCAGAAGGGGAGTGGGTCAAAGTACTTAACGAGCCTCTCCCTTATAACGGGGTCGTTGGGGGGCTGGTTTTCGCCCTCCCACAGTCCCATACCGGCGAGGCGGAAGGTCTGTAGGGACTCTACGTAGAAGTTGAGTATTATGGGGTCTGTCTTCTTCACAAACCCAACGCTCTTAGCCCACTCAAGGTATTCCCTGTTCCAGTTCCTGAAGTATCTCATGCTCTCGGGTAGCTTGTAGAAGAAAAAGCCCTTGTTCTTTGTGTACATCTCCAGTTGGTTGGGGTTGGGTTCTCCTACGAAGTGCTTATCGCCGTTCTTGCCCCTCCAGCCTGCCAATAGTCCTATGCCCGGTCTGGGTTGCCAGTTTATTATGAAGTCTTTATAGTCCTTGTATTTGGGTGTTCCGTCTTCGTTTATGAAGCCCGGGAGCTTTAACCTCGTGCCCAGCTCAACCATCACGTCTCCCCAGCCTCTGACGTCAAGTCCCTGGTCTTTGGGGTCAACCACCGGCTGCCTCAGAGCGTCTACGGGCCCTGCGGCTACGGAAGGCGGTCTGTCCAGCAGTGAGAGGGAGAACCACTGCTCTAAGTAGGTGGCATCGGGAAACACCAGGTCCGAGTAAGCCACCTGCTCGCTGTAAAAGGCGTCTATGGTGATAACCTTGGGTATTACGTAATTTCCACTGGCGTCCTTTGCGGTCAGAGCCTCTATTATGTAGGGTATGTTCTGAGAGGAGTTCCAAGCCATGTTAGCCATGTAAATCATTAAGACTTCTATATCGTAGGGGTCCTTTTGGTATGCGGCAGGTATGACGTTCTGGATACAGCCGTGCGCGGTAACGGGAAACTCCCAGCTGTAGGCCTTGTCTATCCTGAGGGGATTGCCCTCCTTGTCCACCAAAAGGTCGTCGGGATTTTTGGGAAGTCCCAAGTGGGGTCCCTTGAGGGGTTCTCCGGTCAGGTCGTCTAAGGACTTTATCTTGTAAGGCTTGGGAAGGTCTTCTATGTGTTTGGGATAAGGTGCCTTGGCCAGGTGTCCTCCAGGGGTCTCTATACAGCCAAGCAGCATCTCCAAGAGGAAGACGGCCCTTGCGGTCTGAAATCCGTTTGAGTGGGAGGCTATTCCCCTCATTATGTGGAAGGATACCGGTCTTCCCTTCATACTCTTGTGTTTCCTCCCCCACGCGTCAGTCCACTCAACGGGCAGCTCTAAAGGCTCAAAGAGGGCAATCGTTCCCATCTCCTTGGCTATCCTCTCTATGTCCTTTGCGGATATTCCCGTTATCTTCTCCACCTGCTCGGGGCTGTAGTCCTTTACCAATCTCTCCGCAAGCAGGTCAAAGGCGGGACGAACCTTAAAGCCTTCGGGAGTTTCGTATTCGCCTATGAAGGCGGGTTCCAGCTCGTCTGGAACTATCCTGTCCGCGGGCTTGAAGCTCTGAGACTTTTTATCGTAAACGAGGGCTTTGCCCTCCTCGTTTCTGTAAAACATGCCGTCCTTAGAGGTGCCGGGGGCCTGAATTACGAGCCACGTGGCGTTGGTGAACTCCTTGAGGAAGGTCCAATCTATGAGGTTGTATTTGAAGAGGACGTGCATTATGCCCATGAAGAAGGCTCCGTCGGTTCCGGGCTTTACGGGAATCCATTCGTCGGCAACGGCACCGTAGCCCCACCTCACGGGATTCACCACTACGAACTTGCCTCCCCTCCTCTTCATCTCTTGAATTCCCAGCTTGAAGGGGTTAGAGGCGTGGTCTTCCGCCACACCCACCATCATGAAATACTTGGTGTTCTCAAAGTCCGGGTCTCCAAACTCCCAGAAGGAGTAGCCCGTGGAGAGCAATCCTGCGGCGGCAACGTTAACGGAGCAAAAGCCTCCGTGAGCGGCCCAGTTTATAGTTCCCAGCTGTTGGGCGAACCAGCCGTTGACCGCCTGCATCTGGTCTCTTCCGGTGAAGAAGGCTACCTTGGCGGGGTTCTTTCTTCTTGCCTCCTCTATCCACTTGACGGCTATGTCTATCGCCTCGTCCCACTCTATCTCTTTGAACTGCCCTGAACCTCTGGGTCCGGTTCTCAGGAGCGGCTTTCTGAGCCTTGCCGGCGAGTATTCCTTCATTATCCCCGAGGAGCCTTTGGCGCAAAGAACTCCTTTATTTATAGGGTGGTCATCGTTTCCCTTTATGTAGGCTACCTTGCCGTTCCTGGTATATACCTCTATTCCACATCTACAGGCACACATATAACATGTGCTGTAGTATTTTCTCTCGTAAAAGCTTCCTCCGATATCCATATCTGTCGCCTCCTGAAAGGGCAATCTTATCCATTTAAGGATAAACCTTACGAAAACTTAGAAAAAGCACATTTACTTAAAACTTTATAAGCTCAGCTTATAGGGTCTATAAGATATGAGCTATAGCACCTCTACCCAGACACCCTTAAGGTAGAGGGTATTTGGCATTTGCAAGACCCACGGGTGGTCTCTGTCCTGAAAGGTCTTGGCGATTACCCTGACCTGCCTCCTTATTCCGTAGGAAGCCTCCGTCAGGACTTTTATCAGGTGATTCTCGGTTATGTGGTGGGAGCAGGAAAAGATGGCAAAGTATCCCAGCCTCTTCGTTAGCCGCAATCCTTGAACGCACAGTTCCCTGTATCCGCGCAGAGCGTTGGGAACCGCAGCTTTGTTCTTGGCAAAGGAGGGCGGGTCTATCACCACCACGTCAAATCTCTTACCGGTTCTTTGTAAATCTCTAAGGAAGTTAAAGGCGTTGGCCCTTACCCACTCTATGCCCTCCAGGCTGTTCAGGCTCGCGTTCTCCTCAGCCACCTCCAGAGCCTTCTGGGATAAATCCACGGCCAAAACCCTGCCCGCACCGGCTCTCTTCATGTTTAGAGCAAAGCCGCCCGTATGGCAAAAAACGTCTAAGCACCTGTCTCCGGGTTCAACCAACTCCCTCACCAGCTTCCTTGCGTTCCTTTGGTCTAAGAAAAAGCCCGTCTTCTGTCCCTTCTGCACGTCCACGTGATACCTGAGGTCGTGTTCCCATACCACGATTCTCTCCGGTACCTCTCCGTAGAGCACCCCCTCCTCGGCTTCAAAGCCCTCTATCCTCTGGGCGTATTCGTTCACCTTCTCGTATATACCTTTAGGGTTCAGAAGCTCTATCAGGGCGGATACCACTTCGTTTCTAAAGCTGGACATGCCGTAGGTGGTAAACTCCACCACCGCATACTCGCCGTAAACGTCTACTATCAAGCCCGGGAGAAGGTCTCCTTCCGAGTGTACCAATCTGAAGGCGTTGCTGTTTATGTAAAGCCTCTTTCTGTAGTTGTAGGCTTCTTTTATCCTCCTCTTTATCAGCTCTGCGCTCAGCTTCTCCCTCTTATCAAAGGACAGAAGCCTGACGGCTATGTTCACGTCTGGGTTTATGTATCCGTAGCCCAAAAACCTGCCACCGAAGTCTCGAACGACGACGGGTTCTCCCTTCTTGGGCTTCCTTGAAAAGGAAGAGATTTCCGGCCTGTAAATCCAAGGGAAGAAGCCTCTGACCTTGTCCTCTATGCCGGGCACTACCCTTACCTGCAGCATCAGAAGCGGTACTTGTTTATTATGGGCATTCTCCAGTCTTTACCGAAGGCTCTGGCCGTTAGCTTCAGCCCCACCGGCGCCTGCCTTCTCTTGTATTCCGCCCTCTTTACCATATCTATGACTCTATAGACCGTTTCCCTGTCCTCTCCCTCGCCCACTATCTCCCAGACAGACATGTTCTCCTCAAGAAACTTTTTCAGGATTCTGTCCAACACTTCGTAAGGCGGGAGCGTATCTTGGTCGGTCTGGTTGGGTCTGAGTTCCGCGCTGGGAGCCTTCTCAAATACCCTGTCGGGTATGTCCTTTCTCTTTGAGTTTCTGAACCTCGCCAGCTCATAGACCTGCGTCTTATATAAGTCTTTTATGGGTGCGAAACCTC
>JALWEG010000065.1:9311-20320 GCA_027014155.1 Aquificaceae bacterium
CTGCCATGTCGCCGTATATGGTGGTGTAGCCCACCGCCGCCTCGCTCTTGTTAGAGGTGGAAAGAACGAGGTATCCCAACTTGTTGGAAAAGTAAAAGAGTATGTTAGCTCTGATGCGAGCCTGCACGTTCTCGTCCGCGGTATCAAACTCCGTGGTATTCAGAACCGTAGCTATCTCCTCCCTGTAGGTCTCAAACACCGCATCTATGGGAACGGTATGGAACTCTATGCCCAAGTTCTCTGCAAGCTCTTTTGCGTCTTCTAAGCTTTCCATAGAGGAGAACCTGGTGGGCATGAAAAGAGCAAGAACTCTATCTTTCCCAAGGGCGTCAACCGCAAGGCACGCCGTAAGAGAGGAGTCTATCCCTCCCGAAAGTCCCAAAACCGCTCCACGAAAGCCGTTCTTATGAGCGTAATCCCTTATGCCCGTGATTATCGCCTCGTAAAGCTCTTCAATAGCCTTTGGCTCTTCTCTGACGACGGGTTTAATCCTTTGCTTTTCCTCAAGCTCCAGCTTGGCGACGGACTGCACGGGTTCTACCCACTTGCTTGCGTTCCTCCACCTGAGGTCTAAGAGCCTCCTCCTTCTTACCTCTTGCAGGTCTAAGCTCAAAGTGATTACGTCTTCCTCAAAGGCTTTAGCCCGAGCCACCACGTTGCCCATGGGGTCTATAACAGTGCTCCTGCCGTCAAAGACCAGCTCCTCGTGGGCACCGGCCAAGTTTACGTAGGCCAGGTAGCTTATACTGTCCTCCGCCCTTGCCCTTAAGAAGTTCCTCTTGTAATCAATCTTTTCCTGATGGTAGGGCGAGGCGTTTATGTTTACGTGAAGCTCCGCGCCCGCCAGAGAGGTCTCTCGCTCGCTCCCCTCCGGATACCATATGTCTTCACATATTGAGAATCCAACCTTAAAGCCGTTTATCTCTACAATCGTAAGCTCCTCTCCCTCCCTGAAGTACCTGCACTCGTCAAAGACGCTGTAGTTGGGCAGAAACCTCTTCCTGTAGCCCGCCACCACCTTGCCTTTATAAATAACCGCAAGGCTGTTGTATAGGTCTCTGTCGTATTCGGGGTAGCCCACTACCACGACGCAGTCCTTGTCCCGCGTGCTCTCGGCTATCTCGCCGAGCCTTCTTTTGCAGTCTTGAAGGAAGTCCAACCTGAGAAGCAGGTCCTCGGGCGGGTAGCCGCACAGGGCAAGCTCCGGAAAGATTATCAGGTGGCTCCTACCGTGTTCTGAGTTTACAATCTCTAAGATTTTGTCCCTGTTGCCCTCTAAGTCTCCTACGGTCGGATTTATCTGTGCGAGGGTTAGATTAATCATAACCTTACCTTATCACCTTATCATAACCTTATATCGTGAACCTCTCCGCCTCCTGCGGCAGAGTTTCGTGTGGGGTTGGACACTAATAGCGTCCCTTACCACAACAGGCGGGTTCACTCCACCTCTACTCCTACCTATCCCTTTGTGCAACGGGATAGCGGAGCTACTTTTACTCAGCTTGCAAAACACCCTCAACCTTACAGGCATCCCCATAGCGCTCGTCAGGTCAAACTTACCCACCCTCTTTAGCATGTTCCTTGCCGCATTCACGTCTGCATTCAAATACCCCCTCGCGGTTTTGAAAAGCCCCCTCTTTATCCTGCATTCAGGAGTGTAGTTCTCTTTGTTAACTCCACAGCTCAGTGTGGAGTCCACCCCTGAAGTGTAAGCCTCTGACACATACTCAACCTCTATGCCATATTCTTCAGCTTTATACTCTAAATACTCCTTTACTTTCCCGTGTGGTAGCAAGCTCCATATCTGGTCTGCTATTGAGTTTAAATTGCTTTCCCTGTTCTTGCTCTTTACCGCATCTCCTATGTAGATTTTCTCAACTCCATATTTGAGTGCAAGTTCAAGTATTAGATTGGATATCGTGTGAGCGTAATGCCTGAGCAGTCTCTTTACCTTTGCCCACAGCTTGTTTATCCTCTTCTCTACCTTGTGGTATGGTAGTCCCTTGTTCTTTAGGTTGTCTTTCTGGCTCTGGAGCTTTGCTATCTTTTTAAGATACTTCCTCAGCAAGGTCTTTAGTCCCTTGCCATCTATTATGTAGGGAGTTCTCACTCTTTCTATTCCTACAACCATGAAGTTCCCTGCATTGGGGTCTATCGCCATTACCCTGTTTCCTCCGTGCTCTCTTTTCTCCATCTCATACTCATAGATTACGTGAAGCTCAAACTCCTTCCCTTTAGGGACTATTTGGACGTTCTTTATGAGTTTCTCCTCCAGCTCAAGCCCTGTCTCTATCCACAGGTATTTGACGTGTATGTCATGCTTTTCTTTCAACCATGTCCTCAGAGCTTTGGAGATAGAAAGTCTTATCTTCGTTCCTACGACCTTAAAGCCTGTTCTATCGTAGGTTAAGGTTCTATGGGATTTTCTTTTGGGTCTGAATTTGGGAGGTTTTATTTCCTGTCCTTTGAACTTCTGAGGGTCTTTGAGGTAGTCAAACCAATTCCTGTATGCCCTTACGAGTTCGTCAAGGACTATCTGAGCTGAACGGGATTGGAGGGATTTAAGGTGGATTGAAGAGTTCAGTTTATTGTAGGGGTCAAACGTATTCACCTTGGCGAGCCTGCTTTTGAGAAGATAGAGGGCTTGGTTGTAGAGCTTACCTGAGTGGTATGTAAGGTATCCTAAGACTACTTTGTATTCTGGAGGTAAGTTGTTCAGCGTTATCGTCAAGCATCTGAGGCTTTTAGTGCTTGCCATATATGTTATATTTTAACGCCCTTACGGGCGACACTCCGTATCTCCTCCCTTACGGAAGGAGTCTTGGAGTTGTAGATTTAGATAAAGGCCATGAAGGAAAAGTGGAGAGCGATAGCCAACCTCCTTGAGGAGGAATTTGATATAGAGGTTCAGCCCTCTTACGAAGGCTGGGGCTCGGGCTACGATCCAAAGTACCTGCCCATGCTGGAGATGTGGGCAAAGGGGGAGATGGACGAGGTCCCGCCGGTGGTCAAAACCCCCAAGGGGGTGGTGTTCAATATACTTGACTTTCTGAAAAGGAGCGAGGACTACACCATCAACTCCGTCAGGCACGAGATATCCCTGCTCCTGAACATACACTTCTCCAACTGGAGGCTGGGCCAGAGGGAGGTGTTCAGAGCCGGCTACAGTCCCTCTTCCTTCGTGGTGCTGGTGTCGGTTCTTGACTCCCTTAAGGCCGACCGCTCTATATCCGACGATAATCCCTCCAGCCTCCACGCCTTAAGAGAGAGATACTCGGAAGTGCTCCAAAACCTGCAGAGCCTATACCCGCACCACAAACTCGCTCTATCTTTCCTTTACGACTTCCTTGAGGAGGAGCCGCCCTTTGAGCTGAGCCTGCAGGAACACTCACGGCACATGATGCCCCATGTGAAGGAGTATCTGAAGGAGAAAGATTATCAGGTGCTATACGACATACTCATGGAAGACCTCTGGACCAAGTTCAGGGGCTACGTGGACATGGCCAAGGAGATAAACCTGATAGACCTGCTCTTGGACGAGGCCAGAGGCGGCAGGGTCAGAGAAGACGCCCACAGGGGCAGGATAATGACGGACGTTCTGAGCAAGCTTCCCGATAAGCACAGAGAAATCATAAAGAGCTACAAGGACAAAGAAGCTCAAGACATGCCTCAAGAGCTACAGAAGGAAGTGCTCAAAGGCATAAAGTCCCTGCCCGATTGGATGAGGGATTACCTCGGTCAGATGAGCTACATAGACATGCTTGAGAGGGACATAAGCTTCTTCTCAAACTTCCTACCCAAGACCCTTGAAACGGACATAGAACACAGAGGATTTCTCAGCTTTCTATTTAAAGGCTGGGAGGAGGAAGGCGGAGCCTCGGCGAACCGCAAACAGAACAGGCAGGAAGAGGAACTCTCGGATATGGATAAGAAATACAAAAGGGAGCACGGCCTTACGGAAGATGAATTCAAGCGTTATAAGGCCATGATGAGAAGCGTTCTGCCTTACGTGGAACACTTCAAGAGGAGGTTTGATAACTTCCTGCCACAGGAGGAGGAAGGCTGGAGCGGCAGATACCTGCGGGGCAGGAGGCTCAACTACAAACAGATAGCCAAGGAAGTGCCCATAAAGAGGGGGAGGCTCTTTTCAAGGAGGGAGGTTCCCGATAGGAAGGAGATAGTCTTTGAGCTTCTTATAGACGTCTCTGCGTCCATGAGGAAGGAGGAAAAGATTCAGAACGCCATAAAGGCGCTGCTCTTGGTATCCGAAGTCCTTGATTCCCTGTCAATGCCCTTTTCCATAAGGGTGTTTAACGAAAACGTTTATGAGCTTAAATCCTTTGAGGAGGACTACAGGAGCGTAAAGTCCCGCATAATGGAGCTGACCTCAAACGTGGGAGGAGGAACCGACCTCGGTAAAGCGGTGGGGGCAGGTGCGGACAGCCTTGAGTTCTACATGAAAAAGAGCGGCATGAAGGGAATAATCGTCATGTTCACCGACGGACAGCCCACAAAGGGTTTAAAGGGCAACGAGCTTAAGGTATTCCTCTCCCAGGTAAGGCAGAAGATACCCATAGTCGCCATAGGTGTGGGAGAAGCTCTCCACATGGTAAAGGAGTACTTTGATAGAAACGGAATAAACGTTGAGGACATCTCCAAGCTTCCCTCAGCCTTCTCTTTTGTAATGGAAAACCAGTTAAAGAGGTTGGTTTCCGCAAACTGACTAACATAGTGTCCCGTATAATTCGCCTTTAATTTAAAACTTTTTAGCAATTAATGAGCTATATTAAATAAGAATTGCTACATCCCAAAATCGTAAGCATATGGTGTTCCGTTTTTTTTGAAAATCTCGCTAATTTCTCGTTTAATTGTAAAAAGGTAATTGCAATATCCAACAGCTTGAAATATAAGTTCTAAAAAACAGCAAGGGAGGTTTTACGGCTATGAGGATTTTAAGTTTTTTAAGTTCTACTTTGTTAGTAGTAGGATTCAGTATGGGTATTGGACTCTCTGCTACCTATTACGTATCGTCCGGTGGCTCAAGCACAAACCCATGTACACAAACACAGCCTTGCGACTTCCAAACAGCTTTGGATAATGCCAAGACGGACGGTCAAGACTCAACAATTATCGTGGCACCGGGAACTTACAACGTCACTTCCACTTATAACTACAACATCCCGGGCGGAGATGGCAGGTTAACAATCCAGGCACAAGATCCGAATAACAAGCCTATTTTGGATGGTGGAAGCAATACTCAAATCATGAAAATAAACACGGCAGCCGGGACAGATACAAATAAAGATATAACGCTAAAGAATATTATATTTCAAAAAGGCAAGAGTTCCTGGGACGGTGGTGGATTATCCGTAGCCACAAATTCGGCAAATGTGACCGTTAACGGATGTGAGTTTAAAAATAACACGGCAGCTAATTCGGGAGGAGGAGCGCATATAACTCAATCTTCTGGTAATGCAACATTCACAAACAACGTTTTTACCGGCAACGCAGCAAAAAAAGGGGGTGGAGCTTATACATATTCTGTTACCGGCAACGCAACCATTCGTGATAATACTTTTACCAGTAATTCAGCAGACTACGGTGGAGGAGTTTATAGAAACTCTTCGCAGGGTGGTGCAACTTTCACAAACAATACTTTCACTTCCAACGCAGCAAATACTAATGGAGGCGGAATTTATGGATCTTCAACAGCTGGCAATGTGATCCTTACGGGTAATGTCTTTACCGAAAACACAGCAAGTAATTGGGGAGGTGGAGCTTATGTATCAACATTTCAGAGTAATGGAATCCTTAATAACAATATTTTCAACGGCAATAGAGCCAGTTATGGTGGAGGGGTTAGTGCAATCACGTACCGCGGTACTACAACTCTCACAAACAACACTTATTATGGGAACATGGCCTCCTCCTACGGAGGAGGAATTCATTCGCTGGCATATTATGATGGCTATGCTACTACAAATATCTATAATAACATATCTTGGGGAAACATAGCATACGCAGGTGGAAGCGATGGAGACGACTTTTATGGGGACACAGATGGTGATGCGGACGGGACCGGTTCTACGATAAATGTCTTCAACAATGATTTTGGATCAAACAGCGATTTTACTACAGGACAATCAGAGGACTTTGTCATTACGCGCAAAAATAATTACAACCACGGTAATAACCTTACCCAGGATCCTATGTTTGTTGATGCCTCCAACAGCGACTTTCATCTAAAATCAACCTCATCTGTTATAGACAAGGGAAACAATAATGCTCCTTCATTACCTGCCAAAGACTTTGAAGGAGACGACAGGAAAATAGACGGTGACAAAAACGGAATAGCTGACGTCGACATAGGTGCAGATGAATACAAAGGCACAGGCTCTGGGAGCGGTGGTGGCTCTGGGAGCAGTGGTTCTGGGAGTGGCACCCCGCCTACACCGCCACCTCAACAATCTGAACCTGAATACGGAAGCAAAAAACTTTCTAACGGCAGCATTATCAAAATAGAGGGTGGTGTATTCAATGCTATTACGGAATTAAAGAGCGCTCCCAACAATTGCCTACTTCCTGTTGGTGTCAAAGTCTATAATAACTGGCTCAGGTTCATAGCTAAAGTGGATGCCGGTGAAAAGGGGGTGTGGATAGAACTTGAACTTCCACAAATTCTGCCTCCGAATGCAAAAGTCGGAAAATGCACCAAAAATGGATTCAGGTTCATTGATGATGTAAAAGTAAACGGCCGCAAAATAAGGTTCTACATAAAGGACGGAAGCGAATTTGATTACGATGGGAAAGTTGATGGGTATGTAAGAGACCCCTTTGCTGTAATAGCAGAAGAATCTACAACGAATCAACCCAAAGAGCAACAACCTGGACAGCCCGAAGGTGGACAGCAGAAAGAACAACCCGGTACATCGCCACCTAACACGCCGTCTACCGGTGATAATAACGGTGGAAGTGGCGGAGGAGGATGTAGCACGGGCGGAACGTCTATACTTTTGTCCTTGCTCGTGTTTGTGGTTCCGTTCCTGAGAAGGTTCAGGGATAACATATAAGCTTTCAAAACTCAAGGGGGCTGAATAGCCCCTTTTTTATTTCATTTCCACCTCAGCTTCGGTTTCCTGTTTGCCTCCGCCTCCTTTATCCTTCTTACGGGTGTAGTGTAGGGAGCCTCTTTAAGGAGGCTCGGGTTATCCTTGGCTTCCTGGACTATCTTCTTCAGCGCCTCTGCAAAGTCCCTCAGAGTGTCTAAGTTCTCGGCCTCCGTAGGCTCTATCATGAGAGCCTCCTTGACTATCAGGGGAAAGTAAACGGTGGGGGCGTAGTATCCGTAATCTAAAAGCCTCTTGGCAACGTCCATGGCGTTTACTCCGTGTTTTAGCAGATTCCTCGCCGAGAGAACGAACTCGTGCATGCAGGGAACGTCGGGATAATCGTCCTTGAATACGCCCTCAAGGAGCCTTTTGAGATACCTTGCGTTGAGAACGGAAAACTCGGAAACCTTTTTTATCTCGTTGCCGTAGCTGAGTATGTAAGCCAAAGCCCTCAGCCAAACACCGAAGTGTCCGTAAAAGGCGAGGAGCTTTCCCACGCTCTTGGGTATGTCCCAGTTCAGGAAATACCTCTCGCCGTCGTAATCTATCTGGGGAACCGGCAGATAATCTCTTAACCTCTCCGACACTCCTACGGGACCGCTGCCGGGACCTCCCCCTCCGTGGGGAGTTGAAAAGGTCTTGTGGAGGTTAAAGTGCATGACGTCAACGCCCCAATCGCCGGGCTTTGCCAGGCCTACCACGGCGTTGAAATTCGCCCCGTCCATGTAAAGGAGTGCGTCCAGCTCGTGGAGTTTCTGAACTATCCTTTCTATTCTTCTCTCAAAGATGCCGAGGGTGTTGGGGTTGGTTATCATCAGGCAGGCGGTTCTGTGGTCCAATTTGCTCAGGAAGTCTTCCCAATCCAGCTCTCCGTGTTTGTCGCTCTTTACCGTTATCACATCAAATCCGCAAAGAGCCGCGGAGGCTGGATTCGTGCCATGGGCGGAGTCAGGGATTAGAACCTTCTTCTTTTGGGTGTTTCCCTTGTCAAGATGGTAGGCCCTCACCAGAAGAAGTCCCAGCAGCTCGCCGTGGGCACCTGCCGCGGGCTGTAAGGAGACCTCGGCAAATCCCCCCAGCTCTTTAAGAAGCTCCTTAAGCTCGTAAGCGAGCCGGAGTGTCCCCTGTATGCAGCTCTCGTCCGTTAATGGGTGAACCTCTTGAAACTCCTTAATTCCCGCCAGCTCTTCGTTTATGCGGGGGTTATACTTCATACTGCAGGAGCCGAGAGGCACCATGGTGGTATCTATCGCGTAATTCATCTGGGAGAGCTTTGTAAAGTGGCGAACCACCTGGAGCTCATCAAGCTCGGGCAGGTTTAGGTCTTTTCTGAGGTATTGTGCAGGTATGTGCTCTTCCACGCAAACCCGTTCCACATCAAGCTCGGGAAGCCTGTATCCTCTCCTGCCGGGTTTGGAAATCTCAAAAATAAGCTCCATAGAACCTATATTGTAAAAGTATGGAGATGATAATCGTACTGGGGATTTTAGTCTTGGTGGTGGGATACGTAATTTACACCTACAACAGGTTCATATCCCTCAGAAACAGAGTGGAGAACATGTGGCACCAGATAAGGGTTCAGCTCCAGAGAAGGTACGACCTGATACCTAACCTCGTTGAGGTGGTAAAGGGCTACGCAAAGCACGAGAGGAAGACCTTAGAGGAGGTGGTGGAGGCGAGGAATAAAGCCATGAGCTCCCGCACCGTTGAGGAGACGGCTCAGGCGGAGAGGCTTCTGGGACAGGGACTCATGAACCTGTGGGCGTTGGTGGAAAACTATCCCGACCTTAAGGCGAATCAGAACTTTCAGAGCCTTCAGGAGGAGCTTGCGAGAACCGAGGACAAGATAGCCTACATGAGGCAAGCCTACAACGATTCGGTGATGCTCTACAACGAGTCCATTCAGGTCTTTCCCAACTCGGTCATAGCGGGCATGTTCGGCTTTAAGGAGATGCCCTACTTCAACGTGGAGAGTGAAAAAGCTCTTAAGGTGCCGAGGGTAAGATTTTGAGGGTTTTAATTTTACTTCTCTTAGCCTCTTCCTTCGCGTTATCCAAGAGTTTCTACTTCAAGAGCGTAGAGCAGCTCTGGTACATCAGGTCAAACGGCGACGTGGAGGTGGAGGAAAGAAGGAGCTACGACTTTAGCGGTTCTTTCTCGTGGGCTTTCCTGAGCATAAGGAAAAAGAGCTTCAACGATAAGCCTGTAAACATAATCTTTGAGGGAGTTTACGATGAAGCCGGTCGTGTTCTTCCTTACGAGGTCAAAGACACCGGCGAGTATGCGACTATAAAGTGGAGATACAGGGCTACGGACGAGGTAAGAACCTTCACAATAAGATACAGGCTAATAGGTGCGGTGGAGGTCTATAGGGACATAGGGAGGTTCTTCTGGAAGATACTGGAAGATAAGCACGAAAAAGTTGAGAATTTCAGAGCCACCATACTCCTTGAGAGACCCGCAACCACCACCTTTAAGGTCTTTGTCCACCCGGCCTTTGCGGGTATTGAGAAGAACCTGCAGGTTTACAAGGACAGGGTGGAGATATTCATAAGCAAGGTCGTTAAGAACCAGTTCGTTGAGGTGGATTTGGCGGTTGAGGCGTCCGTGTTTGACATTCCCCCTACCACAGACGCGTTGGGAATGCCACTGTTCCTTGAGTATGAGAGAAGGGTTGCCAACTACTACAAGAGAAAGGCGGAGGAGAGCCAAAGGCAGAAGGATACCTTAAAGCTCATGGTCTTGGCTCCCGCAGGCTTTCTCCTTTACGTTTTGTTTTTATACAACTCAAGGAGAAAGAGTTTTCCCAACATTCCGAGGCACCTCTACGAGCCGCCTTCCCGGGAAAAGCCTTCGGTAGTGACCTTCTTCGGTGAGCGGGGAAAGGTTTCTTTGGAGGAAATGGGTAAAGCCTTCGTAGCGGAGCTTGTGGATATGGCGCTAAAGGGAGCGGTTCAACTCATAAAGGGAAAAAACAAAAAGAGCTTCGCCGTAAGGCTCATATCCGAATCCGAGGAGCTTACCCATATGCAAAAGCTGATATACCGCTTCTTGGAAAGGGCTGCCGTTCAGGATAAGGAGTTTTCCCTTCTGAGGGACATACTGGGTATAGGAAAGGACGAGGAGCTTGAGATTTTAAACGAGAAGTCCAATCGGGAGATAGTAACTCCGGAGGAGTTCAAAGCCTACGCGAAAAAGAGGGGATTGTTTAACTTTGGAGGTAAGAGGTACACCAAGTTCGGGGAGCTTCTATACATGCTCAAAGATAGCGCGAAGAAGGAGCTGGAAAACAGATACGGGGAGCTTTACAGGTGGGGGACAAGCTACATACTCGCGTGGGTGGCTACAGTTCTGCTGTTCGTTCTTCCCCTCGTGCTGCTGGTAAGCTCGGGATACACGGGGGTTTTGGCGTTTGCCTTTTTAGGCGTTCACGCCATATTCTTCGTAGTTCTCCCTTTGTATCAGTTTACAAAGAGCAAAAGGTTGGTCTGGATACTGCCGCCCGCAATTGCGATGCCCATGTATGCCCTCTTTGCAACCGGTATATGGAGCTCAATGTCTGCTGAATACGTAGACCCCTTCATATCCACTCCCCACCTCTTGGGGTATTACCTGCTCCTCTTTATCGCCGGGTTTCTTTTAGCTATAACCAAGCCGATATACAATCCCGCCTTCTTATACGAGGTTATGAGGTGGGAAGCCTTTAAGAGGTTTCTGACCAACTTCACGCTGCTCAAAGAGGCTCCGATAGACATACACAAAGTCTGGGACAGATACATGGTTTATGCCACCGCCTTAGGGGTTGCGGACAGGTTCATGAAGAACGTGGAGAAGCTCGCTCAGGAGGGTATGATAAGCGATTTAGAGCAGCCCTCTTGGTACGTAGGAGGAGGACACTCA
>JALWEG010000066.1:0-38538 GCA_027014155.1 Aquificaceae bacterium
ATATAATCCAGTAGATACCGGATGTAAATGCTCAAATTGCCGAAAGAATGAGAAGTTTACTTTTATAAACGTTGGAAGATTTTATGCTCAGAAGAATCATAAGCTTCTTATAGAGGCTTTTAAGAAAGCCAACTTGGATGCCCAACTTTGGCTCATAGGGGAAGGTCCACTCAAAGGTGAGCTACAAGCTTTAGTTAGCAATTTAGGATTGAAGGGTAAGGTTAAATTCTTGGGAAATCAAAGAGATGTGTTTAGTTTTTTGTGCAAATCTCACTGTTTTGTCCTAAGTAGCACGTACGAGGGATTACCAAATTCGGTATTGGAAGCTTTATCATGCGGATTACCAGTTATCTCTACCGATTGTAAGAGTGGTCCACGAGAGATATTAGCTCCTGATACAAATTTTGAGAAACAGATAACAGATAGTATAGAGTACTCAAAGTATGGAATATTGGTTCCTGTTGGGAATCCAAACTTATTGGCACGTGCGATGAATAGGATATATGAAAGCAAACATCTGCTTAAGCATTATGAAAATGTTGCGAAAGAAAGAGCTAAAGATTTTGAAAGTAGCAGGATAATAGAACAATATATTGAGGTTATAGAGGAGTAAAATTGGTTTGGTTATTGACCTTTGATTTAATCACCTTGTATTTAATATTAGTTCTTATATTGAAGCAAAGAGTAATAAGCAGTATTTTGCTTGTTAAACTCGGTATAACTTTATTTGTAGTTCCGTTAATAATAGATTTATATTACGCCAAACATGGAGGTGTTGATGAATATTCGTACGTATTAATGGCTAAAAATCATTTACTTTCCGAAGATATTCCTAAATTGCAATTGGGTTTTTCTTATGGAAGCAGAAACTTTGAGATTATAAATGCTTATATATTGACAATAGCCAGGCCTTTTTTATGCAATAGTTCCTTTTTTGACACACTCCTATTCTTAAGAATTTTCCATTCGCTATTGGGAGCAATAGCAATTGTACTGCTTTGGGGTGTTTTAAAAAGACTTCCTTATATAAACAGAACACCAACACAAATGTTAATTGTATTTATTATATTATCCGCGCCTGTACTATTTTGGACTTCTATAGGTTTAAAAGAGGCCATAACTGTTTTATATATATCATATTTTTTTTATATCCTTTCCTTAGCAATGAGAAAGGAACACGGCATATATTCTTATTTGCCTGTACATTTGCTCCTTTTTTCTGTAATATCGGTATATGTAGTTTTAGTTCGTCCGTGGATTCCGGCGATTACATTCGTAGCTCTTTCTCTGTATACTCTTCTAAGTAAAAGGGTATTGATGTTTATCTTATCCGTAGCGATAATGTTTCTTTCCATTAAATTGATGGGTAAAAATATAACGCAGCTTATAAACATTCCATCATATATACATGAGGTCACTACCGGAGAAGATAAGAGTTTTCCATTTCTCGTGTTTCAAGGGTTTATAAAGCTAATTCAACCATTACCTTGGGAGGTAAGTAACATATTTCAAGCTGCCAAGACATTATATGCGGCGATTATGTTGATCACTGTTCTTAGAATAACCAGTTTAAATCCAAGGAAAATAATAAAATCTATAAGAGAATTATGGAACTATCCGTTGTTTGGAACTGCTTTTATTTATACAATTGTTTGGTTTTCCACTATAGGAGCCACGGTATCCCATAATGCCGGATTGTATATACGCGAGTTCTCCCAGGCGGTTCCGGGAGTATTGATAGCTACTTTATATATAGCTGACAATATCAGAAGCAAAACATCATAAAGCTGGTAGTGTTATGTGCAGAATAAATGGTGTTTGGTATGTTCAAAAGGGTTTCAAAAACTCCTTCCACGGTTTAGCTGCTTCCATGAGGGACTCTCTATCCCACGGAGGTCCAGACGACGCGGGTATGTTTGTGGATTCCAAAGCCGGCGTCGCTTTAGGGCATAGGAGGCTGTCCATACTTGACCTTTCCGAAAAGGGAAGACAGCCTATGGAATTTGAGAACTTGGTGATAACTTACAACGGGGAGGTTTACAACTATAGAGATATAAGAAGAGAGCTTGAGGCGTGTGGATACACCTTTGTCTCAAACACGGATACGGAAGTAGTGCTTAAGGCTTTTCACAAGTGGGGGAAGGAAGCGGTTCATAGATTTCGCGGTATGTTTGCCTTTGCCTTGTGGGACAAGGAAAGAAGGGAACTGCTTTTGTGCAGGGATAGAGTGGGGGTAAAGCCTCTCTTTTGGTATTACAGAGACGGTATATTTATGTTTGCCTCAGAGCTTAAGGCTTTCTTTGAATACGAGGACTTCGCCTTAGACATAGACCGCAAGGCTGTGGCTCAGCTTCTCCAATACGGATACATAACGGCTCCAAAGTCAATATTTAGCTACGTTAGGAAGGTAAAACCCGGGCACTTCCTTACCGTAAGCTCTTCCGGAGAGATAAAGGAAGAGAGGTACTGGGACGTTTACGAGCACTTAAGCGTAGATAAGCGGGAGTATTCGGTTGATGAGCTTGAGGAGAGGTTGAAAGAAAGCTTTAAGTTGAGAATGGTCTCCGATGTTCCCGTAGGGGTATTCCTAAGCGGCGGTATAGATTCAAGCTTGGTGAGCGCAATTATCCAATCGGAATCCTCAAAGCCGATAAAAACCTTTACCATAGGCTTTGAAGATGAAGAGTACGATGAGGCCAAGTGGGCTAAGCTAATTGCCAAGCACCTCGGAACGGAGCACCATGAACTCTACTGCACGGAGAAGGAGCTGTTTGAAATAGTTCCGAAGCTTTCTTACATATACGATGAGCCTTTCGGAGACAGCTCCGGAATACCCACCTACTTGGTGTCTCAGCTCGCAAGGCGGAGCGTTAAGGTTGTTCTATCCGGTGATGGCGGAGATGAAATATTCGGGGGATACGTCAAGTACATGATTACCCAAAACGCGTTCGGCAAGCTCAAGGTCATACACCCACTTTTGAGAAGAGCCGTTAAGGGAACGGTTGAGCTTTTGGGAAGGGAGAGGTTCGCGGAACTCATGAGCAGAGTTCCGTATTTGAAAAGTAGGTACAAGAATCTGAAAACCAAGGTTCACAAGTTTATAAACGTCTTTGATTCGGAAGATGAAATAGAGTTTTTCGTGAGGGCCGGGCAGTTCGTGCCTGATAAGGAAATAGCTAAGTTAGTTAATATAAACTCAGCAAGGGAGATTATAAATGACTATTACACTTTCCACGGTAGTGTTCCAAAGAGTAAGCTTATCTCTTTGCTGGGAGCGATAGACATAAAGACCTACCTGCCTGACGATATACTCGTTAAGGTGGACAGAGCCTCTATGAGCGTGGCTCTTGAAGCGAGAGAGCCTTTCTTAGACCAGAGTCTAATATCCTTCGGTTTGAGTCTTCCTGACTCTCTGAAGGTGAAAGACGGTAAAGGCAAATACCTGCTCAGGGAGGTCTTATACAAATACGTTCCCCGAGAGATTGTGGACAGACCCAAACAGGGATTCGGTATTCCCGTAGAGAAGTGGTTAAGGGGAGCGTTGAGGGAGCACCTTTTAGATATGCTTGAGGACAGGCTCTTTACGGATTCCATGGATTTGAACTACAAGGTATATCGTAGGTTTGTTAGTGGCTTTCTCGCATCAGACGGAAACGTAAGTCCCCACTTTGTGTGGAATCTTTACTCCCTTTGGTTGTGGTATAAAAGGTGGATACAAAAAGAAGTGTAGCCTTTCTGTCCCACATAGATATGAATCTTTACCTGTTCAGACTACCGATAATGAAGGCTCTATCGGAAATGGGTTGGCAGGTTTACGCGATTGTTCCGGAGGGAGATTACTGTCGCAAGCTTGAGGAAGAGGGCATTACGGTTGTTAACTACCCCATAGATAGAAAGTCTCTCAACCCTTTCAAAGAAATTAGAAGCGTTCTGGAGATAGCGAAGGTTTTGAAAAGGGTAAAGCCAGATATACTTCACACCTTCACGGCAAAACCCAACATATACGGTGTGCTGGCCGGAAGGCTCGCAAAGGTTCCCTTCATCGTGAATACAATAACCGGTCTTGGCTCCTTTTTTATAGAGGACTCCCTCAAGGCGAAGCTTGTGCGTAAGATGATACTGAGTATGTACAGGCTTACCCTAAGGAGAGCAAACTTTGTTGTGTTCCAGAACCGGGACGACTACAACTACTTTCTGAAAATTGGTTTGGTGGACAAAGGAAGAGCTACCGTCATAAGAGGTTCCGGTATAGATACAGACCTATGGAAGCCTGCAAAGAGAAGCAAAAACAATGGGGTTGTCAGAGTTATAACCGTCGGAAGACTGCTTAAACATAAAGGAATTCATGAGTTTTTAGAGGTAGCTTCCAAACTCAAAAAGATTTACGGAGATAAAGTTGAATTTACGGTAGTAGGAAGTCCAGATGAGGGTAATCCCTACTCAATAGATATTAGATATTTGGATAGTTTTAAAGAAAAAGGTGTTATAAAACATATAGACTGGCTTAATCCCGAAGAGCTTAAAAGGCTAATGTCCAACTCTGACGTATTCGTGCTTCTCTCCTATAGGGAAGGACTCCCCAGGACCGGTATAGAGGCTCTCTCCCTCGGCCTTCCGTTGGTGGTTTCCGATACGGTAGGATGCAGGGAAGTGGTTGAAGAAGGTCAAAACGGATATCTTGTTGATGTAAGAAATACGGACTCTATAGCAAACAAGTTGAGTATCCTGATAGAGGATAGAGCGTTGAGAGAAAAAATGGGAGCATATTCAAGGAAGATTGCAGTAAAAGAGTACGATGTTAAAAAGGTAATTGAGAAGTATATAGAGATATACAACCGTGCTGTTGGTTAATCCAAATCAGGAAGCCATACTCCGACAAGTCGCTCACCTGCATAAAAAATACATAGATAGGGGTTTCTTGAGCAAGCTGGGGGAGGACTTCCTTTACTGCCTGTATAAAGCTATTTCTCTATCAGATGAAGCCATCCTTGTGGTGTACATTGAAGGAGGGAGTAGTGTAAAGGGTTTTGTGGCAGGAGCTAAAAGTGTCAAAGGACTTAAGAAAAGAATGTTGGCTCTGTGTAAGTTCAAATTAATTAAGGTTATACCTAAGCTTATGAGCTTGGAGCGTATAAAGAGGTTTTTAGAAACCAGTAGATATGTGTCAAGCGACCTTGAGGGTTTACCGACGGCCGAACTTTTGAGCATCGCGGTGGTTCAGGAGATGAGGGGACGAGGTATTTCTCAGATTCTCTATAAGGAACTGTGCAAACAGTTTAGGGCTCTTGGAGTTGACTCCTTCAAAATAGTAGCAGGGAAGAGTTTAAGGGCCGCGCAGCGCTTCTACGAGAAGATGGGAGCCAAAGCCGTAGGCAGCATAGAGCTTCACAAAGGGGAGGTATCAAAGGTTTATATACAGAGTCTTAAATGAGCTATGTACGCGCTTACAGGAGAATTTTAGAAAAATACCTGAACGTAGAGAGCGTATCACTTTTCTGGAAAGGGAGGGTAGCGCTCTACGCAATTCTCAAAGCCTTGGGGATAGGCGAAGGCGACGAGGTAATCCTGCCAGCCTTTACCTGCGTTGTAGTTCCCAATGCACTCATATATTTGGGTGCGAAGCCTATTTATGTGGACGTAAATCCCCAGACCTTTAACATGGACGTTGGGAAGATAGAGGAGAAGATAACTCCGAGAACTAAGGTTATCCTGGCTCAAAACACCTTTGGGTTGTCCTCAGATTTAGACGAGATTAGAGAGGTGGCAGACAGGCACGGGTTGTGGGTGGTTGAGGACTGCGCTCACGGCTTTGGCGGAACTTACAAAGGGCGCAAGAGTGGAACGGTTGCAGACGCGGCCTTCTTCTCCACGCAGTGGAACAAGCCCTTTTCTACGGGACTGGGAGGGATAGCCGTTGCCAAAGATGCCGAACTTGCTCAAAGGCTGAAAGAGTTGGAAAGGCGAGCGGTAAAGCCATCAAGGAAAGAGGAGCTTACGTTGAGGGTTCTGTTGAGTGTCCGAGAGAAGGTTGTCTCTTCCGATACCTACTGGCTCGCCTTAAAGACCTACAGGTTTTTAAGTCAGAAGAATATAATTATCGGTTCATCGCAGGGATACGAGCTTGAGAGACCGGTAATGCCGGAGGATTTCTTAAAAGGGTTTACACAGACGCAGGCTAAAAAGGGTTTGGAATACTTCCAGAAGGTGGACGGTGAGTATAGGATAGACATGATAACCCGGCATAGGAAGAGGGTCGCCGACCATTATAAAGAGATGCTTGCCGAGTTTGGCTTTGAACCACCTTACGAGCCGGATTACGCTGAGCATACATATTTGAGATTTCCCCTTTTGGTGAAGGATAGAAGAAAGTTTTTCCACTTAGCCGAGAAGGAAAAGATTGAACTTGGGGATTGGTTTATATCGCCCATACACCCGGTGCAAAGGAGCTTTGAGCTGTGGAGCTACAGCTACGGAGAAAATCCTACGGCGGAGTTTGCCTCGGAGCACATAGTCAATCTGCCTACACACGAGAAGGTAGGAGATAGGGAGATGGAGAGGATTTACAGCTTTCTGAAGAGGAATAAAGACGAGATAATAGGTTGCAGGGTGCCGGTATGAGGATACCCTTCCACAGACCTTACATAACCGAAGAGGAGATAAACGGTGTGGTGGAGTGTTTGAGAAATGGCTGGCTAACTATGGGGGAGAAGACCTTGGAGTTTGAGGATAGATTTAAGAATTACATAGGTAGCAAGCATGCTGTGGCCGTCAGTTCCTGCACCGCCGCCCTGCACCTATCTTTGGTGGTTATGGGTGTAAAGGAAGGCGATGAGGTTATCGTTCCTACGACCACCTTCGTTGCAACCGCCGAGGTTGTTAACTACTTAGGTGCCAAGCCGGTTCTGGTAGACGTGGAGATAGATACCCATCTGATAGATGTGGAGAAGGTAGAGGAGAAGGTTACCGATAGGACGAAGGCTATAATGCCCGTCCACTTCTCCGGACAGCCGGCCGATATGGACGAGATACTTGATATAGCCAGAAGACATAACCTTTACGTTATTGAAGACGCTGCTCACGCTTTACCTTCCTGGTATAAGGGGAGAAAGGTCGGGACTATAGGAGATATTACAGCCTTTAGCTTTTATGCTACCAAGACGCTCGCAACCGGTGAAGGGGGAATGGCAACGACCGAGAACGACGAGTGGGCAGACAGACTGAGGATTTTGCGGCTTCACGGCATAAGCAAAGACGCGTGGAAAAGATACTCAAAAGAAGGAAGTTGGGAATACGATGTTATGGAGAACGGCTTTAAGTACAACACCACCGATATAAATGCCTCTATGGGACTCGCACAGCTAAGAAAGCTTGAGGATATGTGGGAAAAGAGAAAAGCGATAGCCCGTACCTACAGTGAGGCTTTTGCAGGTTTGGACACTGTGGTGCCTTACAAGGTGAAGGAGGATAGGGTCTCCTCGTGGCATCTCTATCCGCTGAGGCTGAACCTCTCTGCATTGAGGATAGACAGGGATACCTTTATAAAGACCCTCGGCGGTAAAGGAATAGGCACAAGTGTCCACTTTATACCTCTTTACAGGTTCAAGTATTACAGGGAAAGGTTCGGGTATAGTGCAGAGGACTTTCCCAACAGCGAGTGGGTCTTCAAGAGAGTTGTATCTCTTCCCATATATCCTTCAATGACCGAAGAAGAGCTAAGCTACGTGGTGGAGGTAGTTTACGATACACTGAGAAGATATAAAAGATAATGGAGAACTTTTACAAAAGCTACGGGAAGAGGATAATGGATTTGCTGCTTTCTTCTGTAGGACTGGCCGCTACATCGCCCCTTTTCCTGCTCGTAGCTCTTGCGATAAAGAGAGAGGATGGAGGCAGCGTATTCTTCAAACAGGAAAGGGTCGGCAAAGGGTGGAGGACATTTAAAGTCTGGAAGTTCAGAACGATGGTAGAGAACGCGGAACGTCTGGGACTTAAGATAACCGCCGGTGAGGACCCGCGGATAACGAAGGTAGGTAGATTCCTGAGAAGGTATAAGATAGATGAGCTTCCCCAGCTCATAAACGTCGTAAAGGGAGAGATGAGCCTTGTAGGTCCCAGACCGGAGGTGTTTGAGTACGCCAGCAGGTATAAGGAGGATTACGATTACATACTCAAGGTAAAGCCGGGGATAACGGACTTCGCGGCTTTAGAGTTTATAGACGAGGAGGAAATGCTAAAGGATGCGGAGAACCCAGAAGAGTATTATATAAATCACATACTGCCCAAGAAGATAGAGCTTTACAAGGAATACATAAAAAGGCAGAGCTTTCTCACAGACGTGGGTATATTGCTGAGGACCTTTACGAGGATAGTTCGCAGAGATGCTTAGGTCGCTACTGAAGCCAACGAAGAAAAAAAGGCTTTTGTTCTTCCTACTCATTGACTCGCTGATTTTTATAGTCAGTCTCTACCTGGCGATACTTTTCAGATTTGACTTCGGATTTCCGGAGGATTACTCGGTAGCCTTTCGCGCGTGGCTGGTAGCCCTTCTCTTGGCAAAGTTGCTTATTTTGTGGCTGGTGGGTGCGTACAGAGTTAACTGGAGGTTTATAGGAATTAAAGACCTTTTCAAGGTAGTTGTGTCCCTGTCCGCCATCGCTTTTGTAGCCTTTGTGTTCAATCTATACTTTCAGAGAATCGGCGCGATTTATTCCCTACCAAAGAGTGTGATATTGATGGACTACCTCATATCCGCTCTGCTCGTATCCTTCTTCAGGATTTCCAAAAGGGTCTATCTTGAAGTTCTCCAGGGACAAAGAAACGGCAAGAGGGTGCTAATTCTGGGAGCCGGAAACACGGGAGAGAGGATAGCGAGGGAACTGCTATCAAGGCAGGATTACCTGCCGGTGTGTTTCTTGGACGACGATGAGCTTAAGGTGGGAACCAGCATTCACGGGATTCCCGTTTTTGGAAAGCTGTCGGATTTGGAAAAGGCGGTAAGAGAGTGCGGGATAGAGGGGGTAATCATAGCCATACCTTCCTTGAGCCACAGGGAAGTTAGGGAAATCTTTGAAAGCCTCGCGGGTATGGGGGTGAAGGACATTAAGATAGTTCCACCGATTGAAAAGATGCCTTCGGAAGCACTCTCGGTCAAGGATTTAAAGAGCCTGTCTATAGAAGACCTGCTCTCAAGGGAGGTAGTGAAGATAGAAGAGAGCGATGTCCTTGAGTTTCTACGGGACAAGGTGATACTGGTCAGCGGTGCCGGTGGTTCTATAGGTTCGGAACTGGTGAGGCAACTCATGAGCTTTTCCCCCAAAGAGATTATAGCCCTTGAGATAGACGAGACGGAACTGTTTAACCTTGAGCAGGAACTAAAGGGAAAGTTGAGCTACACAAAACTAAAACCTGTGGTCGCGGACGTCAGGGACAGGGAGAAGTTGGAGAGGGTGTTCAAAGAGACCAATCCTAACATAGTGTTCCACGCTGCGGCTTACAAGCACGTTCCGCTCATGGAGTTCTTCCCTGAAGAAGCCATAAAAACGAACGTTATCGGCACATACAACATGGCAACTCTCTCCGAGCGCTACGGCGTTGAGAAGTTTATCAATATATCAACGGACAAGGCGGTCAAACCCAAGAGCGTCATGGGAATGAGCAAAAGGCTCGCGGAACTGCTGTGCCTCTCCATGAACGGCAACGGCTCTACGAAGTTTATATCCGTCAGGTTCGGCAACGTTCTCGGGAGCAGGGGGAGCGTCATACCCATCTTTATAGAGCAGATAAGGAAAGGAGGACCCGTGACCATAACCCACCCTGATATGGAGAGGTTCTTTATGACCATATCCGAGGCCGTCCTGCTCGTCATACAGGCGGCGGCTATGGGAGAAGGCGGGGAGATTTTCGTGCTGGACATGGGAGAGCCGGTAAAGATTCTAAAGCTCGCGGAGGAGCTTATAAGGCTTCAAGGTCTTGAGCCTTACAGGGATATAGAGATAGTTTTTACAGGACTCCGACCCGGTGAGAAGCTCTCAGAAGAGCTGGTGTCCGATACAGAAAAGCTGAGCAGGACAAAGCACCCGAAGATATTTAGGGTTCTGGTTGGCAGTTCCGGAGTAGAGAACGACAGGCTCATAGGTATGGTAAGAGAGTTGCTCAGCGGTGATGGAGAATATATAAAAGAGAACCTTAAAAGGTTGTTGGGGGGACTTGACCCTTAACCCACCAGTGCTTCCACGTACTCCTTAACCCTAAAGTCCTGCAGGTCTTCTACGCTCTCGCCTACGCCTACCAGCTTTATGGGGATTTTGAGTTCCCTGCATATAGGGACTAAGGCACCGCCTTTGGCGGTTCCATCCAGCTTGGTTATCACTATACCCGTTATATCCACCGCCTCTTTGAACACCTTTGCTTGAGATATGGCGTTCTGACCTATCGTAGCGTCCAGAACTAAAAGCGTTTCCGTAGGCTCTTCGGGAAGGAGCTTCTGCACGACCTTCTTTATCTTTCTAAGCTCGTTTATGAGTGGCTCTTTGGTGTGGAGCCTGCCCGCGGTATCTATTAGAACAGTATCGTAGCCTTCCTTTATAGCTCTGTCCACGGTTTCGTAGACCACCGAAGCCGGATCCGCACCCTCGTGTTTCTTCACTATATCGGCTCCGCTCCTTTCTGCCCACACCTCAAGTTGCTCAATGGCCGCGGCTCTGAAGGTATCCGCCGCTCCCAAGATAACCTTTTTGCCTTCTCTCGTGAACTTGTAGGCGAGCTTACCTATGGTGGTGGTCTTGCCCGAGCCGTTCACCCCTAAGAAGAGCAAGACTACCGGATGTTCCTTCTGAGGCACTTCCAACTCTGAAGAGCAACCCTTTAGAAGCTCCTCTATCTTTTCCTTAGTTATATCCCTGAGAGCTTCCGAACTCTTGAGGTTCTTCCTTATAGCTTCCTTTCTCAGCTCTTCAACGAGGTTTACCGCGGTTTTAACGCCCAAATCCGCTCTAACGAACAGCTCTTCCAGCTCATCAAAAAGCTCGTCGTCTATCTTCCTACCCCTGAAGACTATTCCGAACTCTATGGCTTCCCTCGTCTTTTTCAGCCCCTTGCGGAACTTATCAAGAAGGCTCTCCTTTTTATCTTCCTTTACCAACCCCAGCTCTTTCTTTATCTCAAGAATCCTTTCCTCTACCTTTTCCCTTTCAGAAGGCGGTGCTATCTTTAAGGCTCTCTCAAGAAGTTCCAGAGCCTTCTCTTTGTCCCCCAGACCCTTTACTATCTGCCCGGCTCTAAAAAGGCTCTCAAAGTCCCCTACCTTGAGATACTCCTCGTAGGCGTCCCTGAGCCTTCCCACCCTTTCAAATACCAAGGCTCTCTCTTTTGCAGTTCCCAAGCCTTTGCCGTACTTCTCTATCAGCCTGTAAGCCTGAAGGTAGTTTTCCTCCTCAAGGTAAAGCTCAAAGAGAACCTTCCTCAAGTCCTCCTCGTGTTCGTAGTTCTCAAGAATCTTTTTAGCCTTTTCCTTTTTTCCCTGACGTATGAGTTCTAAGATGGCGCTCTTGTCCCCTTTCTTGGCTCTTTTTTCTACGTCGGATTTCTTAAAGAACAGCATGGCCGTTAAAAGATTATAAGGTATACGGCTACCGCCATGCCCACACACAGGGCGCAGGCTATAAGGAACCTTACAAGCTTCTCCATTACTGCTTGTCCTTGTTTATAAGCTCCTTCACCCTGTCAATGGACTCCTCTAAGGGAAGGTCCCACCTCTCACCGCTCAGGCGGTTTTGAATCTCTACTTTACCCTCTTTTACCTTCCTGCCTACCACTATGCGGTAAGGGATACCCACGAGGTCTGCATCGGCAAACTTGGAGCCGGCGCTCTCCTCTCTGTCGTCGTAAAGCGTATCTATCCCCTTTTCCGTAGCCTCAAGGTAGAGCTTCTCGGAGACCTGAGCCTGTTCTTGGTCGGACACGTTCAGGCAGGTAATCAGCAGCTCAAAGGGAGCCACCGGCACGGGCCACTTTATACCCTTATCGTCGTGATACTGCTCAACGAGGGCGGATATTATCCGTGAGACACCTATGCCGTAGCAACCCATGATTATGGGCTTTTCCTTGCCGTCCCTGTCGGTGAAGTATGCCTTCATAGGCTCGGAATACCTCGTTCCCAGGAGGAATATGTGTCCCAGCTCAAGTCCCTTTTCCACCCTTAGGGGACTCTGGCACTTGGGACAGGCATCACCCTCTTCAACCTGAGACAGGTCTGCGAACTTGCCGTAGGTGAAGTCCCTCTCTGGGTTTGCGTTTATGTAGTGCCAGTCCGGTTCGTTGAGAGCTACCACGAGGTTTTTTACCCCGAACAGGCTGTTGTCCCAAAGAACTTCAACGCCTTCGGGCAGGTTGAATATGCCTATAAACCCCTTCTTGGTTCCCAGCAGGCTCTCAACCTCCTCGTCGGTCGCCAAGCGGAAGTTCTCCGTTCCCAAGAGGGCTTCCAGCTTGTTCTCGTCTATCTCCCTGTCTCCCCTTATCAGCACCAGAAGCGGCTTTTTGCCTTCTACCATGTAGAGTACGGACTTCAGAATCTTGCTCGCGGGGACATTAAGGAAATCCGAGAGTTCCTTTATCGTTTCCACTCCGGGCGTGGAGACCTTTTGCAGCGGCTTTTCCTCCTCCTGTTGGATCTGAGGTTTGGGAAGATTTATTATCTCCGCGTTTGCGGCGTAGCCGCAGCTTTCACAGTAGCCTACCTTCGCCTCTCCGTAATCGGTCAGAGCTATGAATTCGTGGGACTGAGAGCCGCCTATCTGTCCCACGCTCGCCTCCGCTATTATCACCTTCAGCCTGAGCTTTTTGAAAATCCTGTCGTAGGCGAACTTCATGCTCTCGTAGGAGAGCATGGCGGACATCTCGTCGGCATCAAAGGAGTATGCGTCCTTCATTATGAACTCCCTTCCCCTTATGAGTCCGAAGCGCGGTCTCTTCTCGTCCCTGAACTTCACCTGTATTTGATACAGAATCACCGGCAGCTGCCGGTAGGATTTTATAACTCTCCGAACTAAATCCGTTATCTCCTCCTCGTGTGTAGGTCCCAGGCAGTACTCCCTACCCTTTCGGTCTTTGAGTTTAAAGAGTTCACTTCCGTAGGAATCCCACCTACCCGTTTCCTTCCAAAGCTCCGCCGGATTTAGAACGCTCAAGAGAAGCTCCTGTGCACCGCTTCTGTCCATCTCCTTCCTTATGATTTCTTCCACCTTCCTGAGAACCTTAAAGCCGGCGGGTGTGAACTCGTAAACCCCGGCAGAGACCTGCTTTATGAATCCACCCTTCAGCAGGTATTTGTGGGATACCGCCTCAACCTCCGCCGGCTCCTCTTTCTCCGTGTATAGAAAGTACCTGCTCCAACGCATGGGGATATTTTAACTAAATCCGTACCCTAAGTCCTCTCTTGCGGGAAGGGACGGTACATGTCAGAAAATTTAGAAAGGAAGCGTTATTTAATTTTATACTTTGGGAGGTGGCACCATGGCTGTGGTACCGGTTGAGAAGCTCCACGACGAGCTGTTTGAGGAGCTGATTTTCAACGACGATTTTCCGGGCGAAGGCAACCGCCTGGAAGTGCCTTACAGGGACGTGGCTAAGATAATGGACAAGGTCAAGGAGAGAGCCGAGAGGGACGGGGAGTTCGCCATTAGGCTTGCGGAAGGCCCTCTCTCTATGGCTTTCAAGATAATGATGATTTGGTTCAAGAGTGTAGAGGAGAGAGATGAGGAGAGAGTCAAGGAGCTGGTTCCCAGGAAGTACTGGAAGTATTTAGACAAGGAGTACGGAGTGTTCGTTTACAACATTCCCACCAAGGAAGAGAAGGAAGAAATGCTTAAAGAGATAGAAAACGAACCTGTTTACGACAGAATCTCCTCCATAGGATTCTGGGTTTTTGACCCGGACGAGTTCGGAGAACCTCAAGTGCTTGAGGTGATAAACAACCGCCTCTACATCAACGGCAGATTCGCCGCCAAGCCGGTGGTGGAAAAGGAGTGGACTTCAAACATCAAGCACCTAAGATACTGCATGTCGGAAGAGGATAAGAAGGATTGGAATGAAATCAAGGAGCTGATAGACTTCTACGAGCCTATAATAGTGATTTTTGACGAGATTGAGGAGGGACTCTTCAAGTTGAAGCTGGGTTGAGATACCTTTTTGCCAGCTCTATGTCCCTCTTTATCTGCTGAACCAGATGCTGAGGACTCTCAAAGCGCAGCTCCGGTCTTATGAACTCCACGAACTCTACCTTTACTTTCTTACCCCGTATATCCTCGTTAAAGTCAAAGATGTGAACCTCCAGAACCTTACCCTTTCCGCCGAAGGTAGGCCTCGTTCCGTAGTTGGCTATTCCCCCATATCTGCCGTCAACCATCACCGCATAGACACCCTTCCTGAGACACAGGTTATCCGTTCCCTTAAGGTTAGCGGTGGGAAAGCCTATCTTTGAGCCTCTGCCATCGCCGCTTATCACTTGCCTCTTTACGAAGTACCTCCTGCCCAAGAACTGCTCGGCGTCCCTTACTCTACCTTCGCTCAGGAGCCGCCTAAGAAGGGTGCTGCTGACCACGTGCCCCTCTATCTGAAAGGGAGATACATAACCCACCTCAAAGCCGACCCGCTGTCCTATCTCCCTCGCCAGCTCTATCTCTCCCTCCCTTTTGTGTCCGAATCTCCAGTCGTAGCCTACCAGAAGATACTTGCACCTAAGTCTATTGTGGAGTATGTCAATCAGGAAGTCTCTGGCGGGAATTTTAGAAAACCTCTCGTCAAACCTTATGAAGGAGAAGTAATCTATACCCTCCCTTTCCACCAGCTCTATCTTCTCGTCCACGTCCGAGAGTTCGCAGGCAAGCAGGTGAGGAGCCAAGACCTTTAAGGGGTGCGGACAGAAGGTAAGCAGGAGGCTTCTCAGACCCCTGCGCTCGGCTTCTTCCTTCAGAGTATCCACGAGGTATTTATGTCCCAGATGGAAGCCGTCAAAGTTTCCTACGGTTATGGCAGTGTCCTTGTCCAAATGGCTCAATGCCTGCAAATCCTCTTTTAGAGGACACTCTTCCTCTCCCAGTCTAAGAAAGAAGGTTTTCATCTAAGTTAACTTGCCGGCAAGGAGCAGTTGCCTTACCGTGTCCTTGTAAGCTCTGACGAAAGCCTCTGCGGCAGACCTTACGTTCTCAAAGCCCAGTATCCCCGATACGGTAGCTATATTCCTCGCCCCGGCCTTTATGACCTCCGGAACCCTATACTGCATTATCCCGCCTATGGCCACGACCGGCTTTTGGGAGCGCTTAACGGCTTCCGAGAGAGCTTCCAGACCTACCAGCACGAACTTTTCCTTTGTGGAGGTGGGATACACGGAACCGAAACCTATGTAGTCCACCGGCAACCGGTTTACCTTATCTATCTCCTCAAGGCTGTTTACCGAGTAGCCAACGAACATCTTGTCGCCCACAATCTCCTTAACCACCTCCGGTGGTAGGTCTTCTTTACCTACATGAACTCCGTCCGCCTCAACCGCCAAGGCCAAATCCACTCTATCGTTTACCACGAGGTCTGCCCCGTAGCGGCGGGTAAGCTCCCTGAGCTGAACCAGCTCTTCATACATCTCCCTCGTGGTCTTGTCTTTAAATCTATACTGAATCGCCGTAACTCCCCCCTGAAGAGCCTGCTCCAGGGTAGGAATCAGCTCTCTATCCTTAAAGTACCTATCGTCGGTTATCAGATAAACGCTGAGGTTCATGAACTCCTCCTTGAGATGGTGTGGCGGAGAGGGTGGGATTCGAACCCACGGAGCGGGAGTGACCCGCTCAACTCCTTAGCAGGGAGCCGCCTTCGGCCGCTCGGCCACCTCTCCTGCCATCAGAGTTTAAAATTATACCACCAATGAGACTTTTCAGCCTCTACTCCCTCTTGGGGGTCCTGAGACTCTTCCTGCTGATAAACGCCGTGGTCATATCCATATCGTTGATGTACTCGGTGATAGACTTTCTCCTCAGCTTTAAAGTAAAGAGTTTTTCCTTAGCTCTCAGATACGGCTTCTTCGTAGCCTCTATAAGCTTCTATACCCTAAGTCCCTTAGCTTTAGCCCTGAGCGTGATTATCTTCCTCAGAAGGTTGGTGCAGAGAAAGTTAGACCTCGTATTCTACACGGCCGGTATGTCGCCTCTCAGATTCGCCGCGGTTCCGGTGATTCTATCTATTGCGCTCTCATGCGTAAATCTCGCTCTCAGCGATAGCTTCTACCCGTGGCTGGTCAAGAACGTGTGGACCATAGAGAAGAGCTACAAGAAGAAGCAAGAGGTAGGCGTTCTGATAAGGGACTTCTGGTTCATAAAGGAGGAAGAAGGCTCGGCTCTTTACACCTACATAGGAAGCTTAGATGTAGGTAGCGGCAGGTTTTCCAACCTGTTTCTGCTACAGACCGACGGGGAGCAGGAAATTCAAAAGGTGGTAAGGTGTGAGATAGGGGTGTGGAGAGAGAACAGGATAGAGGTTCTCTCCGGAACGGAGTACGACTTCCTGCGGGGAAGGTTTAAGGAGGGGATTCACGGAGAGACCATAAAAGTCCCAATACACATAAGGGACGTGTCGCTCTTTGCAGAAAAGGTAGAGCATGTGTCCATGTCCGCTCTCGTGCACCTTTACCTCTTGGGTTCAAGGGTAGGCTTTGACACAAACCCCTATTTGGGAGAGATTCTTTACAGGGTAGGTATGTCCCTCTTTGCCTTCTTCCTTATGGTGCCGGTCGTTCGCTCTGTTCTGGGCAGGAGAAGTTTAAGGGCCGGCGTTATGGCCTTCCTGGGCAACTCTACCGCTCTCTGGCTGATGGTGTCGCTACTGGACGTCCTCCCCTCAAAGGTGGGAGTGTCCCCCAAGCCGGTGGTTGTCCTCTACCTTCTGTACTTTCTATACACACTAAAAGGCGTTCACTATCTCCACAAAGGATTCAGGTTTTAGACTCGCTCCGCCCACCAGGAAGCCGTTTATCTCTCTGTGCTTGGTGAAGTTCTGAGCGTTATCGGGCTTTACGCTGCCCCCGTAAAGGATTCTAAACCCGATTTCCCCTTCGGGATTTACGGTTTTGAGCAGGTCCCTTATAAATCTGTGAACTGCCACGGCGTCTTGAGGCGTTGCGGGGACACCGGTCCCTATAGCCCAAACGGGTTCGTAGGCTATATCTATGTTGTCCGTGTATTCTTCTATACCCGATAAGGCAAGCCTTATCTGATTCTCTATGACCTTAAAGGTGATTCCGGCCTCTCTCTCTTCCAATGTCTCGCCTACGCACAATATAGGCCTCAGGCCTTCCTCAAGGCAGGCCACAAGCTTCCTATTTATCATCTCATCGCTCTCACCGAAGAGGTGCCTGCGCTCCGAGTGTCCCACTATCACGTAAGAGCAGCCCAACTCCTTCAGAAACTTGAGGGAAATCTCTCCCGTAAAGGCTCCCTCCTTTTCGTAATGGCAGTTCTGGGCACCCAGCTTTATATCGGAACCGGCTAAAAGCTCATGGGCTACGCTCAGCGAGGTAAAGGGAGGACACAGAAGCACCTCTCTATCCTCTCCGGGCTGATAGATTTCCAGAAACCTCTTTATGTACTCCTCGGTCTCCTTGGGTGTCTTGTGCATCTTCCAGTTGGCAGCTATCAGGCTCATAGTGCTTAAATTATATCCGATTATGTTCGTTAAGGTTCTTCCCCCAGAGGTGGTCAGCAAGATATCCGCCGGAGAGGTGGTAGAGAGTCCTACGGACGTGGTCAAGGAGTTGGTAGAAAACTCCCTTGACGCCAAGGCCACCGAGGTGGTGGTTGAGATATCAAAGGGTGGCAAGAGATACGTAAAGGTTAGAGACAACGGGACCGGGATACATCCTCAGGACATAGAGAAGGTCATTCTCCGCAACGCCACCAGTAAGCTGGAAGATGAAAAGCAGCTCTACGGTATAAGCTCTTACGGCTTTAGGGGAGAGGCTCTGTACGCCATATCCTCGGTCAGTCTTATGAGGCTCAAGTCCCGCTTTTTCCAGGAAGACACCGGCTACGAGCTGATATGCGAGGCGGGTAATGTAAGAGAGAAGAGGGAAGTGGGTATGTCCGTGGGAACGAGCGTTGAGGTACACGAGCTTTTCTTCAACATGCCCGCGAGAAGAAGGTTCCTAAGAAAAGCAGACACGGAAAAGAGAGGTATAAAGAGGCTCCTCTTGAGCTACGCCTTGAGCAATCCCGGGGTCGGGTTCACCCTAATTTCCGAGGGTAGGGTGCTCCTTGAGCTGAAGTCCGAAGACTACGAGGAGAGAATCGGAAGCCTTTTCGGAGAAGGCTTTGAGCTTTTAGAAGGGGAGGAATCGGGAATAAGGGTGAGAGCCTATGTCCGCAGAAACGAGCAAAAGTCTGAGAGCTTTATCTTTGTAAACTCAAGGCCCGTGTTTAACAGAAACCTGAAAGAATTCATCAGGAAGCTCTTGGGCTACAAAACCTTGAGTATCCTTTATATAGAGATGCCTCCCTTTATGGTAGAGCAGAACGTCCACCCCAAAAAGCACGAGGTAAGGTTCGTCAAAGAGAGGAAGGTGCTGGAGGTAATCAGGAAAGCTCTGACGGAGAAAGGGGATAACCTGCTATACTCCGACTTCCTTTCCCAGGAGCCTCCCCGCTACGGAGAAGAGGTAGAGGTGGTGGGTCAGCTCATGGACGCGTTGGTGGTCGTTAGGATAGGAGAATACCTATACTTCTTTGACCAGCACCTTCTATCGGAGAGGATAAACTACGAGCGACTTCCACAAAGGGAAGAGGGTGCTCAGATAGCCTGCAGGAGTGCCATCAAGAAGGGCGAGCCGCTGGAAACCCATCAGATACTTGAGATGGTTAAAGAGTGGAGAAAGCTTCGGAACCCCCACGTCTGTCCCCACGGAAGACCCATATACTACAGGATACACATGAGTGAGATACTTTCTAAGATAGACAGGAACCTGTGAGGGTAAAATTATATTTCTCTCAGAAGTGATTCCAAGGGAGTGGAAGATTGGAGAATTTGGTGATACTGGGCGCCCAGTGGGGCGACGAGGGTAAAGGTAAGATAGTGGACCTGCTTTCGGAGCACTTTCCCGTCAGCGTTAGGTATCAGGGTGGTAGCAACGCCGGCCACACGGTCATAGTTAAAGACCGGAAGTTCGTACTTCACCTGCTACCCACGGGGATACTCCATGCAGATGTAGTCGGTGTAATAGCTCAAGGTATGGTTCTTGACCTTGAGGTTCTGGACTCGGAGATAGAAAGCCTCAGAGAGAAAGGCGTAGAGGTAAAGGACAGGTTGCTTATAAGCGATAGAACCCATCTGGTTCTCCCCTACCACAAACTCTTAGACAGGCTCTTTGAGAAGAAAGGGAGCATAGGGACGACCTTAAGAGGTATAGGACCCGCCTACATGTTCAAGCACGGCAGGAGGGGCATAAGGGTGTCCGACCTTGAGGACGGGGAGCTGTTTAAGGAAAAGCTGAGGGACAACCTCTCTTTCGCAAAAGAGATATGCGAGAAGGTTTACCGTGAGTCCTTTGAACTTAACGCTGACAGCATATACGAAAAGAGCATGCGGATTTATGAAAAGATAAGGCATGCGATAACCGACGTGTCCCGCTACCTAATGGACAGAGCTGAAGGTATACTCTTTGAAGGTGCTCAGGGCACACTACTGGACATAGATATGGGAACTTACCCCTTCGTGACCTCCTCCAATTCCTCGGCCCTTGGCCTGTCCAACGGCACCGGGCTCTCTCCCAAGTTCTTCAAAAATTCCTACTTCTTAGGCGTGGCCAAGGCCTACACCACGAGGGTCGGAGAGGGACCCTTCCCCACGGAACTGGAAGGTGAAGAGGGAGATAACCTCAGGGAATTGGGTGGAGAGTTCGGTTCCACCACCGGCAGACCAAGGAGGTGCGGCTGGTTAGACCTCGTGGCCCTGAAGTATTCCGTAGAGGTCAACGGCTTTGACGGCCTTATCATGACCAAGCTTGACGTGTTGGACGGCTTTGAGGAGGTAAAGGTCTGCGTAGCCTACGACATAGACGGAGAGAAGACCACCTCATTCCCGGCCTCATTGGACAGGCTGAGCAGGGCCAAGCCGGTTTACGAGGTGCTAAAGGGGTGGAAGGACAGCACTAAGAGCTTAAAGAGCAAAGAGCGGCTGCCTAAGGGAGCGCTGGACTTTATAAGGTTCGTGGAGGACTACACCTCGCGGGAGGTGGTTATGCTGTCCACGGGTCCCAAGAGGGACGAATACGCATGGCTTACAGAGATTCCCTTGAAGATAAGCTCAAGCTTTACGTAAAGAGGGCGACCCATCTAAATAGAGCTTTTATATTCGTCGCATCGCTCTTTTACCTGATATGCCTTCTGAGCTACAGCTTCTTCAGCATGCCCGTAAGTCCCAAGCTGAGCCTGTACATGTACGCCTTTATAATCCTGTCCGGGGTCTTCGGCTACGGGGTTGCCTTCTTTGTAAAGAGAAAGATGTTTCCCGTAAACCCTCACAGAGACCCCTACTGGAGCTATACGGCAACCAGGAGGTACTTTTGGAGCTTCGTCGTGCTCAGCTTTCCCTTCTTTATGAGCTTTATCTTTTACATATTTGCTGGACATCTTTCCTCCCTGACTCTGGGTTTCATAATAACCGTGCTGGGGCTGGTGCTCTTCAGACCTGATGAAGGGGATTTAAGTGGTAGCACCCCTTAGCGATGGCCATCAATTTAGCTCGTTAGAGAGAAACCCTTAACCTATTCTGGAAGCTCGCTCACTTGGGTCTAACCTTTGAAGGTGGTGGCGGAACAGGTGGGAGCTTTCCTTTCCTTGAATCGGCCTTGATGTACTTGAGGCTCACCCGCCTCTCTCTGCCTTTGGCCTGCAGGAGAACCTCGCCGCCTTCTATCTTTACTACTTTAAAGCCTTGCCAAAGGTCCCCTTCCTTTACAACCTTAAACCGTCCGCTGACCTCCTCGTAAACGAGCAGATACCTCTTATCACCCTTCTTGATAAAGCCTCCCACCTTTATCTCGGTAGGGAAACGGACCTCTTGCCCTTTCTGAGGACTTGAACCGTTTGCAGCTTCGGACTTCTCGGGAATGTAAGTCCTATCTTTGGAAAAGGGATTGAATTTGAGAATCTCGTCAACCACACCGGAGAAGGATAAAGATGCCAAAGCAAGCCAGAGAAGCACCGGAGCCATAGTAGGATAATTATATGTCCTCCAGAGGATTTACACTCATGGAGCTTTTGATAGCCACCCTCTTGAGCCTTTTCGTAATCCTCATGTTGAGCTACGGATACCGTATCTCCTCGGAGGTTTTGCAAAAGGTTATGGTAAAGAAGAGGGAAAACTCCTTTGAGAAGCTGTGCACTCTGATGCAGGAGCAGCTCTTGGGCTACGAAGAGCTCAAGCTCCGCAAGGAGAGGGACAGAGTTGCACTATCTTACATAACGCCAAAAGCTCAAACTCTAAAGAGTCCCTATGCCAAAGTAGAGATAAGGGTTGAGAGAGGAGGAGTTTTTTATGTAGAAAAACCCCCTTACGGGGGTAAGGAGAAGTACAGAAGGGAGGTCTTAAAGGGCTGGATGTCCATAGACAAAGAGGGCAGGTTTCTGATTCTCTACTTTAAAGGGAAGAGGTGCTACGTGGAAACGCTGCCAAGAACGAGGAGCAGAATCTTCTGGAAAGGTTGGTAGATGCAGGAGGTCGTAAAGGTAAACGGGCTGAGCAAGGTTTACAAGGTCTATAAGAAACCCTTAGACAGGCTCAAGGAGATAATCCTTAAAAGGGAGTATGCCACCAAAAAGGTGGCCCTTGACGGGGTGAGCTTCAGCATAGAGAGGGGAGAGGCCTTTGGGATAGTAGGGGAGAACGGCGCGGGCAAGAGCACGCTCCTGTCCATACTCGCCGGGATACTGCCCCCAACTTCCGGCAGCGTGGAGGTGAGAGGTAAGGTTTGTGGAATTTTAGAGCTGGGCGCGGGCTTTCACCCCGAGCTTACGGGTATAGAGAACATCTACAGCTACTCTACCCTCTACGGCCTTTCCAAGAGAGAGGTGGACCAGAACCTTGAGTTTATAAAGGAGTTCTCGGAGCTGGGAGATGCACTGCAGCAACCTATAAGAACCTACTCAACGGGAATGGTGGTAAGGCTGGCTTTCTCTACCATAATCTCCATAAATCCGGACGTGTTCATAATAGACGAAGCCCTCTCGGTGGGAGATTCCCACTTCCAGAACAAGAGCTTTAAGAGGATAATGGAGTTCATCGCCCAAGGCGGGACCGTAATCTTCACGACCCACAACCTCTATCAGATTACGGGTATATGCAAGAGGGCCATGTGGCTTAAAGATGGACAAATTCAAGCCTTAGGCTCCTCAACGGAGGTAGTCAAGGAGTACGAGGACTACATGAGACAGAAAGACGTGAAGGAGGGAAGTCCGGGTTTTGATAGGGAAAGCTCAAAGGAGATTTACATATCCAGAATGGAGACTTCCCACAAGGTAATTGTCCCCGGAGAGGACTTTTACGTGGACTTCAGCGTTTACTCCCAGAAAGAGGCGGAGGTGGTCCTAACCTTGGCCTTCAGGAGAAATGATAACGAGTGGATAGCTTCCATGTCCTCAAGGGAGCTGGGCAAGGAGATAGTCCTGAAGAAGGGAGAGAACCGATTCAGATACGAGGTTCCCGGGTTCCCAATTCTTCACGGTTCTTACTTCGTCCATATATACCTGTTGAACGAAGAGGGGGTAATAGCCTTAGACGAGAAGATACTCCCTCTGGAAGTGGTCAAGAGGAGCTTTATGGACTTCGGGGTCTTTAAGGTAAACGCGAACTTAAGGGCTCTATGAGGCTTGCGAGCCTTCTTAGTGCCCTTCCTCTGTGGGAGAGCTTATCCTTTTCCTCAGGTTCAAGTTCGGCCATACTTCTATCCATACCTGACGGTTTAAAGATAGGGTCGTAGCCAAAGCCCTTCTCTCCCCTCTTTTCTTTGAGTATCTCTCCCTCGCACTCACCCTGAGCCATCAGGCCTTTATCTTCCCAGTAAAGAACCACAAAGGCCACGAACTTTGCTCGCCTGTTTTCCTCGCCTTCCATCAACCTGAGCACCTTTCTGATGTTGGCTTCGGACTCTGTAGGTTCAGGGCTCTCTCTGCCTCCAATCTCCAAGCTGTAAAAGCGGCTGGAGTAAACGCCGGGGTAGCCTCCGAGAGCCTCTATCACCAGACCCGAATCGTCGGCCAGCGAGGGCAGTCCGAACTCCTCGTAATAGGCTTTTGCCTTCAGATAAGCGTTTTCAAGGAACGTTTCCCCGGTCTCTTCCACCTCAAGCTTGTGGGGTGGCTTAACCACCTCAAAACCCAAGGGAGCAAGTATTCTGACAATTTCCTTCAGCTTGCCCTTGTTGGTGGTAGCCACCAAGAGTTTCACTTTTTCCATAGACTCTTTATCTTAGCCCAGAAACCTGTCTCTTCGTAGATTGCAGGCTTGTCCTCGTACACAAACCTGTCCAAGTAATCGTCCAAGAGTATAAACCTATCGCAGGCCTTTCTAAGCTTGAAGGAGCTTGTCTTCTTGAAGGTAGCGTTCTCCACCCTCTTGCCTATGCTTTGCACCTCCTCAACCGTGTAAAGAAAATCACTGTCGCCGCTGACCAGCATAGCGGTATCGTAGGCATCTTTGTAAGCTAGACTGAGCATATCCGTGGCCAACATTATGTCTATCTCCTTCTCTATAAACTCTCCCGAGGGTAGCTTTCTAAGGTGGGCCACCTTCACCTTTATGCCCGACAGGGAAAGCTCATCAAGAAACTTCTTCTGCCTGACGAGACTCTCCCACTCCGGGGAACCCTTACGCACGTCCCTGTCTTGGGGCATACCTGTGTAGAAGTAAGCCCTCAGGAGCTTCCTGTTCTCCTTGAGGAAGTCCACCAGCTTAGAGTAGTCTATCTTTATGTTCAGGTAGCGTATCCCATGAAATAGGTTGGAGCCGTCTATGAAAATGGTAAGACGCTCATCGTTCATACCTTGAACCTTAGGATAGCCGACATTCCCTCTATGCTCTTTTGAACCTCGGGGTCTATCACGACTTCAACCTTAGCCCTCTGCTCAAGAGCCTCTTCCATGACCTCGTCCACTACGTCAGACACGGGAAGGGCGCTTTCTCCTTCCAGCGGACACTCCGGCTCCAACGTAGGTAGGTGGCTCTCCGGGCATAGGTAGCCCTCTCTCTCGTAATCCTCGGCCACCAGCAAGGTTCTGATATTTCCATAGGCAAGCACCTGAAGGACCTTCTCCACACCCTTGACGGCAAGTCCCTTGCCCTCCAGCTCTTCCAGCTCCCTGTAGAGCTGCCTCTCTTCCTCTCTGTCCTTTTCCTTTAGAAGATCCAGCACCTTCTCTCTAACCTGTGCCGGCGTTGCCTCTTTGGGATTTATGTTTATGTATCCTATCAATCTGTCCCTCAGGTAAGAGTGCAGGTGATTCTCTATATCTCTCAGCCCCTCTTCCACGAAGCCTCCCACCACCAACTTATCAAACTTCCTCTCCTTCCAGTCCTCAAATAGAGCGTCGGAGGCAAGCTTGAGAATGGCGTGCCACTCGGACTTTATCCTCATGTTGAACCTGTATTCACCGAAGGAGTGCTGAATCATGTTAGGAGAGGCCTTCCTTGAGGGCATGCTGACCTTGAAGGTTCCCTGAGCACCTTTGAGAGCCCTTCCACCGCTGTGGAACTTATGGGCTCTGGTATGCAAAGGCTGAAACATGTCTATAGTCTCCTCTATGCTCTCTATACCCATTATGAAGTAGCGGGCGTGCCTCCTGTCCACGAGGAGAACCGCCACACTGCCGAACTCCTCATCTATGGCCGCCACCTCTCTTATGAGTGGGTCGGGTGCAACCATGAGCCTGTTTCTGTAAACGTAAGGAAGCTTTATGACCTCAAACATTCCCTTGGCCGAGCAGGAGAACACCGCCACTCCCCTGCAGGATTCCAGATTCTTCGGCTCGGAGAGAAATCTCTCTATTCGCTCAAAGTCTTCGTTTACCGAGCCAAGCACCTCCTTGCTCAAGCTCCTCTTGGCAAGGTCGGCTTTCTCCTCTTTAACCATGTCCTTGTAGAGTATCAAGAACTTACCGCCTTGCCTGTCTTCAGGCTCCAGCTTCAAGTATAGATTGCTTACCATATAGCCCTCGGCTTTGAATTCGGAAAGTCTTTGCACCGCTTCAAGTAAACTGCCCATCTTCATCTCCTCTGACATTTTTATTACCAATTCTATTTTAACCCTCCAAAAGGACTTGACATTTAGTAAACTCACGTTTACATTAGAAAATATGAATATATTAAAACTCTTATTGATATTGATAAACGTGGCAGTAGGGGTATCTCTCGGGGTGGAGAAGTGGGAGATTGCAAGGGGTTATGAGATTTACAAAAATAATTGCTCCGTTTGCCACTTGGAGAGCATATCCCTGAAGGACTTCCTCCGGGCGCGAATGCACGTTTTAAAGGGGGAAAAGCCGGACATAGACGCTCCACCCATGAATCTGGTATCTGCCAAGATAAAACAGTTCTACTCGCGGGAGCTGGAGTTCGTGGAGTTCGTCAAAGACTACATAACCCACCCGTCCAAAGACAAAGGAGTGTGCAACAAGGCGGCTTACAGCTTCTTTGGAACCATGCCCCCCATAGGAGAGGGTATGTCCGAAGAGGAGAAGGAGCTTGTAGCCAAGTGGATGTATTACAACTTTGAGGGTATATGGCTGGATATATTCCTCAAGGTGAAGCAGCTGGAAGAGGCATTGCACTCAAAAAAGTAGCTCAGGAGTAAAGCCTATCTCCCATATCTCCCAAGCCCGGAACTATAAAGCCTTGGTTATTCAGGCCTTTATCTATCTTCACGACGCGTATTTCGTGTTCTGGATGCCTGCTTTCAATCCTTTTTATACCCTCAGGTGCGGCGATTACGTGTAGGCTCGTGGTCCGCAAGGGTTTATGGGGCAAAATCTCTTTCAGAGCGAGCTCCAGTGTGCCACCGGTGGCGAGCATCGGGTCAAGGATTATCACCCACCTCCCATGAACCGAAGGCATACGGCTGTAGTACACCTTTGCCTCAAGGCTTTCCTCGTCCCTCTTCATGGCCAAAAAGCCGGAGGGTGCACCGGGTAAGGCTCTTGAAGCTCCCTCAAGCATGGGCACACCCGCTCTGAGTATCGGCACCAGGAGGAACCTTTCTTCCTCAAGAAAGCCGAACCTGCCTTTACCCAGCCAAGTGTTTATTTCTTTCTCAAAGAGGGCTTCCCTTTCTAATAGCTGGACTACCATGAAGAAGGCCATCTGAGACAGGATTTCTCTGATTTCCTCCCTCGGAGTTTCACTCTTTCTGAGCAGGTTTAGCTTGTGAATTAAAAGGGAGTTCTTTATCTCTACCGCCACCTATTGAGTATGAGCCGGGCGGGACTCGAACCCGCGACCAACGGCTTAAAAGGCCGCTGCTCTACCGACTGAGCTACCGGCTCTCGCTCGTGCGACCCCTAATGGAGCCGACGGGACTTGAACCCGTGACCTCCGACATGCCATATCGGCGCTCTCCCAGCTGAGCTACGGCCCCGAGCTTGAGAGTATTAAATTTTATACCATAAAGCCCAAAAGTGCAAATTCCGTTGGAAAAGCCCAAACCTGAACCCGTTATATTAACTGATGTTCAGTAAAGTTATCTTAGCTTATATCACTCAGATTTTTTATCAAAAACACTTGACAAAGGGTGGGTAGGTTAATATAATTTTACTCTGGAAATAACGGAAAACCTAAAAACCATCAAGGAGGTAGGAAGATGAAGCTAAAGCCACTCTACGACAAGATTGTCGTTAAGAGATACGAGGAGCCCGAGCAGAAGACTCCCTCGGGGATAATAATCCCCGACACTGCCAAGGAGAAGCCCCAGATGGGGGAAGTTATCGCGGTCGGAGAGGGTAAGCTCTTAAACAACGGGCAGGTGGTAGCCCCCAAGGTGAAAGAGGGGGACGTGGTTCTCTTTAACAAGTACGCCGGAACCGAGGTGGAGATTGAGGGTGAGACCTACCTCGTCATGTCCGAGGACGAAGTCCTCGCCATAGTAGAAGATGCAAAGGTAAGCGCTTAATAAAAAACCTAAAGGAGGAGGTAAGACCATGGCGGCAAAAGGAATTATTTATAGTGAAGATGCAAGGGCAAAACTTAAGGCCGGTGTTGACAAACTTGCAAACGCAGTTAAGGTGACTTTGGGTCCCAGGGGCAGAGAGGTTATCCTTGCCAAGAGCTGGGGAACTCCCGTCGTAACCAAGGACGGGGTCACGGTCGCAAAGGAGATAGAGCTCAAAGACAACTACGAGAACATAGGTGCCCAGTTGGTCAAGGAGGTGGCCTCTAAGACGGCGGACGTTGCCGGAGATGGAACCACCACCGCTACCATACTGGCTCAGGCTATATTCCACGAGGGTCTCAAGGCGGTAGCCTCAGGCGCCAACCCCATGGACATAAAGAGGGGAATAGACAAGGCCGTTAAGAAGGTGGTTGAGGGGGTCAAAGAACTCTCCGTGGAGGTTAAGGGCAGGTCTGAAATAGAGCAGGTTGCCACCATATCCGCCAACAACGACCCCGAAATCGGAAAGATAATAGCCGACGCTATGGAGGCCGTAGGAAAGGACGGAGTTATAACCGTTGAAGAGTCTAAGTCCTCAGAAACGACCCTTGAGACCGTCCAAGGTATGCAGTTTGATAGAGGATACCTCTCTCCCTACTTCGTAACCGACCCCGATAAGATGGAGTGCGTCCTTGAGGAGCCTTACATACTCATATTTGAGAAAAAGATTTCCAACGTAAAAGACCTTCTGCCGCTACTTGAGCAGGTGGTAAGGTCTGGAAAGCCCCTCCTGATAATAGCCGAGGACGTGGAAGGCGAAGCCCTCGCAACCTTGGTGGTAAACCACATAAAGGGCGTTCTCAAGGCCTGCGCGGTGAAGGCTCCCGGATTCGGTCAGAGGAGAAAGGACTATCTGCAGGACATCGCCGTCCTAACCGGTGGACAGGCTATAACCGAGGAGCTTGGAATTAAGCTTGAGTCCGTGAACCTTGACATGCTCGGAAAGGCGGACAAGGTGGTGGTGGATAAGGACAACACCACCATAGTGGGCGGCAAAGGTGATAAAGAGCAGATAAAGGCAAGGATAGAGCAGATTAAGAGACAGATTCAGGAGACCACCTCCGATTACGATAGGGAGAAGCTCCAGGAGAGACTCGCCAAACTCAGCGGCGGCGTTGCCATAATAAGGGTAGGTGCCGCAACGGAAGCGGAACTCAAGGAGAAGAAGGCGAGGGTTGAAGACGCGGTTCACGCTACGAAGGCAGCCGTTGAAGAGGGCATAGTCCCCGGCGGCGGTGTGGCGCTCGTGAGAGCTTCCGAGGCTCTGGATAATCTGGAAGTGGACAACGAGGACCAGAAGTTGGGCGTGGACATAGTCAAGAAGGCTGCGAGGACTCCTCTCAGACAGATAGCCTACAACGCCGGATTTGAGGGCTTTGTAGTCCTTGAAAAGGTTCTTGAGCTTGGCAAGGATAAGGGCAAGAACTGGGGATTCAACGCCGCAACCGGAGAATACGTTGACATGGTAGAGAAGGGAATAATAGACCCCACTAAGGTGGTAAGGAGCGCCATAGAGAACGCCGCTTCCATAGCCGGGACCATGCTGACCGCGGAAGCTCTGATAGCCGACCTTCCCGAGCCAGAGAAGAAGAAAGACTTAACACCCACCGATATGCCCGAGCTTGATTAATCAAAAGGGGGCGTTAGCCCCCTTCTCTATTTTATCCTTCCTGTGAACCTCTCCTTCCTTACGGAAGGAGCTTCCGGTAGAGATTACTCCCACCCGGAAGATCCGCATGGGGATTCCTGCTTCAACGAGAGATGGCTAACACCCTCCTCTGAGAGTATCCCGCCAGAGCTCTCTCCACAAGCGTTAGTTCGGGTCGCTCCGACCCTACCACCCGTCAGGTGGGTGAACCCTAAATCCTTTTGTTTCTAATCTACTACAAACCTTTTACCACTCAGGTGGAGGCTGGCATCACACCCCTTTAGCTCTCCACCTGCGCAAATTATTTTAGCTCTTCACTCCGCTACATGCAATCCCAGAACGCCCTTGCGGGCGACGCACTGCACAACCCTCCCTTACGGAAGGGGACTTAGGGCGTAAATTTAGTTAAAAATTCCCTTAATGCTTCCTTCCAGTGTCTCAACCTTATCCCTTTAACGCTTATCAGGGGAGTCCAGCGGGGAATCTGGGCCTTTCTCGGAAACTCAGAGCTGGATACGGGTTTTACACGAGCCTTTACGCCCGCCAACCTGAATATCTCAAGGGCGAACTCGTACCACGAACAGTACCCTCCGTTGGTAATGTGGTAGGTTCCGAAGGGTCTTCTTTTGAGAACTAAGTTCCATATCTCTTTTGCCGCATCTACGGTGTAGGTGGGAGACATAAATACGTCGTCCACTATCCTCAAGTCCTCACCTTCCTTTGCCTTCTTGAGTATGTTGAGAACGAAGTTGCCTCCCTTACTCTTTGAACCTTTCTTTCCGTAAAGGCTTGCGACCCTGACTATGTAGTGCTCCCTCAGGTAGTTCCTCACCATAAGCTCTCCCGCATACTTGGAAATCCCATAGACGTTTATGGGGTTGGGCGTGTCCTCTTCGGTGTACGGTTCCCTTAGCTCGGCCTTTTTTCCATCAAACACGTAATCGGTGCTTATGTGAAGTAGAACCGAGCCAAACTTCCTGCAGACATCTACCAGGTTTTTCACCCCGGCCAAGTTAACCTCAAAGGCCCTTAGCGGAAATTCCTCACAGGAATCCGTTTTGTGAAAGGCTGCGGTGTTGATAACCACTTCCGGCTTGAGGTTGTGTAGAACTCTTTTCACATTTTGGAGGTCGGCTATCTCTATATCCTCGTGGGTTAGGCCTATAACTTTAACACCTTCGGGTGTAAGCTTGAGAATCTCGCTTCCCAGCTGTCCGCCGGCTCCTATGACTACCACTCTCATATCTGTATACCCTTCTCCAAGAGACGCTTGTACCACTCTACAGTTATGGTGGTAGGGTCTTCGGGGTCAAGCCGTCCTTCTTTTAGAGCTTTCCAAATCTCAACGGCACCCTCTTCGGGTGTGTAATCGGGAGTGAAACCCAAAACTCTTTTTATCTTCTGGAAGCTAACTCTGTAGCTTCTATGGTCTGGAAGGCCATACCATTCGTACTTGAACTCTATACCTATGGCCTGAGCTATCCTCTTAGCCAGCTCCATTATTTGACAGTTTTGCTCGTCTGAGCCTACGTTAAAGATTTGCCCGCTTACCTTTTCCGCTGGAGCTTCCAAACTCATAGATATGGCCTTGGCCGTATCTCTCACATGGACGAAGGGCCTCCACTGGGAGCCGTCCCTGAGTATGGGAATCTTGCCCTTTAAGAAAAAACCCCTCACCATTCCGTTTATCGCCAAATCAAATCTCATACGGGGTGAAAGCCCGTAAACCGTAGCCTGCCTGAGGATTACAACGGTAAACCTATCGTCCTTTAGAGCGAGTATGTCTTCTTCCGCCTTCAAGTTGGCCTTCGCGTAGGTGGTTAACGGATTTGTGTCAGATGTCTCATCTACCACGGCGTCTTGGAACCCATACACGCTACAAGAGGAAGGAAGTATATACCTTCTTACTCCCGTAGCTTTAGCCAAAGACGCGACTCTAAATCTCCCTAAGTGGTTTATCGCCCAAGTTCTTATAGGTTCTATCTCCCCCGAAGGGTCGTTGGAGAGGGCAGCGAGGTCTATAACCGCATCTATGTCCTTGAGCAGTGCCGGGTCAAAGGAGCGGATGTCCTCTTGAAGGATTTCTAAACCTTCAGTGTCCGAAGGAAGTTTATCTTTGCCAAAGAAGAACCTATCCAGCGCCAAGACTTTGTAGCCCTTTGCTAAGAGTTGTCTCGTTAAGACGGAGCCTATGTAGCCTCCCGCACCCGTTATCAAAACTCTCATAAGCTTTTCTCCTCGTAATAAAAGTTGTTCTCACACGTGTCTAAGGTCGGAAGATTTGCGTCCTTCTCCGAAAGGATAGGATTATCCAGAGGCCACTCTATACCTATGGCCGGGTCGTTCCAGAGCACCCCCCTTTCCAGCTGAGGTGAGTATTCCTTGGTCACCTTGTAGAAAACCTCGCTTCCTTCCTCAAGGGCAACGAAGCCGTGGGCAAATCCGGGTGGAACCCAAAGGATACTGCCGCCGTCTTCCGATAGCTCAACCGCCACCCACTTACCGTACCAGGGGGAGCCTTTCCTTATATCCACCGCGACGTCCCAGACCCTTCCCCTTACACATCTGACGAGCTTACCCTGTTCCATAGGCTTGAGCTGATAGTGCAGGCCTCTGAGCACGCCCTTTCGGGAGCGAGAGTGGTTATCTTGAACAAACTCCGAACTTATACCTGCTCGGACGAAGTCCGACCTCTTGTAGGTCTCCATAAAAAAGCCCCTCTCGTCGTGAAAAGTCTTAGGCTTGATGAGAATCACGTCGGGTATCTCAAGCCTCTCAAAGCTAAAGGGCATCTTCAAGCCTCCTCTCCGGCTATCTTAAGAAGGTAATCACCGTAATGGGTTTTCTTCAAGGGTTGAGCCAGTTTAATCAGCTCTTGCCTGCTTATCCAACCCTTATTGAAGGCTATCTCCTCAATACACCCAATCATCAGGCCGGTTTTCTTCTCTATGGTAGCAACAAACTCACCCGCTTCCAAAAAGCTATCGTGGGTGCCTGCATCAAACCATGCAAAGCCCCTTCCCAAGAGGTTAACTCTCAAACTGCCTTCTTTCAGGTAAGCTTCGTTAACGGAGGTTATCTCCATCTCACCTCTCTGAGAGGGTTTTACCTCTTTGGCGAACTTAAAAACCCTTTCGTCGTATATATACAGTCCCACGGCGGCGCAGTTGGACTTGGGCTTTTGCGGCTTCTCCTCTATGGATACCACCCTGCCTTGTCTGTCAAACTCTATAACGCCGAACCTTGATGGGTCGTTGACGAAGTAGCCGAACACACACCCGCCTCCCCCTTCCTCTATCCACTTTCTCGCTTCCCTCAGCTTTTCCGGAAGTCCGTGTCCGAAGAATACATTGTCGCCCAGAATCAAACATACCTTGTCTCCATCGGCGAACTCCTCCGCTCTGGCCAGGCCGTCCGCCAGACCTTTCGGTTCGGGCTGATGTATGTAATCTATGCTTATACCGAGCGTAGAACCGTTTCCTAAGAGAGCCTTGAACTGTCCCTCGTCTTTGGGATTGACCACAATCGCTATCTCCCTGATGTCCATAAGCATGAGGACCGAGAGTGGGTAGTAAATCATAGGTTTGTTATAGACCGGTAATAGGTGCTTGTTTATCACCCCTGTGGTGGGGTAAAGCCTCGTTCCACTCCCTCCTGCCAGCACTATTCCCTTCATGGTATTTGTATAATTGTAAAATGAGTGGTGGGTGTTTAATAGTTCTTATTAATTATAAAAGTGCGGGTTATACGGTATCCTGTCTCAAAAGCCTTGAAAGGATTTCCTACAAAAACTTCGTCGTTTACTTGATAGACAACAACTCGGGAAAGGAGGATATAAAAGAGCTGAGTAGATACTTAGAAACGAGTCCTCTGAGGGTAGAGCTGGTGCTTAACTCCGAGAACGTGGGTTTCGCCAAGGCGGCCAATATGGGTATGAGGCACGCGATAAAGGAAGGCTTTGATTACGTGCTCCTACTCAATAACGACACTTTTGTAGAACCCGACTTTCTGGAAAAGTTGATAGAGACGGCCGAGTCTGAAGAGAGAGTAGGTATAGTCTCCGGAAAGGTTCTTTTCAGGGACGGGCGGAGGATATTCTCTTTGGGCGGGAGCATATCCTTTCTTAGGAACATAGGACATCTTCACTACTACAGGAGACCCGTGCACGAGGCCTCTCATATTGAGAGGGATTTTTACTGCACCTTCGTCAGCGGTTGCCTTATGCTTATAAAGGTAGAACTCCTGAAGGACGTAGGACTTCTTGACGAGGACTTCTTTATGTATATTGAGGACGTTGATTTCTGCTACAGGGCACTGAAAAGAGACTGGAAGATAAAAGTCAATCCAAAGGCCGTAATTTACCATGCCGAGGGAGCCTCTTCCACTTCCGAGTTTGCCGCCTACTGGGCAAGCCTGAACAGGCTCAGGTTCTTGCATAAAAACTTTAAGGGGTTAGATAGAGCACTGAAGGTCTTCGCCTACATGCTCACAAGACCGCTTTACTACCTTAGGATAAGAGACTTGAAGGTAATCAAAGCCGACATTAAAGGGGCGGTTGATTTCTACAGGAGTGTGTAAGGTTCCTATGCGGATACCCGAAGGGTTGAAAGAGCTTTTAAGAAGTGCACGGGGTTTGAGTTTCAACTCAAAAGAGGTTGAAGAGGGATACATCTTCTTTGCCATAAAGGGCAGCTCCTTGGACGGGCACGACTTTGTTGAAGAGGCGGTAAAGAGAGGTGCCTCCGCGGTGGTGGTAGAGAAGGAGGTGAACCTTCCGAAGGAAGTTCCCCTTTTCAGGGTTGAAGACACCAGAAAGGCCTTAGGCCTATGTGCAGATGAGTTCTTTAAATCCCCCTCGAAGGAGCTTAAGGTGGTTGGAATCACCGGAACCAACGGAAAGACTACAACCGCCTGCATACTGGAGGCGGTCATAAACTCCTCCAAAGGGAGAGTATGCGGCCTCGTAGGAACCCTTGAGTACAGGCTGGGAGATTCCGTATTGGGAAAGGGCAGAACTACACCCGACGCAATCACATGGCACAGAAGCCTTAGGTTGTTTTCGGACTACGGCGCCGGCTGGGTTGCAGCGGAAGTCTCTTCCCACGCCCTTGACCAGCACAGGGTCTTTGGCACACGTTTCCACGGAGCCATATTTACCAACCTGACCCAAGACCACTTGGATTATCACGCGGATATGGAAGACTACTTTGCGGCTAAGAAGAGGCTCTTTATCGATTACGAGAGTGAGATAAAGGTGGTGAACACCGACGACACTTACGGAGCACGGCTCGCACGGGAGCTGGGAAAGGAGGCTATAACCTACGGCAAGAGAGGAAGCTTTAAGATAGTGGAATTTAACACCTCTTTGGAAGGCTCCCTCCTTGGGCTTGAATACGAGGGCAAGCTCTTGAGCTTTAAAACCTCCCTGGTAGGGGAGTTTCAGGCCTACAACTTAGCGGCGGCCATCGCCTATCTGCTGAGCGCGGGTTTTGACGAGTCGGATATAAAGAGAGGGATAGAAAACTTGAAGGTTCCAGGTAGATTTGAGACCTACCGCAGGGGGGAAGTCGCCGTTGTTATAGATTACGCCCACACACCCGACGCCATGGAGAACGTCTTAAAAACGGCCAAGAGACTCGCTCGCGGCAGGGTCATAGCGGTTTTCGGAGCGGGAGGAAACAGGGATAGGAGTAAAAGGGCGTTGATGGGCAGGACGGCGGAGTCTCTTGCAGACCTTATTATCATAACCTCGGATAACCCGAGATGGGAAAAGCCCGAGGAGATAGCCGAGGACATATTGGGTGGTATAAGGGACAGGAGCCGCGTTCTCATGGAATTGGACAGAAGTAAAGCCATAAAGGAGGCGGTAAGTAGAGCCACAAAGGGGGACATAGTCCTCATAATGGGCAAAGGACACGAGGATTACCAGGAGATAAAGGGAATAAAATACCCTTTTAGCGACAGAGAGGTGGTTCTAAACATCTTGTCTGGAGGTAGAAATGCCCTGTGATTTTGAAAGCCTATACTACGCCGTCAAGCAAGAGTTGTTGGACATATTCAAGGAATCGGAGAGACCCGTACCCCGGGTGAAGCTGAGGGACATGAAGTCCACGAGACTCTGTGGGATGGCGGACCTTGCCAAGGTAATGCTCTACCTTGAAGGGCTGGGTGTGGTTCACCTCGTCAACAAGGAGGAGCACTTCCAAAACTGGGAGGCGGACATACTGGCTCAAGTTCTTGACGTTTTGTTTGAGCAAATTTGAATTAAACACTAACTTTACTTTTGCTAAGGTATTTTTTCAGGAAATGGCCCGTATAGGACGAGGGTGTTTGTGCCACCTGCTCAGGGGTTCCCGCCACCACTACCCTGCCACCCTTATCTCCGCCTTCGGGGCCCAGGTCTATTATCCAGTCGGCACACTTTATAACGTCCAGGTTGTGCTCTATAACCACCACGGTGTTGCCCTTATCCACCAAGCGCTGAAGGACGGCTATGAGCTTCTTAACGTCGTCCATGTGGAGTCCCGTGGTAGGCTCGTCAAGCAGGTAGAGGGTTTTCCCCGTGTCCCTCTTGGAAAGCTCACGTGCCAGCTTTATCCTCTGAGCTTCTCCTCCAGAGAGGGTGGGAGCCGGCTGTCCTAACCTTATATATCCCAATCCCACGTCCTTTAGCAACTCAAGCTTTCTCTTCAGGGAGGGTATGTTCTCAAAGAACTCGTAGGCCTCGTCAACGGTCATATCCAGAACTTGCGATATGTTTTTGCCTTTGTATAGAACGTCAAGGGTTTCCCTGTTGTAGCGTGCTCCCTTACAGACGTCGCAGGTTATATACACGGGTGGAAGGAAGTGCATCTCAACCTTAATTACACCCTCTCCTTGACAGGCCTCGCACCTTCCACCCTTAACGTTGAAGGAGAATCTGCCGGGCTTGTATCCCCTCGCCTTTGCCTCCGGCGTAGAGGCGAACAGGTCTCTTATGATGTCAAAGAGCTTTGTGTAGGTGGCCGGGTTGCTTCTGGGCGTCCTGCCTATGGGGGACTGGTCTATGTTTATCACCTTATCTATGTGCTCCGTGCCCTCCATGGCTCTCAGGTTATCAAACTCCTCTAAGGAATCGTTTAGGTAAGCCTTCAGGTTCTTGTATAGCACCTCATAGACCAGGGTGGACTTTCCGCTTCCGGAAACGCCCGTTATGCATACCAGCAGTCCCAGAGGAATTTCCACGTCTATACCCTTTAGGTTGTGCTCCTTTGCCCCCAAGAGCTTGAGGCTTTTGCCTTTCGGTGCCCTTCTCTGCGATGGCACCTCTATGGACATTCGTCCCGAAAGGTAGGCTCCGGTCAGGGAACCCTTACAGGTCTTTATATCCTCCAGACTCCCTGTGGCTACCACGTAGCCCCCGTTCTTGCCCGCTCCGGGACCCAGCTCCACTATGTAATCGGCCGATTCTATCGTTTCCGGGTCGTGCTCTACCACTATGACCGTGTTGCCTATGTCCCTCAGCTCTTTCAGTGTATTTATCAACTTGTTGGTATCCCTGGGGTGCAGACCTATGGAGGGCTCATCAAGCACGTAAAGCACCCCTGTGAGCTTGGAACCCACTTGGGTGGCGAGCCTTATCCTCTGCATCTCACCTCCCGAGAGAGTGGTCGCGCTCCTTGATAGGGAGAGGTACTCAAGCCCTACGTCTCTCAAGAACCCCAACCTTTGGGAAATCTCTTTAAGAAGTCTTTCCCCTATTAAAAGCTCCTTTTCCGAGAGAAGTTCCGGCAGGGAGCTGAAGAACTCTATCGCAGCGTTTATGGGCATCTGAACCACTTCCCAGATGTTCTTGCCTCCGAGCTTGACCGCGAGAGCTTCGTTCCTCAGACGGGAGCCTCTGCACTCAGGACAGGCTCTCTCCCTTATGAACTCACCTATAAGCTCCTTTATCTTCTCAGACTCTTCTTCCATATACCTGCGCTCTAAATGTCTTAGAAGTCCCTCAAACTCAAAACCGTCCCCTACACCGGTGCCGTGCAGAAGGATTCTCTTAGCTCGCTCCGGTAGATTCAAGAAGCGGGTGTAGGGGTCTATACCCAGCTTCTTCAGGACGTTCCTTATGGGAAACTTCAGATAGGAGAAGTATCCCGAGTCTGTAATCCTGAAAGCCGACAGAGCGGGTTCGTTCTTGTCTATGAGAAGGTGCGGGTCTATCTCCCACCTGACCCCCAACCCCTTGCATGCGGGACATGCTCCGTAAGGCGAATTAAAGGAAAACAGGCGGGGAGAGAGCTCCGGGATAGTAAAGCCGTGCTCCGGACACACCAGTCTCTCGCTAAAAAGCTCTTCCTCAAGTCTCTCGGCGTCTTCTATCTTTACAAGCCCTTTGGCAAGCTCCAAGGCTTTCTCAACAGCGGTAAGCAGCCTCGGTCTTTCCTCCTGTGTGAGGGTGAACCGGTCTATTACCACGTCTATGTCGTGCTTTTTGTTCTTCTCAAGGGGCGGCACCTCCACGACCCTCTTTATCTGGCCGTCCACCTTGACGCGGGTAAAGCCCATTCTGTCTATGTCCCTTATGAGGTTTCTAAACTCTCCCTTTTTACCCCTGACGACGGGTGCCAGAACCATAATCTTTTTGCCTTCATAAGCACTAAACACCTTCTCCAATATCTCGTGAGCGGACAGCCCCTCCAACACCCTGTCGCATACGGGACAGTAAGGCTTACCCACGTTTGCCCATAAAACTCTGAGGTAATCGTAGATTTCCGTAACGGTCCCCACGGTGGAACGGGGATTCTTAGAGGTGGTCTTCTGGTCTATGGCTATTGCGGGAGACAGTCCTTCAATGACATCCACGTCGGGTTTTTCCATCACGCCCAAGAACTGTCTCGCGTAAGAGGAGAGGGACTCTACGTATCTTCTCTGTCCATCGGCGTATATGGTATCAAAGGCCAGAGAGGACTTCCCGGAACCGGAAGGCCCCGTTATTACCACCAGCCTGTTCTTGGGAATCTCCAGGTCTATGTTTTTGAGGTTGTGCTGCCTTGCCCCCTTTATGACTATCCTATCCATCGGAGCATTTTGATTTTAGCCTATTTTCAGGAAGTTGCAACCTCTCTAGTCCACGATAGCTGCTCTTTCTGCCAATTCCTTTTCCAAGAAAGCAATCCTTACGCAATCCACCTCAAGCAACTCCGAAAACTAAGACCGGTAAGTACTCCTGTAAGCAATTCCTCTCTTAGGAAGCTCCTTTTAAAGCCTTCTTCCAAGGTATTATTGTTAACATAATTTACATTATGTTAACTAAAAATTTTGCACTACATTGTAGTGCGATTCTCCGTCTGTTAATCTTTGGCTAACAACATATTTATTGACTTAGTAATACGAAAATTCTATAATGATAACCATGAAAGAGACCGTATCCATACGCTTGGAGAAGCATTTCATAGAGCAGATAGACAGGTTGGCACAGCAGGAGGGAACCTCAAGGACGGAAGTAATAAGGGAGGCCTTGAGGGTTTACTTCAAGACAAAGGAGTCCGCCGAAGATAGAAGCTTTGTTCCCTTTTCCGAATACAAAAAATTGACCGATGAGGTTATAAAAGGCAAGTACGAGATGGGACAGATGCGCGCCAAGGTGGAGGCTTTGGAAGAGGAGCGCAGCAAGCTGAGAGAGGAG
>JALWEG010000066.1:38548-68500 GCA_027014155.1 Aquificaceae bacterium
CAGGCTTATGCGGAAACCTTAGCCTCAAAGCTTGATAAGGAAAGAGAGGTTAACGAGGCTCTAAAGAGGGAGCTGGCCGATAAAGAAGTAAAGATAAAGGAGCTGGAGCTTAAACTCAGCGCCGCTGAGAAGGAGGGCAGGAAACGCTGGAGACTTTTTTAGCCACAAAGGTGGTTATGTTGGTGCTCTCATCGTAATACAGCACTTCTAAGTTTTTAAAAATTTCCTTGAGCTCACCCTCTCTTAATAAGAAGTCCCTGTTGAAGGTGGGTTTAACCTTCAGGTGTTTGAGGTTATAGGTCTCAAAGATTAGTATGCCTCCTTCCTTTAGGGAGCTTTCTATCTTGGGAAGGATTTGCCTGTCTAAGAAATAGAGGTTTAGTATTAGGTCGTAGGTCTCCGGTTTGAATTCAAAGCTTTCAGCATCGCTGCGAAGAAAGTTCACCTTAATCCCCCTCTTCAGAGCGTTTTCCTTCGCTATCTCTATGGCCACATCGCTTATATCAAAGGCGTCGGTTAAGAAACCTTTCTCCGCTAAAAAGATGGCGTTATCTCCACTACCGCAGGCTATATCTAAAGCTCTGTCTTTTTTAGCCAAGGTATAGAACTTAAGAAGGGTGACGTTTAGAGTCGTTCGCCACCCGTTTTTGTACTTCAGATTCCAGCGCTCTCTATCCCTCAAACTTACAGGTTTCGGGATTTATCGTTGAGTATAGGGGCTGAACCTTCCCCGCTGGAGTGGAGTCCTCAAAGTCCCTTTCCACTCCCAACTCTTCTATGCAGTTCACAAGGTCGTGGTAGAACTCCGCCACCTTGACCAGTCCCGTCTCTTTACCCACCTCGTTGAAGAGTCTTATCTTATCGGTAGCCTTACCTTTACCTCTCTCAACTATCGCACCCGCGTGGCCGAAGGATACGCCTTCAAGACCTTCCTGAAACTTACCCGCTACGAAGGCCGCCACGGGTTTGTTCCACTTACCCTCTTTGTAAAGTCTGAGTATGGTCTCCGCGGCCTGCTCTTCGTAAGTTCCGCCTACCTCACCTTGTATGATTACACCCTTAACGTTGGGGTCGTCCTTGATTTCTTCAAGTACATCGGCAAAGGTGGTGCCGGCTATGATGTCCCCTCCCAAGGCCAAGGCCATGTAGGTTCCCCAACCCCTCCTCATGAACATCTCTGCGGTGGTGGTGGTAAGTCCGCCGGACTTGGAGAGTATAACGAGTCCTCCTTTCCTGTAGGCTATAGAGGGGTTCTTACCGCCTATGGCTCCTATCCTGGCAGGTATTGCGGGAACCATGCAACCCAAAGATGTGGGGCCTACGATGGTAACCCCTCTCTCCTTAGCATAATGGTAGAAGTACACCGTATCCCTGATGGGGACGTGCTCGGTGATTATGTATATTACCTTTATGCCTGAATCTATCAGTTCTATGACCGCGTCCTTAACTGAAGCCGGTGGAACGTATATCAGACCCGTGTTTACGTCCTTACCTTCCGGAGAGTTTAGTGCCTCCTTAACGGTGTTGAATACGGGAACTCCCGCGACCTCGTTTCCACCTTTACCGGGCGTGACCCCTACCTTTATAAAACCCGGATAAAGGGACTCGGATTCCGTAACGACCTGCGAAGCCTCACGTCCGGTTATACCTATAACTATCAATCTCGTTTTGTCGTTGAGATACTTGGTTCCTACGCTCCAGTTCCTTTCCATTTAACGAGCCTCCTTATCGGTAAGTTAGCTGAGTTAATATAATACCACTTGGGAATTTAAAGGGCTATGGAGTGTAGTGTATGCCTGCAGGAAAAGAGACGAGAGACACCTTACACTCTGAGACTCTTTGATATAACCCTACAGCAGGTTGAGGAAATGTTGGACGTCCGACCCTCGGATATCGCCGAATCTCTGGCCGGTATAGACCTGCGCTTCTCAGGTCATGAAGATTTTGAGAGAGCAAAGGTAGCTCTTGGAAACTTCGTATATTCTGAAGATAACGAAAGCATGGAAGAAGTGGTAGGTAAGCTTTTAAAGCGTTTGTCCCTCAAACTCAGCACGGCCGAGAGCTGCACCGCTGGACTGCTTTCTGCGAGGGTGGTGAACGTCCCCGGAAGTTCTGAATACTTCCTCGGTGGTGTGGTGGTGTATTCTAATCTCCTGAAGATGGAGCTTTTGAGCGTTAAGGAGGAAACTCTTACAAGCTTTGGTGCAGTGTCCAAACAGACCTGCCTTGAGATGCTGCAGGGACTTAAAGAAAGGTTTAAAACGGAGGCGGGGATAGCCATAACCGGTATAGCGGGACCCGGCGGAAGTGGGAGCAAACCGGAGGGGTTGACCTACATAGGTGTATATCTTAAGGAGCATGTCAGGATAGATAAACGCGTATTTGACAGGAGTAGGAACGAGAACCGCTATCTATCAACGCAGGTGGCCTTAAATAACTTAAGAAAATTACTTATAGAGGAGATGTTATGAGGATTCACGAAACGAGCATAATTGGCGAAGGGGTGAAGTTGGGTAAAAACGTGTCCGTGGGTGCCTTCAGCCTTTTGGAGGGTGATATAGAGATAGGAGAGGACACGGTCATAGGGAACAGGGTAACCATAAAGGGCAGGGTTAAGATAGGCAAGAACTGCAAGATTTACGACGGAGCGGTGATAGGCGAGGAACCTCAACACTTAGACTATAAAGGAGAAGATACGGAGGTTGTAATAGGAGATAACGTCATAATAAGGGAGTACGTAACCGTTCACAGAGGAACGGCTTTGGATAAAGGTAAAACCGTTATAGGAAACAACTGCATGCTTATGGCGTACTCCCACGTGGCTCACGACTGCGTGCTGGGCGACAACGTGATAATGGCCAACTGTGCCACCTTGGCCGGACACGTGGAGATAGGCAACAACGTCTTTATGGGGGGCCTCTCTGCGGTTCAGCAGAAAACTAAGATAGGCAGCTACTCCATGATAGGGGGGCTGACCGGTGTGAACAAACACGTTCCCCCCTTTACGAAGGCTGCCGGCAATCACGTTCAGCTTTACGGCATAAACACGATAGGTTTGGGGAGAGCCGGCTTCTCAGAGGAGGAAATCGCGGCTCTCAAGAAGGCCTATATAATCCTGTTCAAGAGAAGCCTAACGCTGAAGGAGGGCATTCAAGAGATAAAGAGAAGCTCTTTGGGTGCCAATAAGAGGGTTATGGAGCTTGTGGAGTTTATAGAGAAAGTTAGAAGAGACAAGAAAGATAGGATTGGTATAGCCTCAGACGGCAAAAAGAAAAATGCGAAGGAGGGAATGGTTTCATGAGAGCCATAGTCTTAGCTGCCGGTTATGGAACGAGGTTCAAGAGTGAAAAACCCAAGGTGATACACTCCATTCTCGGAAAGCCTATGCTTTGGTATGTCCTTAACACGGTAAAGAGCAGCGGAATAGAGAACATAGGCGTGGTCGTGGGATATAAAGCTCAAGAGGTAAAAGAGAGCCTCGGAGAGTTTGAAGACGTAGTCTTCTTCCACCAGAAGAATCCCAGAGGCGGAACGGCGGACGCCGTGATGTCCGCTATAGACATGTGGCGCTCGTATGAGGGTTATGTTCTCGTGATTAACGGAGACAGTCCCTTAGTTTCTTCGGAGACCCTAAAGCAGATGCAGAGGTATCTGATAATGGTTGAAGAGTACGAAGGTTTTAAGCTCGGAGGGCTCGTTCTGACATCTCAACTGCCGGACCCGACGGGCTACGGGAGGGTGGTGAAGGCCGAAAACGATAAAGTGCTCAGGATAGTTGAGGAAAAGGACGCCTCCCACGAAGAGAAGGCCATAAAAGAAGTAAACAGCGGGATATACATGTTCTATGCCCCTTACCTGCTCAGCGCTCTATTCAAGATAAGGCCCAATGAAAAGACCGGGGAGCTATACCTGACCGATGTGGTGGAGTTCTTTGTTGAAAACGGCCACGAGATAAGGAGCTTCATGGCTTCCGACCCGATAGAGGTTTTGGGTGTAAATACCCGCTGGGAACTCGCTCTTGCGGAAAACGTAATAAAACTAAAGCTGGTAAGGTTTTGGGCCGAGAGGGGTGTTACGGTTCACTCTCCGGAAACGGTGTGGATAGAACCGGATGTCAGCATAGGGGAAGATGTGGAGATATATCCCGGAGCTATCCTCAAGGGTAAAACTAAGATAGGTAAAGGCTCGGTTGTAGGAGCCGGAAGCGTGATTGAGAATTCCGAGATAGGGGAAAGGGTAGAAGTTCAGCCTTACTCGGTTATAAGAAAGTCAAAGGTTGATAATAAGAGCATCGTGGGACCATTCGCTCATATAAGAGAGAAAAGCTACATAGGAGAGAAAAGCCATATAGGAAACTTCGTTGAGGTTAAGAAGAGCAAGATAGGGGACAGAGTGAACGCCAAACACCTCTCCTACCTGGGAGACGCTCAGATAGGGGACAGGGTAAACATAGGAGCCGGAGTAATAACGGCAAACTATGACGGAAAGAAGAAGCATAAAACCAAGATAGGGGATAAAGCCTTTATAGGAAGTAACTCACTCCTCATAGCTCCCATAGAGGTAGGCAAACTCTCCTACGTTGCAGGTGGTTCTGTCATATCTAAAGATGTGCCTGCAGGTGCTCTCGTAGTGGAGAGGGCAGAACTAAAGGTCTTTGAAGGCAAAGGGGAAGCCAAGATAAAGAAGTAGAGGGCTCAGCTTTCAAGATAGCTCCTGAGTATCTGATAGTAGTAATTTATCTTGACCATGTTTACATGGCTATTTTTGTCCTTGCCAACCACGTCGGGGTGGTGTTCCTTCACCAATCTCCTGTAAGCTTTCTTCAAAGTTTCAGGTGTTAGCTCCTTTATGTTAAAGAATCTCTTTGCTTCCTCTACCTTACTGGGATATCTCCGGGGGTAGGAGCATAAACTCCAATAGGTTTTAACGTACGCAACGTAGGCCCTTCTTTTCAGAAGGCGCACGTCTTCAAGATTCTCCGTTATGATGATGGGGGAGAAGTACTTCATAAGGTTGCGGACTACGAACCTATCAAACCATTCCTTGAAAAAGGCATCTTCGTCTAAATGCTTGTATTTGTTGTAAAGCTCGTAAAAGGAGGATATGAAGTCCTCAAGCCTTGAATCGTACATATGTTCTATAACCTTCTTACAGAAGGTGCTCACAGAAAAACCTCCCTTAGTGGAGCTTCGCCAGCAGCTCGTTAATCTGGTTATAACGTTCCTTGAGAATGTCCGTTCTATCCTTTATCAGGTAAAAGAGCATCTCCGCATCGGAGGAGTGGTCTTTCTGCTCTTCTGCAAGCTTAACCACCTTCTCTATGTGCTCACTGATTAATTTTACACTCTTTTCAATCTTCTTGAGAACGTCCCCGATATTCTTGGTGAACTCCATAGTCTTTGAGGCCAGCTTCCCTATCTCTTCAGCCACCACAGCGAAACCTCTTCCCGCTTCCCCTACCCTTGCCGCCTCTATGGTGGCGTTCAGCGATAGGAGCGAGGTCTGCTCCGAGACCTCGTTTATGAAGCTCAAAATCCTGGTTATACCTTCGGACTCTTCCATGAGCTTGTTAACCAGCTTCAGGTCGTTCATAAGCTCCCGTTCCGTTTCTGCTGAGGTTCTGGCCACCTCTTCCACTATGGCCACCCCGTTGTCTATTATCCTCAGTATCTCGGTCAGCTCCTCAAGGGCCTCCGTAGAGTTATGTGCCAGGTCTTCAATACCGAGAGTTCCTTCCTTAGGAAGGAAGATTAAGCTTTCCCCGTCGTCGTAAACTACCTTCACCTGCTCCTTGAGAGCTTCAATTGAGTATTGAGAAAGATACTCTTGCGCTACCGGGTTGGAGTAGATAACTTGGTCTTTCCTACGCAAAACTATCCCCACTCCTGCTCGGGAGCAGGCACTCCTTAAAACCTCCAGCTCCTTCTTCTCATCTATTTCATTCCCCATAATTACTTGAATATCTTCTCTATCTTCTCCTTGAGAACCTCCGGTGTAAAAGGTTTGACTATGTAGTTATTAACTCCGGCCTTGAGTGCAAGGAGAACGTTTTCCTTCTTAGCCTCGGCCGTGACCATGAGAACGGGCAAGTGTTTTAGGTCAGGGTCCTTTCTTATCTCCTGCACCAGCGTGAGCCCGTCCATCTCCGGCATGTTCCAGTCGGTAACTACAAAATCAAACTTCTCGGACTTGAGCTTTGCCAAGGCCTGTTTGCCGTTCTCGGCCTCATCTATATTTTGATAACCCAATTGATTGAGTATAGTTCTTATTATCCTCCTCATGGTGCTCATATCGTCAACTACGAGTATCTTTATCTCCTTCGGCGGTAAGGGCATCTTCTATACCTCCTCCTTTATAGTCCGTATTCCTCCAAAAGCTTATCTACGTCGTCTTGGGATACCCTATCTTGGGTTAAAAGTTCCGTAACCTTACCCTTAAGTCGTTCTACCTCACCCTCTTCCAGCTGCTTCTCCTCGGCAACCTTGGAGACTATAACGTTTATCAGGCTCTCCTTTATCTTCTCAAGTGCCGAGAGAACCAGCTTAAGCTGCTGTCCCGCCAAGTCGTGAAAGGACATAAGGGAGAAAAGCTCCAGCAGTGTATTCAGGTTCGCATCGTTCTTCTCCTTTATATCCTGTAGTTTGCTCTTTATTTTGGAAGTGGGATTCAGAGACAGAAGAAAGTCAACGTCCTGCTGAATCGTCTGGGAGTTCTCGTTAATCTTCTCCAGATGATTCATTATTTTGTGAGATGTATCTTCAAGGAAAACCATAACGTCCTTTATGTTCTCTGCCGTCTGAGGAATCATCTCAGAGCTGGTCTCTATAGGCTTCTTAGCCTTCTCCAATGTCTCTTCCAAAACCCTTACACTTTCCAAAAGCTCCTTTATAAGCGACTCAAAGTCTTGCATTTGTCATTCCCCCTTTGCCTTAGTATCCAACAGAGACTCCACCTTAACGGCCTTCTTATCCTTGGACGTGCCAAGGATACCTTCAAACAAGGGTATTCCTCCGGCCACTATACTTATTTTAGAGTTTATATACTTGTCTATGCTTATCAAATCACCGCTTTTTAGCTCCAGCACCTCTTTGACCGTCATGGTGAATCTGTCCAACAGAGCTTCAACAACTACCGGTGTGTTCATAAGGTTTTCCACGACCAAATCCCTGAGATCTTCACCGCCAACCTGGGTGTTCCTCAAGGTATCCTTTATGGGGTCAAGGTTCTTCATGGGCAGAACGAGGAAGAACTTCCCCTTAAAGGTCTCTATCTCCAGCTCCATGGTAGCCAGAAGAATCATCTCTTGCTTGCTGACGGTTATAAGGTGCCTGGGGTTATCGTCTATATCCACCAGCTTTATACCGCTGTCCGGAACGAACTCACGCCACGCTCTATCAAGGGTATCTACCATCTTGGAGAGCACCCTCTTCATTATCCTGTATTCCACCTTGGTAAAGCTCTTACCCTCTATTCGGTAGGATTTGGGTGGGCCCCCGAGGACTACGCTAACTATGGTGTAGAGTAATCTCGGGTCTATTATCAGGTAAAACTTACCCTCAAGGGGTTCTATCTCCAAAACGGCTATGGCGGAAGGCAAAGGTATTTTAAGTATGAAATCGGATAGCTTCTCGTGGGACAGGGATTCCATAGATATGTTCTCAAGGTTTATAACCACGGACTTTAGTTCCGGAAAGAGGTAAACCGTCCATTTGTTTATTATCTGTTCAAGGCGTGCATATCTCAGAGGAGATATCTTCTCAAGCTCGTCAAAGTTAAAAGGTTTTACGTTGCTCTGCTCTTCTCCCCCTTCCGCTTCTTCCTGTTCCTTTCCCAAGCTTTTTAGCAGAAGGTCAACTTCCTCTTGAGATAGGAAATCCTGTTCCATAACTTAAATTTTAATTTAAAATAGGATTAAACCGGAGGTGGAGATGGTGGAAAACGTGGATCTTGACAAAATAAAGAACGAGCTGGAAGAATTAGAGGGGCTTGCAGAATCTTTGACAAAGATAGCCAAGCAGTCCAACCTCCTTGCTCTGAACGCAGCCATAGAGGCGGCTCGTGTAGGGGAGTCCGGCAAAGGGTTCGCTGTAGTGGCAGCCGAGTTTAGGAAGCTCGCAGATAGCACGGCAAAACTTTCGCAGAACATAAAGAACAAGATAGAGTCCTTGCATGCCACTATAGAAGATACGGGAGAAGAGTGATGGAAGAGAAAAAATACGGCCTGCCGGACGTTTTGGAGACTGGGTCTAACGAGCTTGAGATAGTTGACTTTCGCATATACGAGGACAGGGAAACGGGACTTTACGAGTGGATATTCGGAGTTAACGTAGCCAAGATACGGGAAGTTCTCATGCTTCCCAAGATAACCAAGGTTCCCAACATGCCTCCGGAAGTTGAAGGTATGACCGAGATACGGGATAAGCTGGTTCCAGTCATAAGCCTCGCGCGATGGATGGGTATAGAGGAGCCGGAGCAAAGAAAGAAGTACATACTCCACCTGGAATTTCTTAGGGAAAACGTGGGAGTTATCGTCCACGATGCCAAGAGGATAAGGAGGATAACCTGGGCAGATATAAAGAAGCCGCCGGAGACTTTGAACCAGAAGCTCAATGGGCGTATAACCGGGGTTGTGGATACGGAGGACGGACTGCTCATAATCCTGGACTTTGAAGGCATACTCCACGACATAGGGCTTCTAAAGGTATTCCACGAAGCCGCATCTGAAGGAGGAGCCGTTGAGGAAACCTACACCATACTGGTGGCAGACGACTCCCCGGTTGCGAGGAAGATAATAACCGACATCTTGGAGAGCGCAGGACATAACGTTATAATGGCGGAGGACGGTCTTGAGGCCTACGAGAAGCTTATGAAGTACTTGGAGAAGGCTAAGAGCGAAGGCAGGCCTATAACGGATTACATACAGCTGGTTATAACCGACATAGAGATGCCCAACATGGACGGCCTTACGCTGACCAAGAAGATAAAAGAATCTATAGGACTTATGGGACTGCCGGTGATAGTGAACTCTACGCTGAGCGACGACTCCAACCGGCAGAGAGCTTACAGGGTTAACGCCGACGCCTACATAGTTAAGTTTGATGCCAAAGACCTGCTTCAGCTCGTTAGGAAGATGGCCAAAAAAAGGGGGGCAAGTGAATGATAAACGATGATATGAGGGAGATTTTTAACGAGTTTATCGTTGAGGCAGAGGAAAATTTAGATAAATTAGAGCAAGACCTGCTGGAGCTGGAAAACGACCCGGAAAACGAGGATATACTCAACAGTGCCTTCAGGGCTATGCACACCCTAAAGGGCGGTGCCGGGTTCCTCGGACTTGACGCCATAGTTGAAGTGGCTCACGCTGCGGAAGATATACTGGGCAAGCTCAGAGAGGGTGCCATAAGGTTTTCCTCGGACATAAACGACGCTATCCTTTCGGCGATAGACTTTATAAGGAACGCTATAAAAAGATATGACGAAGGTGAAGAGGTAGAACCTCCCAGGGAGCTGGTAGAAAAACTTCGCTCCTTGGCCAGCGGAGCGGCTCCCTCCTCATCTCAGGGGGAAGAGGATAAAGGGCTAAACCGGCTATTGGAAAAGTATGGCTTTTCGCACCTTAAGGGTAAACCCGTGGAAGAGGTGCTGGAGGAGCTTATACTCCTGCCACCGGACGAGAGGCCGGACGAGCTGATAGCCGAACTGGACAAATTGATATCTGCCGGAGGCTCTCCCCAAGAGCCGGAGGAAGAGTATAAGGAAAAAGAGCTTGAAGCTGACATGAAGATGATAGAGATGGCCCATCAAGGGGGAGAGGAGAAAGGCTCGCAAGAGGGGGGTGCAGATGAGGAACCTCCCCCTGAGCAGGAAAAGAAGCAAGAGAAAAAAGAGGTTAAAAAGGTAGAGAAGAAGGAAAAGAGCGGCGGAGAGAAGGTATTAAGGATAGACGTTGATAAGATAGAAGCCCTGATGAACCTGGTGGGTGAGCTGGTTCTGGAGAGGAACAGGCTCGTCAGAGGTTTCCAGAAGATATCTCAGGAGTGCATATCTAAGGACATGGACGAGTTTGAGACCATACTCTCCTCCATAGACAGGATAGTGGGCGACCTGCAGCTGGCGGTGATGAAGACGAGAATGCAACCTGTTAAGAGGCTCTTCCAGAAGTTTCCCCGTGTGGTCAGAGACCTCTCCAAGATGCTGGGCAAAGAGGTTGAACTCCTCATGGAAGGCGAAGACGTGGAGATGGACAAGACAATAATAGAGAAGCTTGAAGAGCCTATGATACACCTGATAAGAAACGCCATAGACCACGGCATAGAGTCGGCCGAGGAGAGGGAGAGGTTAGGAAAGCCCCGTAAGGGGACGGTGCTACTGAAAGCTTACTATCAGGGGGACAGAATCTTCGTTGAGATAGCCGACGACGGAAGGGGTATAGACATAGACAAGGTAAAGCTTAAGGCTCTGGAAAAGGGTATAGTTTCCAAGGAACGCCTTGATAAGATGAGCAAGAAGGAGATTCTCTTCCTCATATTCCACCCCGGCTTCTCCACCAAGGAAGACGTATCCGAGGTCTCCGGCAGGGGCGTAGGTATGGACGTGGTCATAACCACAGTGTCCAACTTCAGGGGAACCATAGACATAGAGACAGAGAAGAATAAGGGAACGAGGATAATAATGTCCTTCCCGCTCACCATAGGGATAATAAGGTCTCTACTCGTCTCTATAAAGGATAGATACTACGCCATACCCATATACTCGGTTCTGGAGATAATCCAGGGCGAAGACGCGGAGATTAAAACCCTGTCCGGTAAAGAGGTTCTCCTGCTGAGGGAGCAGACGATACCCCTGTTTAGGCTGGGAGGAATACTGGGAGTTGAGGAGTCCCACATAGGTTATATAATCGTCGCTCAGGTAGGGGGTCAGAGGGCGGCCTTCACAGTTGAGGAGCTTTACGGCGACGAGGAGATAGTTATAAAGCCCTTTGGCAAGATAGTGGGAGACATACAGGGCATATCTGGAGCCACTATAACCGGAGAGGGTAAGGTGGTTCTGATTCTTGACCTTGAGGGCATTCTAAAGAGAGAGGTTAACAGCGCAACGATAATTTAATTTGAGAGGGTAATGGCATGAGCGATTTAGTTCCTGCGGGAGACAAGAGCATATTAAGGAGAGGGGACAAGGTTGAGGAGTTCCTCAGCCTTTCGGTTGAAGAGGAGATAGTGGGAATCCCCCTTAAGAAGATATTGACCATATCTAAAACCCTTGACATAGTTAAGGTCCCTTTCACTCCCCACTACATGGAGGGAATAATAAACCTCAGAGGAGAGATAATACCCATCTTTTCCCTCAAGAGCCTTTTGGGGCTGATAGAAACCAAAGAGCCGACGAGGATAGTGACCTTAGATACAATCCACGGAAAGGCCGGGGTTCTGGTAGATGCCATAAGGGGGGTAATAAGACTGGAGGAGAATCAGTTAGAACCCAACCCGATGGTCGGTAGATACAGTGCCTATGTAAGGAACGTAGCTCATATAGAGGACGGGCTTATATCTATACTTGACATAGACAAAATTTTTGACACCATAGTTGAGGGTTAATGACCGTACCCCTTTACGAAGAACTCAAAGCCTTAGCCGGGGAATTTATACAAGATTACGGCTATACGGCACTATTTTTGCTATCTTTTGCCGAGTCCATAATCCAGCCCATACCCCCATACCCCTTTATCACCGCAGCACCCGTTTTTGGACTCAGTCCTTGGATAGCGGCTCACGTTTCTTTTGCAGGCAACCTGCTGGGAGCACTGGTATCCTTTTTCTTGGGTAGGCGGTTGGGAGAGGCTTTCGTTAAAAGGCTCTTCGGAGAAAGACTCTTTTTGAAGGGAGAGGCTCTATTCAACAGGCTTGGGTTCTTCGCGGTTCTCATAGGAGAGCCTTACAAGCTAATGTGCTGGCTCTCGGGCATATTTAAGATGTCGTTCCTGAGCTTTATCTTAGCCTCCGTAATAGCGAGGTTTATCAGGATTTACGTCTTTGCCCTCTTCGGAGAGGCCATAAAGAGGCTCTTTTTATAAGTTTGTTTATATAAAACTTGACAATAATAGACTAAGGATTTAAAATAATTCCTGAATAAAATTCGGAAAGAGAGGAGGTCAAAAGATGGCGGAAAAGATACTTGGTATAGACCTTGGGACTACGAACTCGGTGGTGTCCGTTATAGTCGGTGATGAGCCTGTGGTGATTCAGAACCAAGAGGGAGATAGGCTCACGCCTTCGGTGGTCTCCTGGACCAAGGAGAAGGAAATAATCGTGGGAGAGCCCGCCAAACGCAGGGCGGTTCTCGACCCCGAAAACACCGTATACGAGGCAAAGAGATTCATAGGTAGAAAGTATGAAGAGGTGAAGGACGAGGCAAAGAGGGTCACCTACAGGGTGGTGGCGGACGATAAGGGAGATGCGGCCTTTGATATACCCAACGCCGGCAAGGTGGTGAGGCCGGAGGAAATAGGCGCCCACGTTCTTAGAAAGCTCAAAGAGGCGGCGGAGGACTACTTAGGTGAGAAGGTGAGCAAGGCGGTCATAACCGTACCCGCATACTTCAACGAGAGACAGAGGCAGGCTACCAAGGACGCCGGTAAGATTGCAGGCCTTGAAGTTTTGAGAATACTTAACGAGCCTACGGCCGCGGCCCTCGCTTACGGATTGGATAAGAAGAACGACGTGAAGATTCTCGTTTATGACTTCGGAGGAGGAACCTTTGACGTCTCCATACTGGAGGGTGGAGATGGCGTTATAGAGGTTAAGGCCACCTTGGGAGATACCCACTTGGGCGGTGCAAACGTGGACGAAAGGATAATGGACTGGCTCATAGAGGAGTTCAAAAAAGAGCACGGCATAGACCTTAAAAAGGACAGAACGGCACTCCAAAGGCTAAAGGAGGCTTCGGAGCAAGCCAAGAAGGAGCTATCCTTCAAGCTGGAAACGGAGATAAATCTACCCTTTATAACCATAGACCCCAACACCAATCAACCTCTGCACCTGCAGAAGAAGCTAACAAGAGCGAGACTGGAAGAGATGATAAAGGACTTGATAGACAGGACTATGGATATAGTCAAGAAGGCTTTGGAGGACGCCAAACTCACTCCCTCCGATATAAACGATGTGGTTCTGGTGGGAGGCTCCACGAGGATACCCTTAGTCCAGCAGAGAATTAAGGAGTTTTTCGGTAAAGAGCCCCACAAGGGGGTGAACCCCGACGAGGTGGTCGCCGTAGGAGCTGCCATACAGGCGGGAGTTCTCAGCGGTGATGTTAAGGAAATTCTCCTCGTTGACGTGGTGCCTCTCTCTCTGGGAGTTGAGACCTACGGAGGAGTTATGACCACCCTGATTCCCAGGAACACACCCATACCCTACAAGAAGTGTGAGATATTCACCACCGCCTCCGATTACCAAACCGAGGTTGAGATACACGTCTTGCAGGGTGAGAGGCCCATGGCAAAGGACAACAAATCTTTGGGTAAGTTCTACCTTACAGGCATACCCCCCGCTCCCAGAGGCACGCCCAAGATAGAGGTCTGCTTTGATATAGACGCCGACGGAATACTCCACGTAACGGCCAAGGATACCGGGACCGGTAAGGAGCAGTCCATCAGGATAGAGCCTTCCTCCGGACTGACTCAGGAGGACATAGAAAGAATGGTGAAAGAGGCCGAGGCTCATGCGGAAGAGGACAGGAAGAAGAAGGAGCTGGTGGATACCAAGAACCAGTTAGACCAGCTGGTTTACAACTTAGAGAAGACGATAAAGGAGAACAGAGATAAGTTCAAAGAGGAAGACGTGAAAGAGGCGGAGCAGGTCATAGAAGAAGCTAAGAAAGTCATCGCTGAGTCTCAGAGCTTAGAACAGATAAAGGCTACGATGGACAAGGTGCTACAGGTTTCTTCCAAGTTGGGTTCTACCCTCTATCAGGAGACCGGAAATCAGGCAGGTGGCAACAATCAGGGTGACAACAAGGAGAGCGGAGACGACGTGGTAGATGCCAAACCCGTGGATTAAACTCCGGGGGACACTCCCCCCGTCCTCACTCCGAGGACGGTTTCCACCAAGAAGGGAGCTATTTCCTCTTTATCAAGAACGAAATCCACGTATCCGGTGGCTATGGCGTTCTTCGGCATGGCCCACAGTATAGCCGTATCGGGATTCTCCGCTATCGTCATTCCCCCCGCCTTTTTGATGTCCACTATGCCCTCGGAGCCGTCGTTCCCCATTCCCGTCATCACCACACCTATGCTATCACCGCCGAATACCTCGGCAACCGAGGACATCAACAGGTCTGCGGAGGGTATAAACCTCGCTCTATCATCTTTAACATACTTAACCTGAGGCTGAGCGGCAGAACCCTTCACCACCATGTTTATCCTACCCCTTGATATGTAAACTACGCCTCCTCTTATAACCTCTCCTTCCTCCGCCTCCTTGACCTTGAGTTTAGAGGACTTATCTAAGTGTTCCGCAAAGCTGGCTGTAAAGGTGTCCGGCATGTGAATGGCTATAAGGATAGGAGAGGGAAACTCCGCGGGCAGGTTCGGTATGACCTTAGAGAGTGTCTGGGGTCCTCCCGTGGATATGCCTATGGCTACAGCGGGCGGCGTTCTAAAGCTCCGTTTTGCCTTCTGAACAGGGGGCTTTACCTCCCTCCTCACCTCTGCCTTCGCTTGAATGGCCGCCTTGACCTTCTGGATAATCTCCTCTTTGAATTCCAGTAGCTTATCCGATTTTGCGGGCTTGGTTATGAAGTCAACGGCTCCCCGTTCCAGAGCTTCTATGGTTTCCCTCGCTCCTTCCTTGGTATAGGCACTTATCATAAGTACCTTACAGGCAGGGCACTCTTTCTTTATAAGGGGCAGGGCGGTAAGGCCGTCCATAACCGGCATATTTATGTCCAAGGTTATGACGTCGGGCCTGAGCTTCCTTACCTTTTTTATAGCATCGTCTCCGTCTATAGCCTCACCAACGACCTCTATAGACGGGTCGGCCGAAAGTATTTTGCGAAGAGCCAGCCTTATAAAGGGCGAGTCATCAACTATCAGAACCCTTATCACCGCAGCCTGGTTAACCAAACCGCATATTTACGCAGCTTGGTGCCGAGCTATTTATATTGCGCCTATTCAGACCGGGGATAAACTCGGCAGGCGCTATTTCCCCGGCCATAGTCCCTGCACCAAGAACAGGAACTCGTCCCTTCACCACTCCTTCCCAGTCCCCGCACACCAAAATCCTTCTCAGGGGAGAGAAGTCCCTTACAAAAGACTTCCCGAGAAAGGAGAAGGTGAGGACTGCCCTGAGCACTCTCCAGCTTTTGTGCCTTCCCTGCAGAAGACCCCTCACAGGCTTGTTCCCTCCAGAGGCCTGCTCTCGGGTAGCCGAATCGCACTCAAGGCTTTTAAGCTGTGAAACAATTGCCTTCTTCTCCTCTCTGAGTTTCCTCAGCTCTCTCCTTAAGGCATTCTTCTTCCCCCTATTTCCCTCTTCCTTTACCTTTGTCTTCAGCTCCTCTATCCTCTCCTCAAGCACTCCCAAGGAGTAAAGCAGAGCCTCTTCGTCCGAGAGTAGCCTCTCGTAGTGTTTAGGCAACCTCTCTTGAAATCCCATTCCCCTCCTTCCTATCACGTATGCTCCCGCCACGTCCTTGTCTATCAAATACTGAGGACTATACTTGAGTGCTCCTACCACGGAGGTGTATGCAGGGAACACCTTCTTTACCTCTATGCCTTCCCTCTTTGCCAAGATTTCCACCTTCTCAAGTATGCCTCTGTAGATGAAGTGCTGAAACCTTCTCCTCAGTTTTCCTCTTCCATCGCCTCTCCTTCCCTTCGGGAGCTTTTTCAGGTTCTCCATCGCTATCGCTCTGCCTCTGCTTTTGGCAATCTCCACTATCCTATGAGCTATCTCCCACAAGAGGTTCTGCCTTCGTCTTTTGCTCTTTCCTATAAGCTCACTCAGCTCAATCCTTCCGTAGCTTTTGAGCTTTCCTTCCTCGTCCACCTCGCTCCAAGCGACGTGAAAGGGACTTGCGTTCACGTCTATACCTATAGCTCCCCAATCTATAGTTATCTCCTTCTTCGGCAAAAACTCCTCGCAGCTCACGAAGGCGTAAAGCTCTCCTTCCCTGAGCTTGAGTTCTACCGAGTAGGGGAAGTATCTGCCGTTGTTTTCGGCTATTAGCAGGTTCCAGCAAAAATCTATCCACCTGTCCCTCTCCCTTCTGGCACCTCTTATTACCTTCGCATATACGTATTCTCTGCTGCCCGTGTTTATCCTCAGAGACATTCCCTCTTTCTCAAACACGAATCTGAGGTTGAGGTTGCCTTTTTTGGACTTATCTCCCCTTGAGTATAGGTTTCCCTGTCTCTTTTCTCTCCACTCCCTTCTATACGCTCTCTTTCTTGCTTTGCTCAAGTGGTAGCTTCTGAGCTTTTCAAAGAGCTTTCTGCCTCCGAATATGAGCTTCTCGGGATTTTGTTTTCTCTTTCTGCAGGAAGACAGGAGCGACTGAGCTAAAAGCACTGCGTCGTCTGCGTATCTGGTGTTTATTCCGAAGGTGAGGGGGATTTCTCTCTTTAGGTTGTTTCTGTTTCTGCCTTCAAGCAGTCTTTTGTAGGCGTATCTGCAGGCTGAGGAGAACCTTCTCATGAGGGAGAGGACTTTCTCTCTGTCCCGTCTGTTTTCAAACTCCAGCTTGCACTGCAGGGTTATCACGCTTCTTCCCTCCACTAATGCGAATATGTGGTTTTGTCTATGTATTATCAACTGTTGTTAGCCTCCTGTAAAAGAAAAAGCCCTCATACTTTTCATAGGTAAAACTCTTACTAAAAGAGTGGGGAAGCATCTCCGCAGGGGACAGGATTAGGTATCCCCCCGGTTTTAACATGCTCTCAATATTGCCCAGGGCTCTCTTCTTAGATGACTCATCAAAGTATATAAGGACGTGTCTGCAGAACACTATGTCCATGCTCTCTCTGTAAGGTTTGAAATCTTTTTCCTCTATGAGATTCAACTTTTTGAACTCAACCATTGACTTTAGTTTAGCAGGAACTTCTATGTATTTCTCGTCTTTCTGCACAAAGCAGGATTTATACTCATCGGGTATACGCTTCGCCTTTAAGCTTTTATATACCCCCGCTTCGGCAACCTTCAGAGCCTTTTGGTTTATATCAAAGCCGTAAACCTTCCCTTGAAGACCCTCCTTGTTCAAGATACAGGCCAGAGAGTATACCTCCTCTCCGGTGGAACACCCCAAACTGGCAATCTTTACCGTTCTCCCCTTAAATTTGCTCAGGATATAGTCCCTAAAGGCCTTTAGTTGAGGGTAATCTCTGAAAAAGTAGGTCTCTCCTACGGTGATTCTGTTTATGAACTCTTCCTGCAACAGGGTATTCCCGTCCATGTCTTCTATAAAGCGACCTAAACTTTTGTGGTGGTTATTCATCAGCTCCTTGACCTTGAACGACAGAAAGGCAATCCTATCTTCAGAGTAGAGATTTCCCGTAAGCTCGTATATTTTCTTGGCCAAGCTCTTTAAAAACCCGCTGTCGTAAGCTTCTCGCATAACTTCCACACCTTCCGCTGTTTTATTTTATGAGTTATTACTTACTTAGTAATATTTTAGGATAAAATTTGCGTCTAATTCTCTCTTTATCTCAAAAAACACTCCGAGACTCCTTCCATAAGGTAGCTCCCTCCGACCGAGCACATCTTCGTAAGCTTTGCCTTCGGCAGGGTAGAGTAGGGGCGGAGTGAGCCCGTCTATAGCGCAGAAGAACACGAGCTTGGGGAAAAGAGCCTTGAGCTTTGGAAGGAGCTTCCTTGCGAGTTCAACGGGAACGGAATTCTATTGTAAAATTATTCTAATCTTCGGTTGCAGGAAGGGTGGCCGAGTGGACGAAGGCGCGGCGCTGGAAACGCCGTGTACGGGTTTCCCCGTACCGAGGGTTCGAATCCCTCCCCTTCCGCCAGCTCTACCATGGACAAGAGAACTCCGGAAAAGCCCCGAGTGGTAGAAGAAGGCATATGGGTAGCCGGAGAAGCCTTGAAGAAGGCTCCCAGGCTCAAGGGTGTTCCCACAGGTGTAGAAGGTTTGGACGAGCTTTTCTTCCGTGCAGAACTGGAGAAAGGTAAGGTAGTAAAAAAGCCCTTGGGAGGAATTCCGGCCTATGCCGTGGTCAATATAACGGGAGTGTCTGATACGGGAAAGTCCCTTATGGTTGAGCAGTATGCCATTAAGCAGGCACAGAGAGGAGAGAGGGTAGCCTTTATAACCGTTGAAAGTCCGGCCCCCTTTGTGAGTCTCGGCTTGAAAGAGAGAGCAAGCGCCATGGGTGTTGAGTTTTCACAGATAGAGAACAACATAGTTTTGATAGACGCTGCCAGCCACTCCTCGCTCAGGGACAGCATTCCCAACCTGCTTAACACCTTAGCCTTCGCCATAAAGGAGTATAAGGTAAGCCACACGACAATAGACTCTATCACCGGACTTTACGAAGCCAAAGAGATGATGGCACGAAGCGTCGTAAGGCAGATTTTCAACTTCATGAAGAAGTGGTACCAAACCGCTTTGCTGGTATCTCAAAAACGGAGCGGGCACGAGGGGCTTTCGGCGGAAGCTGCGGGTGGATACGCCGTGAGCCACATAGTGGACTGCACCATGGTGCTCGCCAAAGAGCTAATAATGACCAAGACCGCCTCTCAGATTTACGGAAAGCCCGTAGGTGAGGTGGTGAGACTCTTCAGGATAGATGGATGTAGGCTCTGCGGACACGACACCAGAACGAGGTTCTTGGAGATAACGGACACGGGACTGGTAAAGGTGGGCGCGCCGGTAAGCAAGGGATAATCACTTCATACGCCTTACAAGCTCTTCAAAGACTTCCGTAATCTCTATACCCCTGAGTTCAAGAGCCAAGGTAAGCATGTAGAGCATGTCTGCAGTCTCGTAGAGAATCTCTCCCTTATCGCCCTTCAAAAGAGCTATCAGGCTCTCTACCGCTTCCTCACCGAACTTCTGTGCCACCTTCTCAAAGCCTTTGGAGGCGAGCTTTGCGGTGTAAGAGTCTTTGGGCCTGTCCCTTAACCTATCCCTAATAATCTCCTGAAGCCTCTGGAGTGCTTCAAAGGGCAGAGGCTTTTCCACCTCTTGACCCTCTATGCTTCTATAAAAGCAGTTCCTCTTGCCCGTATGGCAGGCTCGGTTTTTCTCCTGCTCAATCACGTATATTAGAGCATCTTCGTCGCAATCAACCCTGACCTCAACCACCCTTTGAAGCTCCCCCGAGCTCTCCCCCTTTTTCCATATAGAGTTCCTGCTCCTTGAGTAGTAGTGAGCGTATCCGGTTTCCAAGGTTCTCCTTACCGCTTCCTCGTTCGCCCACGCGAGCATACGAACTTCCCCGGTTCTGTAATCTTGGGCTATAACGGGCACCAGAGCTCTATCGTTGAACCTTAGGTCTATCATTTCGCAAACTATTATAATTTATAAGCTCTGTGCGCCTTGCCGGAGGCGGGACTTCATACTTGACACTATTTCGCTAAAATTTATTATTTAGTATTAGTAAGAAAACTTTATAGGAGGATTATAAATGGCTTCCTCTACCAAAAGGGATTATTACGAGGTTCTGGGAGTTCCGAGGAACGCCTCACAGGAGGAGATTAAGAAGGCTTACAGGAAGTTGGCAAGGAAGTACCATCCGGACCTTAACAAAAGTCCAGATGCGGAAGAAAAGTTCAAAGAGGTGAACGAGGCGTATCAAGTGCTCTCTGACCCGGAAAAGAGGAAGCTTTACGACATGTACGGTCATGCCGCCTTTGAGGGAGCAGGTGCATCTCAGGGGGGAACGCAGGCCGGAGGAACGATACCCGACCTGGAGGAGATACTCAGAGACTTTATGGGAGGTTTCGGCTTTGACTTTGATTCCATATTTGAGAGAGCTACCAGAGGCAGGAGGGGTTCAAGGACGAGGCGAAGAGCCATCAGGGGTGAGGATATAGTAAAGACGGTTGAGATTTCCCTTGAAGACGCTTACAGAGGAACCACGGTAAGCATTCCGATAGATAGGAACGTAGAGTGCTCTGCCTGCCACGGAGAGGGTAGAGACCTACAGAAGGGCACAAAGACCTGCCCTACCTGCGGAGGAACGGGACAGGTAGTTCAACGGCAGTTCATAATGACCATAGCTCAAACCTGTCCCACCTGTGGGGGGGAAGGAGTCTTATCAGAGCCGTGCCGCACCTGCGGAGGTAAGGGTGTTGTATCAAAGAGAGAAGAGGTAAGGGTCAGGATTCCACCGGGTGTGGACAACGGCTCAAAGCTCGTGGTGGAGGGGAAAGGAGACTCGGGACTCTTTGGAGGTCCCGCCGGGGACCTCTACATAATAATCAGGGTAAAACCCCACAGCGTATTCCACAGAAAGGGGGACAACCTTTACGTGGACGTGAACCTGACCTATCCCGAGGCCGTCTTGGGAACCGAGATAGAGGTTCCCACTATAACCGGCGAATCCGTGAAGGTTAAGATACCTTCCGGAGTGCAGCACGGAGAGACGGTAAAGGTAGGTGGTAAGGGTATGCCGAGATTGAAGGGCAGAGGGTACGGAGACATGCTGGTAAAGGTTAACATAGACATTCCCAAGCTGGGCTTCTTAGACAAGCTGGCGGGCAACGGCAAGAAGATAAAGAATCTTTTGGAAGAGCTTGAGGAGCTGCTCCCCAAGCCCGAAAGGATAAGGAAGAGGTAGGTATCATGAAGAAGAAGGCCTGCTATACCATAGGAGTGGTTTCAAGGATGTATGACATACACCCTCAGACCTTGAGGTTGTACGAGAGAGAGGGGCTTCTGAAACCCTCAAGAACCCAGGGAAACACCCGTCTGTACTCCGATGAGGACCTAAAGAGGCTTGAGTTCATACTCTTCCTGACGAGGGAGCTGGGCGTTAACCTTGCCGGGGTGGACGTGATTCTGAGTCTAAAGTCTCAGGTGGAGGAGCTACAATCACAGATAGACCAGCTCTTAGAGTTCATAAAGCGGGAGTTCGCCAAGGCCTACGAGAGCGAGGAGATATCCAAATCCATAGTGAACGTCTCCGAGAGGAAGGTTATGAAGGTTGAGGACTTCATAATGGACAAGATGAGGGGCAAGGGCGACGGGAATGGATAGTATACTCGTTCACGTGTGTTGCGCACCGGACGCCGTTTACTTCGTAAGACGGCTCAGGGAAGACTTCCCCGACGCTCGCATAAAGGCCTTCTTCTACGACCCCAACATACACCCTTACGAGGAGTACGAACTGAGACTCGTGGAGACCCGGCGGGTGTGCCGCGAGCTGAATATAGAGCTGGAGGAGGGAGAGTACGACGTTGAGAGATGGATGCGGGCGGTTAGGGGATACGAGCAGGAACCCGAGAGGGGAGAGAGGTGCAAGATATGCTTTGATGTCAGATTGGAGCGCTCCGCACGGCTTGCGAAGGAGCAGGGCTTTAAGTTCCTTACCACCACGCTGCTCATGAGTCCCAAAAAGAAGATAGAACAGCTCAGACAGGCCGGAGAGGCGGTAGCCGACAGGTACGGAATTGAGTTCTTGGCTCCCAACTACAGAAAGGGAGGTGGAACTCAAGAGATGTTCCGATTGAGCAAGGAGATGGAGATATACCAGCAGGACTACTGCGGTTGCATATACGGCCTCTTCAATCAGAAGGGAGAGGATTCGCTCTGGGACTTGGTCTGCACCGGTGGCAGAAGGCCGGGCTCTAAGGAGGAGGCGGCCTTCATAAAAGGTATAAGGGACTTTGCAGAGAGCCTTTCCTTAGAAACCCGAGAGCTTGAGTTTCCCTTCACCAATTGGCACCTGCTTGAGGGAAAGCTTGAGATAGAGGGAAAGGTTATACCTTCCTTTGTAGAACCTTTCTCAGTCTCCCTCAGGGGGGTAGTCAAGGCCGACGTGGTCAAGAGGGTGGGAGAGGTTCTCTACCTGAGCAAGCAGCACCTGAGGATAAGGCTGGTAAAGCCTTTCAGGGATATCCCCTTGAGCGCTCCGAAGCCTACCGCTCACCCCACCTTCCTGGTGCCTGCCGATTACGAGGAAGAGATTTTAAGGGGTAGGGTCAGCGCCACCCTAAGAAGCGAGCTAAGAAGTTCCCTATCAAGGGTATTGATAGTGGGCAGTTTGCAGGCTGAGGAGCTTGTAGCCTTTCCGGCGGATACGCTCCAGGACGGGAGGGGATTGGAAAGGAAGTATCTGGAAGATTATATAGAAGGGAACAAAAATGGGATAGCCGAGGGCCATCTGGCGATAGCTCTGCTGGGAGCCGAGTCTTACGGGGGTTTGGGGAGGAGATTCCTTGAAGAGTTTTCCGGCGTGAAGGTAAGCAGGTATGGCTATAGTTTTTAGGAGCTTGGACGGACTTGAGCTTTCTGAGATGGGCGTGGGCACCTATTTGGGGGAGCCTACCGATGAGATGGACGGTCTATACTCCCAGACCGTGGGAGATGCTCTTGATAGGGGGATAAACGTCGTAGATACCGCCATAAACTACCGGTTCATGAAGAGCGAAAGGGCGATAGCAAGAACGCTCGCCGGCAGGGACAGGTCTAAGGTTGTTCTCTCCACAAAGGGTGGATACGTTCCCTACGACGCCGACTCGGGGCAGGACCCCAAAGATTACTTTTATGAGAACTTCGTCAATACCGGAGTGTTGCGCAAAGAGGAGATGACACCCCAAGGCCACTGCCTAACCCCTGGCTTCATAAATTGGTCTTTCAATAAGAGCCTTCAGAACCTCGGCACCGATTACATAGACATCTACTTTGTCCACAACCCGGAGGAGCAACTCCTCTTTTTTGATAGAGAGGTGGTGCTCAAAAGGATAGAGGCGGTGTTCTCCCTGATGGAAGAGCTAATACAGAGGGGACAACTGAGGTATTACGGCGTGGCAACGTGGAACGCTTTCAGAATTTCCAAAGGTGCGAGGCAGTATCTGTCCCTTGAGGAGCTTATGGAGATAGCGGACGGTGTAGCGGGACAGAGACACCACCTTAGGGTGGTTCAGTTCCCTTACAACATGGGCATGCACGAGGCTTATACTCTCAAGAACCAGAGGGTAAAAGGAAAAGACCTCTCCTGCCTTGAGGCCTGCCAGGAGCTGGAGCTGTATCCCTACACGAGCGCCACCCTTTATCAGGGAAGGGTTCTGGGCAGAGTCCCCGAAAACTTGAAGGAAGCCTTCGGCTTGGAGAGAGACCTTCAGGTAGCAATCCAGTTCGTTCGCAGCACTCCGGGCATAGGCACCTACCTGATAGGCACGAGCAGACCCGAGCACCTGAGGGAAAACCTGAGCCTGTTAGAGTCCACTCCCCCAACGCCGCGAGCATTTTTGTCGTTGTTTAAATGACTTTCTCCACCGGGTCATAAGTGTATCAAGCTACCCGTTTAATTTAGGAAGTCCGTAAAGGGAAAACGGGTTAGTATAAAAGCCATTCGCTATGGGGGGAGTCAGCAGAGAGGAGTTTTTAGCGCAGGTTGGAAAGGTAGACAGGTTTGCCCTGAGCGTTTTCAGAAACTTTGAGCTTCTGGAGTCCCAGGGAAGGATAGTTATACTGACCCCCTCGGAGGAGGACCTGCTCTGGGTTAGAGAGTTCCTTGAGGCCCACTTCAAGGGCATGCTTGAGGAGGGGGTCTTGAGTGTTTCAGAAAGGGGTTCTGAGACAAAACCCTCTACACCTTTTCCCTCCTCAAATCTCAGCAGGAGGTACAGCTTTTCCAACTTTGTGGTGGGGGACGGCAATAGAATCGCTTATGAGATATGCAAGCACGTGGCCGAGTCTCCGGGTTCAGGGTACAACCCACTCTTCCTTTACGGAAACGTAGGACTGGGTAAAACCCACCTGCTCCATGCGGTAGGAAACGTTGCGGTAAGCAACGGCTTTAAGGTCGTGTACACATCGGCCAACGACTTTTCGGAAGAGATGGTGGAAGCGTTGCGTTCAAAGAGCATAGTTCAGTTTAGGAGCAAGTATAAGGGAGTGGACTTTATCCTCATAGACGATGTGCAGTTCCTCTCGGGCAAAGATAGAACCCAGATAGAGTTCTTCAATATATTCAACTTCCTCTATCTCAGGAATAAGCAGATTATACTTGCCGGAGACAGACCCCCAGACGAGCTTAGCGATGTGTCCGACAGGTTGGTAAGCAGATTTGAGGGCGGGTTGGTGGTAGAGCTGGGCCTTGATGAGGAGACCAAGCGCAGGATAATAGAGCTTAAGCTCAAGGAATTGGGTATAGAACCCACAGCCCGAGTTGTAGATTACATCTACGAGATAACCGGCTCCAACGTTAGGGACATTGAAGGGAAGGTCATGAAGTTCAAGATAGAGGGCTTCAAGTTAAAGCCCCCTACGCCTAAGAGGTCCGCACCCAACAAGGTAGAGCTTATAAAGAAGTACGTGGCCTCTTACTTTAACGTGGAGGTAGAGGAGCTTTCCAGCAGGAAGAGTTCAAGGAAGATAAACAGGGTTAGGCATATAGCCATATACCTGTGCAGAGAGCTAACAGACGCCTCCATGACCGAGATAGCCCGTGCCTTCAACAGGAAAGACCACTCAACCGTTATAAACTCAATAAAGAGAATTATGGAAGACTCTAAAAAGGACAGGAAGCTTGCGCGGATAGTGGCTATGCTCCGCGACAAGCTCAGAAAGAGGATTTAATCCATATCCTCCTTGTCCAGTATCTTGCCCTCTTCCAGCTTGTGCTCCTCTATGTCGTAGAATCTGTTTTCCAGCTTCTTGAGTATCTTGGGAAGGGTGGTGTATTCCATCTCCTCGGTGGGAAGTCTGTGAGGCTCAAATATACCCTGCCTCCTCAGTATGTCGGCCATCCTTGAGGCCTTCCTCCTTGCGCTGTCAAAGGCTGGGTCGTTGAAGAGGTCCGCGGGGCCTATAAGCTTTCCTTCGGCTATCTGGAAACCGGCCGCTATTACCCTCGGTGGGCCATCAAAGCGGGAGGGTCTGGCGTCTTTGAAGGATACGGGCATCAGGGGACCGTTGTGGGAACCCCTCATCCAGCCCTCCACTATCCAGGGTTTGGCAAAGGGTTCAAGAACCTCACCCACGGCGGGGAAGCCGCTCTGCGCTCTGACTATCATAACGGGGTCGTCCTTACCTACGTACTGGCCGGCTATCAGCGAGAGCCTCTGGGTTGAGGCGGTGGCGGCTATTTCCCCGTCAAAGTTCCTGTAGACGCTTTTTACCACGTACTTATCTACGGAGCCGATGAGTGCCAGTAGGTCGTAGAGTTCCGCGGGGGTTGAGAGCTTTACCGCCTTTCCCGAGTAAAGGTCAAGGACCTCAAAGGAGAAGCCGTCGTGCATCTTTGGGTCTATAACGAGTCCGGCGGTGGTCATAGGGTCTGCGAACATCTCGTAAAGGGGCAGGTTCCAAGCGCTGGGAGATGTCTTGTCTGCAAAGAAGACTATAACGGGTTCGGAGGGCCTCTCTTCAAACTCCATCTCCGCGACGCCGGGACCCATTCCCTTTATGTTTCCACTGAAAGCGTCCGTCAGCAGGTCTTGGCCGGCTCCGTACAGCTTCAGCTTCTTGGCCACCTCTGTGCCGGCCTCAAAGGCCTCCCAGGCTATCCGGTGAACCGTCTCGTCGTCAACTCCTCTGGTGTGGGTCATAACTATGGCTATGTCATCACCGCAGGTCAGAATCTTTAAATCTATCAGGGTTCCCTTCTCAACTTCCTTTCTTACGTAGTTTTCCACCTCTGAAACGACCTCCGGATGGGTCGCCGAGTGTCCCACATAACCACCTATGTCGGCCTTTATCACGCTCAGGGTTATCTTCATTATTCACCTCCTGACAGCTTATCTTTTAAGGTTTACAATGAATTATAGCACATGAGGTCTGGAGTTTATTTTCCCCTCACCCTTATAGGCTTATTGGTCCTAATTGCGATTCTGGCCGACTTCTTCGCTCCGTACCCCTACGACCTTCAGAACAGAAAGAAACCCTACCACCCGCCTACGAGGATTCACATAATCAAGGACGGAAGGCCGAGCCTCCCTTACGTAAACGCCTACGTTCTGGAGGACCCGCTCTTTAAGGTTTACAGAGAGGACACCTCCGTCAGCTGCAGGCTCCGGTTTTTCTCTAAAACCCCTTACGGATTTAAGCTGGTGTCCGTAGATGAGCCCTGCAGGCTCTACCTGTTGGGGGGAGATAAGCTGGGTAGGGACATACTCTCAAGGCTGATTTACGGGGCCCGCATATCCCTGAGCATAGGGGTGATAGGAACCTTCATAACTTTCCTCTTGGGAGCCTTTATCGGAGGCATCTCCGGATACTTCGGTGGAAGGATAGACGCCTTGACCATGAGACTGGTAGAGGTTCTTATGGCAATACCCACCTTTTACCTGATGCTCTCTCTGAGAGCGGTGTTTCCTTTGGACATGACCAGCTTAGAGATATTCTTCATGATAGTTTTCATACTCTCCTTCCTCGGCTGGGCCGGCCTGGCACGGGTGGTCAGGGGTATGGTTCTCTCTATAAGGGAAAAGGAGTTCGTCCTCGCCGCCAAGACTTACGGGAGTCCGACCTTGAGGATACTGCGCAAGCACGTTTTGCCCAACACCTACTACTACCTGATAGTTTCCGCCACCCTGTCAATTCCCGCTTACATACTGGGTGAGGCTGCCTTAAGCTTACTGGGGTTGGGCATTCAGGAGCCTTTTCCCTCGTGGGGAAATATGCTATCGGAGGTTAGGAACATAAACGTCCTTAGCAACTATCCGTGGACTCTATCACCGGGAGTGGCGATATTTGTGGTTATCTTGGCCTTCAACGTACTGGGAGATAACCTGCTGAGGAAGAGATGAAGGTAAAGATTAAGAGGTCGGGAGTCTTCTTCATAGGTATAACCATATTCTTGGGTGCGGCCGCGGTAAATACCGGAAACAATCTCCTATACATGGTGGTGTCCGCTTTGCTTTCCTTTATGTTCTTTTCCGGTACCTTCTCTATGCTAAACCTAAAGGGTCTAAGCCTCAGGCTCATACCGCCCCCCGAGGTGTTCGCCGGCAGGAGCAACAGGTTCAGAGTGCTCCTGAAAAAAGAGGGCTACTTACCTTCCTTCCTCATAAGGGTATCCCGTGGCAACGAGATGTGCGTGTTTCCCATGGTTTGGAAAAGGGAAGAGGTCTCTAACATATACCTGAGCTTTCTCAGAAGGGGATTTTATGAGAGCCTGACCTTGGAGGTCTCCTCTTCTTTCCCGTTCGGACTATTTGTCAGGAGCTTTAGGAAAGAGGTGAAACTAAACCTGACGGTTTTCCCAAAGCCCGTGCCCACCGATTTAGGTGTAGTCCTCAGCTCCCAAGAGAATAGGGGAGAGGCCAAGGCTAAGACCCTTTACGAAGGCTACGAAGATATCAAGAACATAAAGGAGTACGCCGGAGAGCCTATGAAGCTTATACATTGGAAGCTGTCGGCCAAAAGGAGCAGCCTTATGGTCAAAGAGATGGTTGCGGAGGAGATGTCTCCCGTGGTCTTGAGCCTTGACTCGGTGCCCGGAAGGGATATTGAAGAAAAGCTTGGAAGATTAACTTACCTGATAATAGAGCTTGAGAAACGGGGCGTGCCCGTAGGCTTGAAGATTGAGGATAAAGAGATTCCCCCATCGTTGGGGGAATCCCACAAAAGGGTTCTTCTGAAGGAGTTAGCCCTCTTCTCCTAAGACTACGACGTTCTTGGCTCTGGGACCTTTCGTGTCTTCGTCTATCTCAAAGGATACCTTCTGGCCGGCCTCCAAGGTCTTAAATCCTCTCTTCTGTATGGCCGTAAAGTGGACGAAAACGTCCCCTTGGTTGTCATCACGGGTAATGAACCCGTATCCCTTATCCTTGCTGAACCATTTGACGGTGCCTGTGACTGACATGCTGCAAAAACCTCCATAAAATACTTCTCTTGGACCTAAAGTTCACGACGCGGGATAAAAGGGCGCCCTCTCCCCTAATCGCAAAACTTTATAGTCCACTTCTAATTATACACCCATCTTCCGCCCGGTGCACCGTATATAATTCTCAAGAAATGAATAAGGAAAAGATAAAAGAGTATGCACAGCTGGTGAAGTTTGAACATACCGTCTTCGCACTGCCCTTTGCCCTCGCCAGCGTTCTCCTTTTGGTAAAGAGGTTCCCATCTTGGTTTGAGCTGCTTCTCATAGTGGCCGCCCTTGTGAGCGCGAGAACCTTGGGTATGGCCTTCAATAGGCTGATAGATGAGCCTTACGATAGGCTAAATCCCAGAACTAAAACTTGGGGACTTGTCGCAGGGAGGGTTTCAAGGCAAGAGGTCAAGGGTATAATCTTGGTCTCCTGCGCCGGCCTTATGCTATCCTCTCTGCTTTTGAACTTTTTGGCCTTTCTGCTCTCCCCCTTGGTGATAGCTCTGCTGTGGATTTACCCTTACTCCAAGAGGTTCACCTACTACCCTCACCTGGTTCTCGGAGCGGTTTACTTCTTAATTCCAGTAGCGGTGGACGTGGCGTTGAACTCGGAGGTGTCCGCTGCGGCCGTGGTCTTGGGAGTGGCCATGGCCTCTTGGGTGGCCGGCTTTGACGTGCTTTACGCTCTGCAGGATTACGAGTTTGATAAGGAGGTAGGCCTTAAATCTATCCCCGTAAGGTTCGGCGTTTCCGGTGCTTTAAGGATATCAAAGCTTTTGCACCTCATTACCTTCCTCTCCTTGCTGACTCTCGGTCTGTTGCACCCCAAGCTGGGCTTTGTCTATCTTTTGGGTTTACTGATTTTGAGTGCGATACTCATCTACGAGCACTCCCTCATCAAACCCTACGATTTATCCAAAATCAATAAGGCCTTCTTTACACTCAACGGATACATCAGCATATTATTCTTTTTAACGGTTCTCGTAGATTATCTAATCTGAACCGAGGAGCCTCTCTATGTCCGAGAGCCTCTTCTTGTACTCCTTATGGCTTATCTCCCCCTTTATAAAGCGGTTGCTAAGCTCATTTATCCTGTCCTCGGCACTCTTTAACCTGCTCGCATGCTCGGAACGCCTTGAGAGAACCTCACAGAGCAGAGGCAGGTTCATCTCGTAGTTGGTGAGCAAATTCCTGAGAGTCTTTATATCTCCCTTCAGCAGTGCGTTTTTTACCCTCTCAAGGGTCTCAAACACGGAGGAGGGCTCCCCCTGGCGCTTGGCGTTTATAAGTATGTTCTCCACCCCGTCCTTTACCAGCTTCCCTACCACCGAGTAAACCCCGTCCCTTATCATGTACATCTCAAGGAGTATATTGAAGCCGTCAATCTCTAAGGTGTCGTGTATTAGCTTTTCACCCTTAGTATTCTCCTTTATGCTCTCCCTGTCTATATACTCCTTAAAGGTCATTCCTCCAAAGACGGCTATTATCTCCTCACCGTACTCGTTGGCCAAGTTTCCCACACTCAGCGTTAGATACTCAAGGCTGTCCCGGCTCAAATCCGTAAAGCGGAGCTTCGTTCCCACCAGTATGTCAAGGACATCGCTCTCAAACTCAACGCTGAAGGCGCACCCTACGAGAGAGTTGTTCTCCGTCAGGAGGAACTGGAGCAGCTCCTTATTCCCCGGAACCCTGAGAGCAACCGGTGCGTTTATCCCGACGAAAAGCTCCTCTCCCCTTCTGTAAACAAAAACGTTTATGGCTGAAAACCCCCAAGGAATTAAAAACTTATGGTTGTCCCTGTACACCCTGAGAGAGCCAAATATCTTTGAAAGGTAGCTCTCCACAAGCCTGCATGCCCTCTCCAGAATGTCTTCCATAAATTTATTTTAACTAAATCCACGTCCTGAGTCCCCTTCCGTCAAGGAGGGTTGTGCAGTGCGTCGTCCGTAAGGACGTTCTGGAGC
>JALWEG010000067.1:0-31939 GCA_027014155.1 Aquificaceae bacterium
TAAATCTCTTATATACCTTGCAAAAGCAAAAAAATTGTTATTCATATTGCAAAATAGAGCTATACGCATAACCTAACCAATAACGCGTTCTAACTCGTCCCTTTCAGGGAAGTTAATAAGAACTCCCATACCTTTCTTTTGATATACAACCATGCTGCCCACAGCACATGCAGACACTCCACATTTATCCACAACTTCTTTTATGTGCTCTAAACTTCCGCACCCACCATGGGCTATCACAGGTATTCCGACAGATTCAACAGCCATCTTCGTTAGCTCTATGTCGTAACCCTTCCATGTACCTTCTCTATCCATAGAAGTAATTAATAGTTCTCCAGCTCCGGCACTTTCAAGACTTTTAATCCATTCTACAAGGTCAACCTTCTGTTTTCGGGTACCATGATGGGAATAAACTTTATATTTACCGAACAGTCCTCTTTTTACGTCTACAGACGCAATTACACTTTGGCTTCCAAAATAGCCTGCAATTTCGCTTATGAGTTCCAAATTACCGAATGCGTTTGAATTTATTACTACTTTCTCAAAGCCTATCTCTAAAACACGTTTAGCATCCTCTAAAGATTTTATATTTCCTCCATAGGATAGAGGCATGAAGCACTCATCAGCTATATCCTTCAGAATCTTAAAGTTTATACTCCTATTTTCTAAGGAGGCAAATATATCAAGAAACATAAGTTCATCTACTTCAAGTTCGTTAAATATACGAACTGTGTTTATTGGATCGCCTATGTAGTTATATTTTTTGAACTTTACTGTCTTTACGAGGCTTTCATCTTTAAGAAGCAAACATGGTATAACTCTAACCTTAACCATGTATTATAGCTTTGCAAAATTTTCTAGTAACTTCATGCCGTATTTGTGGCTTTTTTCTGGATGAAATTGAACACCATATACATTGTTCTTACATATACCACTATCAAATTCTAAACCGTAGTATGTCCTAAACATTGAAAATTTTTCATCTTTAACTCTAACGAAATAGGAATGAACGAAATAAAACCTTATCTCCTTCCAATTTTCAAATCCTTCCGTAATAGGGGTTTTCCTGTGAATCTTAACAATATTCCAACCCATGTGAGGAATTTTAAGTGAAGCATCTATTCTGTTTTTGAAACTTAAAGTTTCTGCATCTACCCATCCAAAACCATTAACATTGCCTTCTTCACTGTACTTAGTTAAAAGTTGCATCCCTAAACATATACCGAGCATAAAGCTTCCTTCTTTAATAACTTTATCTTCTAATGCTTCATAAATACTTCTATCTTTTATTATTTCCATAGCTTTTTTAAAAGAACCTACACCAGGTAAAACTATCTTAGAAGCCTTCTTAATATCTTCTGGATATTTGCACACATAAGCTTTCGCACCTATATATTTAAACATGTTATATATTGACCCAATATTCCCCATTCCATAGTCAACTATGCCTATCATCACTCCTCCTTGATAGGAAAGCAGTATTTGAGATAGAAGCTCATAGGAACTAACTCCGCCTTTGCGAGTATATAGAATAAAGGACGCAATCTTTCAAAACGTTTTTTATACGTAGGATAATCTTTCCAAGACTTAGGCGGTCTATTCATAACTTCTTCATATTCCTTGTCTGTCAAATCTAATCGCTTCTTGAAGTAAGAAACTAATTCCTTCTCTACATACGGAGGCTTACTGTATTCTTTCAAGGCCTCTTCTCTACTCATTTTCCCCATCCTAACCCTTGCCGATAAACTGTTATTTCTCATATCAGTGTTGAACTTCTGAGGTAAATACACACTATGGTAAAATGCTGTCATCCTATTCTCCAAATGGTGACCACCGTAGTATCTCCATCCAAACTCTCTACTCAAGAATTCTTGCGCTTCTTCTTTTGTATAGGTTATATACCAAAATGGTCGTATTTTCTTAATACGGGCGAACATTATCCAAAATAGGAACTTATTAAACGTCATCAAGGGATAGGTTTTCAAAGGTGTTATGCCTTCCGTCAGGAAAGAGTGCCCTTCTAAAACATACTTTATCTTGTATTTCCATGCAGCTCTATACATAACTTCTGCTATAGCCAAATCTGTTGATGCTTCTATTTCAGCAACGTCTGCAAAGAAAAAAGCTCTAAATATATCATCAGCTTCTTTGTTATCTATGACGTATGTATATAAATCAACATCAAGTTCCTTAAGCATTATTCTTATATTTTGTGTGGCTATGGCACTGTTCCACGTATTATCGTAATGCACAGCTAAAGGTCTCAACCCCCATTCCTTTTTTGCCATATACAATAGATAAGACGAATCTGTCCCGCCGCCTACACCAACTATGCAATCGTACGGCTTGCCGTGGCCTTCTCTCTTTATCTGCTCTATTATCTCTTCAAGCTTCCGTTTACCTTTCTCTTCTCCTGTCCCATATTCCTCTTTTAATCTATCCACCAAACGGCAGTAATTGCACACACCTTCTTCATCAAATTCTATATAAGGAACCCTTTCATCATATATACATCTAGAACAGATACGCATAGCACCTATTATCCTTACTCAAACAACATAAAACTTACCGTCTTTCCAATAAGTTCCGTCAAAACTTCTGTCTAAAATTCTCTCAAAGCATACAGATATCTGCTTTGCTCTTGCGTGGATTGAATGTTTCTCCCAAACCATCCGTTGACCTTGCCTCGCTATATGGCTGGCTTCATTAGGATTCGCTTCCAGCCAATCAACTTTGTCCAAGATATTTGTGTGATCACATTCTATATATGTTTCCCCATCTACAAAACCCGCATCACGAGCACCCTTAAATGCGGTAGCTAAAAGCAGTGTTCCTAAGGCAGGTATTTCAAAAAATTTTCTAAGAGGTATGGAAAGTCCAGAACCGCACGTGTAAGCGTACTTGAAGTCTCTTATTTGTTTCCGGAAAAGCTCATTGTATAAATTTATAAGCAAAGGATTGTTGAAAACCTTTATCCCCATTCTATACATAAGGGAGAACACTTTATTGTACATTTTATTTTTATACGCAATCATGTCTTTTTCTTTCAGCTTGTTTATTACTTCTTTTCTTAAAAAGTAATTTACGCCAGGCACAATCACTTTTGGTTTTCTGTAATCAATATCTCCAAAGTAAAATTCATTTTCTGCTACAAAATGTGGCAGATTAATGATTTTATTATCGTTTTTCTCGATAAATCTCCACCACTCATCTGTACAAAACTCAAAGAAACTTTCTTTTTTAATGAACGGCAAATCGCTGAGTTTAGAATAAAACTGCTTACCCAACCCCACTATGTAGGCACCGATGTTTTCCAACTTTCTCACTCTTTCTTCGGAAAAGTAGTAATAATCGGATTGTAATAAAAATAAGACTTTTGGAGAGGTTTCCGACGAAAAAAAATCATCCATTTCAAATACAGTTTCTTCAACAAGTTCTATAGGAAACTGAAATGAGTAATGCCCCACATAGTATGAATATACCTTATCCACTGAGTAGATTTTTATCTCCTCAGGTGCCATAACTATTTGCTCATTGGTTATGATGAGGTCGTAAGGTCCATGCTTTTTATAAAATTCTTTTACACCTTTAGCTAAAACGGATTTGGAAACATATCCAGGTCCATAAATATCTACATCACCTAACATCTTGATAAGATGAGGTATGTAGTTCCTAGTTGGATTTGTATATTGCATATTAAAATCCAAATATAGTAGCTTCATTGTTTTAATCCTAATATATTACAACTTCTCTACATTCACGGGATTGCCGTAAGCCTTACAATTGTCAGGTATATCTCTATTTACAAAACTGTTAGCTCCAATTATCACTTTGCTGCCTATGCGTACACCCTTTTGTATTACAACATTCGGTCCAATATAAACGTTGCTACCTATGACCGTTTTAGAATATTCATAGCTCTCCTTACCACCACTTATCGCCCATTTAACGCTATCGTGTGAATAGATTTGAACTCCGGCACTTATTGAGACGTTATCTCCTATTTCCAGACCACCACTACCATCTAATATTACATTGGGACCTATCCAACAGTTTCTTCCTACCTTAACATCTCCGATAACAACCACGTTATCGTAAACACTGGTTCCCTCTCCAAAACCTAACAGTTTTGCCTTTTCCCATCTATCTATTAAGTAATCACCTAAAGGTAGAACCCTATTAAATTCATTCATTTTACCTTTAATCAGCATGTTTATTATTGAATATATCTCTTTCAACAGGTCTATTTCCCTAATATCTCCCCCATATTCTTTTAATTCTTGCAAAATCTTCAAACCTAATTCTTTTTCCTCCATATTGTATATCTCCTATTCAATAAAATTATTCCTCGCCGCAACAACAGTTCTGTTATCAAAGAGGATAACTTAACAGAGTTTGTATATGTCATCCTTGACGGAAACCTCTTTGGCATATGCGGTTTTTATTATAAACATTAGCCAACCTTTTAGTAATTATAATTTTTCCTTTTCCATATATCATATTCTCCGGTTATCCTAATTCTGTACTTCCTTCGGAATGTAGAAAATGGCCCTCTGTCTATAGCCTTTATCTACTAAAAATCTCAAGACCTCTGCCGAAAGTTGAACCTAAAAAGATATAATTTATACGCTTAAAGGCCATATATCTTAAACGCTTCCTCCATATTAATTAGGCTCCAGATAAGTAGCCGTCTATTAGCTTTACCGGATAAGTGTTCCTCTATCAAATCCTTCACAGCCTCATAGTCCATAAGATAATATATATTTGCATCTCTTTTAAGCAATTTTTTCTTAACAAACTCTATACTTTCCCCTTTAAACCAACTGCTGTCCGGACTACTAAACCCTTGCTTTTTCGCATTTATGATATTCGCAGGTATATACTTGCTCATTACCTTCTTAAGTACTTTTTTTCCACAGCCGTTCACTTCTTCAGAGTCTTTAGTCTCACAACTGTAATCAACCTTCATATAAGGTGGTATTCTTTGGGCTAATTCTACGAGGTCATCGTCCAGTAAAGGAACCCTGGTTTCAAGGGAATGAGCCATAGATAGCTTATCTTCTACAACGAGCAACCCGTGTAGAAAGGTCTTTGCTTCAAAGTAAAGTGCTAAATTTATAAAGTCGTCTCTGCTAAGATTCTTAGCTTTCACTCTCAGAAAAATGGACAGGAAGATATCCTTTGTATCTGTATTCTTTACCTCCTCGCTGATTGGAGAAAAAACTCTTTTAAGCTCTTCTCTTTTAAAGAGCCTCTGCCAGTATGAAAAATATCTATCTGCGAAATCGTCAAAGTCTTTACTATCTATAATTCTTTTATACCTCCATGGATAGCCTCCAAATAGTTCATCACCACCTATACCACCTAGCACGACCTTTACAAACTTGGAAGCAAGTTTAGCAGCGTAATAGTTAGGATAGCTCTGTCCGACCCTCGGCTCTTCTAAGTGATAGGCAAAATCAGGAAGGCACCTTTCCATATCTCCTGCCTTGAGAACCATTTCGTAGTGCTCTGTTTTGAACAGATAGGACATATACTCTGCCTTTTCTCGTTCATCGTAAGAGAGTTCAAGACCACTGGCGCTGTGGAGATCAAAGCCTACCGTAAAGGTTTTAAGGTAGTTCCTATGAGTTCTGTGAAAGTAAGAGGACGCCAATGCTGTAATAGAGCCGCTGTCAATACCACCGCTGAGATAACTACCTATCTCTACATCCGCTATTAGCTGTCTTTCAACCGAAATTTTTAAAACCTCGTGCAGTTCATTTTCAATATCTTCTTCTTTACGATTGCCTTGGTAGTCAAAGAAGTTAAAGTCCCAATACTGCCTTTTTTCAACTCTATTTGTATTCAAATCAACCTCAAGAAAATGTCCCGGCTCAAGTATGAATATGTCCTTCCAGAGGGTTCTGTTGGTAAGAAAGTTCTGAAAGGTAAAATACTCAATTAGAGCCGATTTGTCTAACTCTGGATTACACTCTGAATAAGCAAGCAACGATTTTACCTCGCTTGCAAATAGGAAAGTTTTATCAGGAGTTATTGTGTAGTAAAGAGGCTTTATCCCATACCTGTCTCTTACAAGGAATAACTTTTTTTTGAAGTTATCGTAGATGGCGAAGGCGAACATCCCTTTAAGTCTATGGATACAATCAATACCCCAAGTGATGTAAGAATAGAGTATGACTTCGCTATCAGTTTCACTCAAGAACCTATGTCCTTCTTCTTCAAGTTTTTTTCTCAAAGCCTTGAAGTTGTATATCTCGCCGTTATATACAAGCCATATATTCTTGGATAGGTCGCTCATCGGTTGATGTCCGGCGGGAGAGGTGTCTATTATGGAGAGTCGCCTGTGTCCTAAGTACAAATCCCAATCGTGCCTGTTTAGCTCCCTCTGAAAGGCTTTGCTTTCAATGTACGGAAGAATATGCTCAAGATGAGCAAACTGCTTTTCAGTTGCGTGCAGGTAAAAAGAGACCTTATTGGGATGCTTGGTTCCTGTATGGAAGAACAGATGTCCCGCATCGTCAGGACCCCTATGAGCTATCCTGTCGGTCATACTTTTTACAGAACCGATATCAATGAACGGCTTTTTTAAGGAAACAGCTCCAACTATGCCACACATCTACTTAAGTAGGCTCCTCATGGTATCTATAACGTACTCAAACTCCTCCTGGCTCATAGTGGGATATAGAGGCAACGCTATAGAAAGGCGGTCTGCTGCGTAGCTATTTAGGAAATCCTCATCTTTCAGAGAATACTTATCTTTGTAATAGCTCAAGGTATGTACCGCATGGGTACCCTGTCTGGTAGATATGCCTTTTTCTTCTAACTTTTTCATAAACTCATTTCTTTTTACATTAATTCTGTTCACCTTTTCCATATTGAGTTCATCAATATCTTCTCCCGCAGAGAATATGCAGACGTAAGATTGATAGCTGTGGACATAACCTTCTGGTACATAAGGTGTTATCAAGTTCTCCTTCAAAACAGGGTCGCTGTTCACAACTTCGTCATACATATTTGCTATCTCCCTTCTCCTTTTCATAATTAAGTCCGCTTTCTTCATCTGGCACACACCCAAAGCACCCTGAAGGTCTGTCATTCTGTAGTTGAAGCCACGCATTTTGAAGTCCGGAAGCAAAGAGCCCCCCTCTTTATGTCTCTGCAAGTCTGTTTTGCTCGCTCCGTGGTCTCTGAGTTGCAAAACCTTGGCAGATATGTCTCCATTATCGGTTATGAGCATACCACCTTCTCCAGTCGTTATAGGCTTACGCGGATGAAAGGAAAAGCAACCTACATCACCAAAAGTACCGGAATGTTTGTCTCCTATCCAGGCATCAAACCCACAGGCGGAGTCCTCAATAACTTTTAGGTTGTATTTCTCTGCTATCTTCATGACCTCTGGCATGTTGGCGCACAAGCCGAACAGATGAACAGGCATTACCGCCTTTATTGAACTATCCGTTGATACCTTATCTTCAAGCTCCTTTACATCAATGTTAAAGGTTCTCAAATCTATATCACAGAACACCACCTCTGCACCCGTGTATTCAACCGCATTGGCGCTGGCTATGTATGTGAAAGAGGGAACAACCACCTTATCTCCCCTACCTATACCCATAGCCTCCAAACCCAAGTGAAGAGCAGTGGTGCAACTGGTGGTAGCGTGAGCGTATTTAGAGCCAACATGCTCCTTAAACAGCTCTTCAAACTGAGCTACGAAAGGTCCCTGAACCACCCATCCGCTCTCAAGTGGTTTTTGAATTAGCTCCTTCTCACACTCGTCAAAGTAAGCCTTAGTTATTGGCACTTGCACCAGCTTTCCTCCACTCTATCAATTTTTTCAGTCCCTCCTCTAAAGAGTACTTGTATCTAAATCCTATCTCCTTTTCGGCTTTCTCCGGCGAGAGAATCCTATTCTTAACGAATTGGCGAGCATCGTCAGGCGGGTATGGAACAAAGGTTATCTCGTTGTTCGCACCCGTGAGCCTCAAAATCATATCCACCAGTTCGCGGATACTTGTCTGCACTCCCGTGCCTACGTTGTAGAAGCCAAAATCCTTGTCCGACTTAAGAGCGCATATATTAGCTCTCGCCGCATCTTCCACGTATATAAAGTCGTATGCCTGTGTTCCATCTCCGTTTATGGTTATAGGTTCTCCAGCGTCAATTTTATTAAGCATTATGGGTATGACTCCCGTATAAACCGCATTCTGCTCCTGTCTGGGACCGTAAACGTTCGCGTATCGCAGTCCGATGACTTTCAATCCATACCTATCGTGGAATGCAGTTGCCATAGCCTCCCCGGCTATCTTGGTGGCTCCGTAGAAGTTTTTATTGTTAAAAGGGTGGTCTTCCTTCATAGGAACCTCCACGGCGTCCCCATAAACGGAAGCTGAAGAAGAAAATATCAGCTTTTTAACTCCGTGTTTAACACATGCTTCTAGGACATTGAATGTTCCGGCGATATTCACATCAAAGGCTGTTCTGGGAAAATCTTTGCAGTGTAGCAACCACATGGCAGCCAAGTGTATGACGTAGTCAACACCTTCCACCGCTTTATCAAGGACATCTATCTCCCTAATGTCTCCGCCGTAAGGGAAAAGATTGCACCGCTCGTCCTTGAGATACTCCTCTATGTTTTCCCTCTTTCCCCTCGTGAAGTTGTCATAGATTATCACTTCCTTTACGGGCTCTTTAAGAAGTTCCCCTACGACAAAACTACCGATAAACCCTGCACCACCTATCACAAGTATCCGTGCATCTTCTAAAGGATTGCTCATATAAACACCTCCTTAAACTTTACGTGTAGTTTTCTACCACCCATTTAGTAAAGGGATAACTGGCTGTGAAAGCTGGAGATACAGCGTTGAGTATATGAACCGACTCATCCTCTCCCCTTTCCACTACAAAGTCCATAACCAAGGATTTTGTTCTTTTATCTATCAACTGAGGTCTTATTCCGGGCTTACTCCAGTGGAATTTGTTTTCAACGCTGGATACAGGTTCTCTAAGTAGATGCCATGCCATGGCTAACATGTAATCTTTCCTATACTTTTTAATTTCCTCTACTGCGAGACTTCTAAAGTCCGTTTTTGTCATTAAAAAGGACAACCATCTGATTGTGGATATGAACTCACTAAGGGAGAAATTATTAAAACCTTCATAATGCTCCCTCCAGAAAGCAGGCGTCGCGGTGGGTCCTATCTTAACGTTACCTTCCACGTCTATGGTAAAGTGAACCCCAAGGAATGGCTTATTTATATCTGGCACGGGGTATATGTTGCGCTTTATACCTACGGTGTTGCCTCTCTCTTTAAGGTATAACCCTTTAAAGGGTATAAGAGCGTATCTGTTCCCGGCTCCAAAGTCCTTAGCTACCTTATCCGCATATAATCCGGCGCAGTTAAAAAGCATGCCGTAGGAAATCTTCCCGTAGCTCGTCAAAACTTCCTTCCCATTACGGGATATATACTTTGTTCCCCACAGGAAAGATACACCTTCGCTCTTTTCCAGCTCCTTGGCAAGATTAATGCCCACCTTGATAGGATCAACGGTAGCTGTGTTCGGAGACCATAGAGCGCATTTATAGGTTTTAGCTTTAGGTTCAAGCTCTGCAAGTTCCTTTTCATCTATCTTGTGTAGCTCAACACCCGCCTTTTTACCCCTTTCCAGTAGCTTATCTAATGTGGGTAGGTCTTTCTCATTTTGAGCTACGACAACCTTTCCGCACCGGTTTATGGGTAGTTTCATGGTTATGCAGTAGTCTCTCCAGTACTCATTGCCTTCGCGTGTAAACTTTGCCTTGAGGCTATCCTCCGAGTAGTAAAACCCTGCATGTAAAACCCCACTATTTCTTCCGCTGGCATGCTTGAAGATAGCTGCTTCCTTGTCTATAAGCGTTATCCTGCTTCTCGGGAACGCCTCCAGAAGATTTTTAGCAAGGGTCAACCCCACTATTCCCGCTCCAACTATAAGGAAGTCAGTCTTATGCATAACATCCTTTGATGTTGTCTGCTACCTTCATAACAACTTCTTCTTCATACAAAGGCTCCACAGGCAAACTCAAAACTTCCTTTACCGCCCGTTCGCTGTTGGTCAGACCTTTATATATCTCCATTCCGCTCCTCTGGAAAACCCTCATTTTGTGGAGAGGAACAGGGTAATACACCATCGTTTGGATACCTTTCTCCCTCAGGAACTTTTGAAGCTCGGTTCTGTCTCTACCTTTCACTCTGATGGTGTATTGGTGATAGACGTGGTATGCAGCTTCAAGAACTTTGGGAGTTTGGAGCCAGTCTATACTTTTCAACTCCTTATCATAAACGCGGGCGATAGCCCGTCTCTTTTCTGTGAACTCATCTATGTAATCCATCTTAGCCAACAAAACGGCAGCCTGAAGGGTGTCAAGGCGTGCGTTGTAGCCGATATGGTCAACGTTGTATTTGTCCTTCCCTCCGTGTTTTCTGAGCATAAGAAGTATCTCATGGAGCTTTTCGTCGTTTGTGGTTATCATGCCACCATCGCCGAAGCCACCGAGGTTCTTTGAGGGAAAGAAGCTAAAACACCCTGTATCTCCGAAAGAGCCGGTTTGCCTACCTCTCCACTTAGCTCCGAAGCTCTGTGCGCAGTCTTCAACTACAAAGAGGCCGTGCTCACGGGCTATCTCCATTATTGCGTCCATATCGCAGGGCTGTCCGTAAAGGTGGACGGGAAGGATTCCTTTCACCCGTTTACCAAACTTCTTAACCGCATGGGCTACAAGCTCCGGGTTCAGGTTGTAGGTGTCAGGGTCTATGTCCACAAATAACGGAGTAGCACCGGCTCTCAGTATAGCGTCCCCGGTTGCTGTAAAGGTAAAGGGTGTGGTTATTACGAGGTCGTCCCTGTCCCAGTACTCTTGCCTTTTCCTCTGAATGGCTAAGGCTCTCAGGGACATAACGAGGGCATCGGTTCCGGAAGAGACGCCTACGGCGTACTTAGTTCCTATGTAGGTGGCTATCCTCTCCTCTAACCTCTTGACCTCGTCTCCGAGAATGAAGTTGGATTTCTTGATAACTTCATCTATATTTCTCTCTATATCTGGATACATATAAAGCGTTTCTCTGGATAGGTCTAACATCTTGATCTCTTGTTTATCTCTGTTTGTCTGCAAGCTCAAAAATTGCTCCGGTGTAATTGTTCTATCAGGATATTTTCTTAACAACTTCTCATCCCTCGTAAGAACAAGTGCACCTATCGCTTCTGCGCTCGCCAGTATGAGTGAGTCCTCTATATCGTCAAAGTCAAATCTCACATAAGATGGTGTTTTAGCTAACCTGAAGAAGGATAGTATCTCTTTGATAAAGTTATGCACTATCTTGAGCTTATGCTTACGGCTCATGCTTGGATATGTGTCTGAAAGGTCTTTATACTTCAAGAACTCAAAATTATCAACGCTTGAAGATGATACAAAGGCGTAGTCTTTGTTTTTCAATAAGTCAAAGGCTTTTACTGAATTCGGATATTTTTTCCTTCTATTCTCCTCGTAATAATCTAAAAGTATGTTGAGGTCAATAATTATACTTCTCACTGTAGAACCTTTCCGCCGCTTCATACAGTCTTTCATCGTCATCTGTATCTGGAGAGTTTGTGTTCATTCCGAGTTTTCTCCAGTGCTTTTCTATATATTCATCACTCCATTCCTGTTTTTGCTTAGCTGATTCTTTTATCTCAACCACTATCTCATCTTTGTCCTTTAACTCCTCTATTAATGGAATCAAAAAACCATCTTTGACCCTCTTTGCTTTGACCTTCATACTTTCTCCTCCAGAGGATAAAACCTGTTTCCTTCTAATATATAACTGCTTGCGCAGTTGGGACACATTATCTCGGTTCTCCCGTTGATTTGGTGTAGCACCTTACCCTTTATTCTTTCTTTATTAACCAAGACAACACCGCACTTACACACCCAACCGCTCTTGACCGCCGGTATTCCGGTGTATAGTGCGTAATCCTCTACATCTGAGACCACTACGGCTCCTGCTCCTATCATTGCATACCTGCCTATGGTATTACCGCAGACTATCGTGGCGTTGGCACCTATGGTAGCTCCTTCCCTAACGAGGGTTCTTTTGAACTCGTGCTTTCTCTCTATAAAAGCTCGCGGAGTAGGGACATTGGTAAACACGCAAGAGGGTCCACAGAAAACGTAATCTTCCAGCTCAACCCCTTTGTAAATAGATACGTTGTTCTGAATCTTACACCCATTCCCTATCACCACATCGGGACCTATCATGCAGTTCTGACCTATTATGCAGTTCTTCCCTATCTTGGTTCCGGTGAGTATGTGGGAGAAGTGCCATATTTTAGTTCCTTCACCTATCTCAACACCTTCGTCAACGTAAGAGGACTCGTGAACAAAGTAATTTCTAACCCTTTCCAAGTTTTTCCTCTGCAAGAGGGTGAACCCTGTCATTGAAACCAACCGGCTTTATGTTCCTTATCTGATACACGAGCTCTATGGAAGGCCTTGCCTCCTTTATGCCGAAGCCTCCTCCCTCAAGTATGTCTTTATAAACGACGGTATGCAAGTCCATAAACCCACCCGAGAACTCTATCTCCTCACCATCAACGGTTATAGAGCGATATGTCCTTTGTCCTTTTTGCTTTATATCTTCCGGCAGGTCGTTGTAGTCCACCGAGAGGAACCACCTGACATGGGCGCGCTCCAGCTCAATGTATCCTGCCATCTTCCTGAGAGGCTCCGAGTAATGAACCTCCGAGTGCTGAACACTCCCGAATATCCACATGAGCATATCAAAGAAGTGTATGCCTATATTGGTAGCAACCCCTCCGGACTTGGCAATGTCTCCCTTCCAAGATATGAAATACCACTTACCGCGAGAGGTTATGTAGGTAAGGTCTATATTGTATTTCTTGTCTCTGGTTCTGTATTCTTCGTCTATCTTCTCCTTAAGCTCTATGATGGAAGGGTGAACTCTTAGCTGAAGGACGTTATACACCTTGTGTCCGCTCTCCTTCTCTATCTCCTCAAGGGCGTCAAGATTCCAGGGATTTAGTACCAGAGGCTTTTCACATATTGCGTCCGCACCGCTACGTAGAGCGAACCTTATGTGGGCATCATGTAGGTAGTTGGGAGAGCATATGGAAACGTAATCTATCTTCTCTCCCTTCCTGCGGAGTTTATCAATGTGCCTATCAAAGCGCTCAAACTCGGTGAAGAAGTCGGCTTCCGGGAAGTAGGAATCTATTATTCCCACACTGTCGCACCTGTCCAAGGCGGCGAGTAATACGTTTCCCGTGTCCTTAATAGCCTTCATGTGGCGCGGAGCTATGTAGCCTGCTGCACCGATGAGAGCGAATCTTTTCATATCATATCTCCTCAATCCTTTTCATTAGCATAACAAGGTAATCAAGCTCCGAGTGTATCTTATTCAGAGTATCGGCTATCTTATGAGCCATGCTCTCGTATTCATGAACTATTAAGGTCCTGAGCTCCCTAAGCTCAAACCACTTCTCTTTATCTATTCCGAGTTCATACCTCTCAGCGAGGTTTAACACGTCTATCATAGTGAGGTTATCCACGTTCTCTCCTTTGGCCGATAGGTAGAGCCTGAGCAGTTTACCCAAGTTGTCCTGAATCTTTGAAAATCTGTAGGCTATCTGGTCAAGGTAGGCTGTGAGTTCATCGTCTTCAAGTATGCTCAGAACTTTCTCACGGTTCAGAGGCATGCCTACCTTTGAAAGCTTCTCAAAGGCGTTTCCCAACCTGCTCAGATGCTTCATAGTCTCCTCGTAAAGCAGTTTGTATCTCTCTCCATCTTTCACAGCTCAATGCCTGTTTCTATAGCTTCCCGCTCTATGGGTCTGCTTGGGTCTTCTTGAACTACAACGTCTATCTTCTGGTCTCCTATCTTGAGCTTTAGCCTTGCCAGGAACTTGAGCTCCTTGTCAAAGAGGTTATCTTTAGAAGCCGGCACTATGTAGAGGTCTATATCTCCACCCTTCTTTGAAGGGTCTGTTCTGCTACCGAACAAGATTACCTTAGTCCCTTCTCCGAACACCTCTTCTGCTGTATCTTTTATGGCTTTTATCTCGTATTCGGAAAGGCGAATTTTTTGCAAAATTCCCACCTTGTAATACGAACTTAGTGAGAGGGTGATTTGGTCTCCTTCCTTTGTTCTCTATCCAACCACTTCAAGAGGACAAACCCGACTATTAGATAGCCTACGACCACGAAGGTCAACATTTCTATTAAACTCATTTTCGTAATCCCTTCTTATAAAAGATAACTCCCATACCGAAGCTCAACAAGCTCAAAGCAAATCCCCAAAACATAACCCAAAAAGAAACAATACCCTCCGCAATCTTTTGTAGAAGCAAACTGCCTATAATTATGAGAGAGAGGTTAAAGAAGTACTTGCCTATCTCCTTATACAACTCCATATCTGAGAATCGCTCCTATACCATAGCCTCTTGAGGTGATAACCTTCTTCATAATCTCCAATATAAAAATCCATCTTTTACGGCTTTCTCTTTATCGTATATTCCCTTTATATCTATAAGAACGGGCTTATTTCCATTGGGCATAAGGGACTTATACTTTTTAAAATCCATCTCTTCTAAGAAAGGTCTGTGTTTTACCGCAACCACCACCGCGTCGTAAGGGGCTTCCTGTTCAATGTTATTTAGGAGTTCTATAGAGTGTTCCGCTTTTACCTCCTCCGGGTCTGCAAACGGGTCGTATATGTAAACCTTCACACCGAACTCCTCAAGTTCCCTATAGACGTCAACCACTTTGGTGTTCCTTATGTCGGGTATGTTTTCCTTAAAGGTTATGCCGAGTATCAAAACTTTGCTCCCTTCCACTATCTTCCCCGCCTTTATAAGCTGTTTGACGGTATTCTCCGCTACGAACTTTCCCATAGAGTCGTTGATACGCCTGCCTGCGAGAATGACCTCCGGGTGATGTCCTACCGCTTGAGCCTTGAAGGTTAAATAGTAAGGGTCAACGCCTATGCAGTGTCCTCCCACGAGTCCAGGTTCAAACCTCAGGAAGTTCCACTTGGTAGAGGCCGCCTCAAGAACCGCCTTGGTGTCTATTCCCATCTTATTGAATATTACCGATAGCTCGTTCATTAGGGCAATGTTTAGGTCTCTTTGGGTGTTCTCTATCACCTTGGCAGCCTCTGCTGTCTTGATGCCCGGTGCCTTGTGAATACCGGCGGTTATTACACTCCCGTAAAGCTCTGCTAAGAACTCCGTTGTTTCCGGAGTGTCTCCTGCCACCACCTTGACTATCTTGTCTATTGTGTGTTCTTTGTCTCCCGGATTTACCCTCTCGGGTGAGTAGCCTACGTTGAAGTCCCTTTTCCACTTCAGACCGCTCTCCTCTTCCAGCAGTGGAACACACTCTTCCTCGGTGAGTCCGGGATACACTGTGGATTCATAGACAACCACCGTTCCCTTTTTCATATATTTACCTACCGTTCTGGTAGCGGACTTTATGGGTCTTAAGTCCGGTATGTTGTGCTTATCTATGGGTGTTGGGACTGTTATTATCACCACCTTTGAAGAGGATATGACCTCCGGGTCTGTGGTGAACTTCACCTGTGAAGCTCTTAACTCCTCCTGGCTTACCTCTCCGGTTCTGTCGTAGCCACTTTTGAGCTCCTCCACTCGCACGGGGTCTATATCAAAACCCACCACGCTGAACTTCTTGCCGAGCAAAACAGCCAGCGGCAATCCCACGTATCCGAGTCCTACAACGCAGATATTAATGTCTCGGGTAAGTTCAAAGCTCATTATTTTTATACTCCTCTATCTTCTCCGCTATATCTTCAAAGGCCAGTAAGAACTTTTTATCCTTGAGCTTCAGATAAACTTCCTTTGCCATCTCTTCATCGTATATGTGAACAAGCCTGTTTCTTATAACTATCATCTCAAAAAAGGTTTCCTCATACTTTTCGTCAATCAAGCCTTCTTTGAAAGCCTCTTTAAAACAGGACCTGGGAGAGTTGCACTCCAAGCCTTGCAATCTTAGAAGCTCCTTTAGTGTCTTCCACAGAGCTTCGTAGGTGTATTCAAACCTCTTTGTGGTTATCTCTATAAGGAACTCCTCCTTGAATATTTCCGGAAGAAATGGGCTTTCCACTACCTCTCTAAACTTGTGGAGAGCTCTTCTAAATCTCTCAAAAGCTCTGGTGAACTTTTCCATATCTTGCCTTCTAATATGTTCTGCAGTAAGCTTGAGCTCTTTACACTTCTGATATCCACTAAATCAATGTTTCTCAAAATCGGTAGTTTCTCAAACTCTTCCTCAATCTTAATTAAGTCCCTTGCCGTTAATTTGCTATTGCAAAGAAGAGCAACGTCTATATCGGACGTTCTGCTGAACCTATCGGTTAGAACCGAACCGAAGAATATAATCACACATTCCTCCCCTACGGCTTTCTTTACAGCTTCACCTATTAGATTCATATATCTTTCTCTCTTATCAGGTTCGGTAGCTTCTTCCATAATTTATGGAAGATTTCGTATCTTCTTTTCCCAGCTTTTAACTCTATTCACTATCTCGCCTCCCAGCTTTACCACATCGCTGTATATGTCTTTGAGTTCCTCCGGTAAGTAAGCGTGAGCTATTTTGTTCCTCAGTATTCTTGCGGATGTCCAGAATTCAACACTATCAATGTAGTTGGCTCTTTGCAGTCTCAAAAGTCTCGTCCTCAAAGTATCGCTCTGTTCTCCAAACAGGTATATCTCAAGAGTTTTTAGAAAATGGAGTGAAAGCTCCACCGACTTTTCAAACCTGAAGCTTAGAGAATCGTAATACTCCATCTCCTTCGGCAGGTATTCCTTAGAAGGCTCGTAAGGCTTATAAGAATCAAGGGAATCTTTAAGCAGATACACGGCTCTGTTTAAATCTTCAAAGCTCTTCAGGACTAACTCTTTTTGCATTTCTTAAGATTTCCCTGAAAAAAGGAGTGTCTCTGTAAACGAGAACATCTATATCCTCTTCGCATTCCATAAAGAACTTTGTTTGAATCTCTACTTCTAAATCCAAGGGGTTTACTTCTTCGTCCGGCAGCAAAAGTAGGTCTATGTCTCCTCCCCTTTTACCGAGGTCAGTCCTTGAGCCGAATATGTAAGCCTTCCCTTTGAAGTTTTCAAGAGCTTTTTTCAAAGCTTCCTTTTCACACTCGTCCAATCTAATTGAATCTTCTGAAAGCTCTTCCCGTCTGGTTTCTGTATCAAATCCCCTCATATCCCGCCTCTTTAAGTATATTCAGTACGTTCAATTTGATTCCCTCCATTACATCTACCGTGTCGTCCCAGTCGGTTATGAACCATCTCTTGCCTTTCTCCGCCACAATGACCTTCCTATCACGGGTAGTTATCCAGATGACTTTCTTTACTCCCGCATCAAGAAGGTCTTGGGTTTTCTCTATAAGGTAGTGCATAAAGTCTCCGTATTTTCTCAAGTCCGCCTTAGTATCTACCTCTATTACGACCTCCGGTGGTGTTTTTACGTATTTTTCGTCTATCCCCTCTTTGATAAGCTCTTCCTTCTTGAATATGGCTATGTCTAAATTTCTCCAGCTTCGCGGTGCGAACTTGAAACCGGCCTCGTTGGTAGCGACTTCGTATCCGTCGGAAGGTAGTTCCTTTAAAAGGAGTTTTAAAATTAGGGTTATTATCAACCATTGAATCTTACTGCTTCCCACAACCTCCTCCAAAGACTTCTCGCCAGCTAAGACCTTGTCGTAATCCCTGTAGTAGATTGGCCTGCCGCGGCGCATTTCGTATATAAGCTCTTTGGGGACTCTGTTTCTTTTTGTTTCCTTTTTTACAGCTTCCATAACCTAAAATCTAATCAACCGCACTTCTCTTTACAAATCCGCGGTGGGACAAATTCCTGTATATAAGCTCAAAAGCTAACGCCAGAATTAAGATAGAAATGCTCGTTCCGAAGCTCCTTTGAGCCTCGTTCCACTGATACTCAAGGAGTACTATCAGAACGGAAAAAACAATTATGAAGTTTAACGCTATCAATCCCACATTACCTTCCACCTCTCCCCTGCCGGCAAGCTTTAGATGCGATGCGATAACGAATACGTATATAACCAAAAACACAAAGCTCACAAGTGATGAGATACCGGACAGGTCTAAGTAGGTTCCGAACAGGAAGCTCAGCACGGCGGTTATGTAAAGGCCTTCCGGCTCGTTGAACCATACCTTTCTCTCAAAAACCTTAGGGAGCTCTCCCTTTTTTGCAAGCACGTAAGCCACATTCGCTCCGCCGTAAAGGGTCGCATTTATCGCAGAGGAAGTAGAAAATAAGGCTCCAATCGCTATCAAGTTAAAGCCGAAGTCTCCCAAAAAGGGTTTTGCCGCTTGAGCCAAGGCGTATTCCTTGGCCTTAACCAGTCCCTCGGCTCCGAGGTTTCCTACCGCAGTGATGGATACGAGTATGTAAACCGTGGCAACTATTAGTATGCTGAGGTATATGGCTTTCGGAACGGTTTCCTTCGGGTTTTCCATATTCTCGGAAGCGTTGGTAATGAGTCCGAACCCCATGTACGTTAGAAACAAAACAGAAGCGGCGTAGAAGATATCTATTCCCGTTTCCTTTTCTAAGTTAGGTTTTAAGAACTCCGGATTGATACTCCACAAGCCGAGAGCAACGAAGAATAAAAGCACGGAGAGCTTTACAAGAACTATCCAGAACTCAGTCTTACCTACGGCTTTAGAACCAAAGAAGTTTAGTAAGGTAAACAGAACGATAATTGTAGCTGCAACTATATAGTGCACCAACGCAGATGGGTTTATCCCGAACAAGACTATGAAATAACCCGTAAACGCTTTGACAAACAGGGATATAGACACCACATAGCTAAGCCACATAAGAAGGCTCAGTGTTCCGGTTAGAACGTTGTTTCCTATCCCCCTTAGAATAAACTCTATGGGGCCGGCGTTTGACACGTAGGCCGAGCCGAGCTTGGCGTAGGAGTAGGCTACCGATAGAGATACTAAAGCTCCTATTCCGAAAGCAAGCGGCAGACTGTTTCCACAAATTTGAGCACCCACCCCCAGTATTGAAAATATGCTCGCACCTATCATCGTTCCCACCGCAAGAGATACCGCCTCCCAAAGTCCCAATTTCCTTGATGCATTCATATCAAGCGCCTCTAAATTGCAGGGCTTCAGCTACGTGGTGCGCTTTTATGTTCTCTTCTTGCTCAAGGTCTGCGATGGTTCTGGAGACCTTCAGCACCTTGAAGTAGCTCCTACCGGAGAGATTGAGCTTATCCATGGCGTTCTTTAGCAGTGTTTTCGCCTGGGAGTCCATCATGTTTATACAGTACAGTTCCACCTCCCTGTTGCTCATTCTGCCGTTGAAAGCGGTCTTGGAGTTTTTAAACCTCTCCTTCTGTATCAGGTACGCCTTAAGAACTCTTTCCCTTATAGTCTTGGAGCTTTCTCCCTTTTTGTTCTTTAAAAGCTCTCCTCTGTCAACCGGCTCTACCCATACATGCAGGTCTATCCTGTCCTTTATAGGTTGGGACACCTTTGAGGTGTAAGACCTGATTTGCGAGGACGAACAGGAGCACTGCTTAAAGGGGTCTCCGTAATTGCCGCAGGGACACGGATTTTGGGCGGTCACCAAGGTAAACTCCGCGGGGAATCTAACCTTACCCTGTGCTCTTGAGATATTCACGTATCCGTCCTCTATGGGCTGCCTTAGAGCTTCCAAAGTCTTCCTCGGAAACTCCGGAAGCTCGTCAAGGAATAAAACACCTCTATGCGCCAAAGAGGCCTCCCCAGGTGAGGGAACAGAACCACCTCCGATAATGGCAGCCTCGGACGCGGTGTGATGGGGAGAGCGGAAAGGCCTCTGGGTTATAAGTGTTCCGCCAAGCTCCCCGGCCACGCTGTATATCCTGCTGACTTCCACTATCTCATCAAAGTCCATGGGAGGGAGAATGGTTTGCATCCTCTTGGCCAGCATAGATTTTCCGGAGCCGGGAGAGCCAACCATGGACAGGTTGTGTCCACCCGCGGCGCTTATCTCCAAGGCTCTCTTAACCAAAACCTGTCCGAGCACCTCTCCCATGTCTATGTCCAGCTCCCTTTTGGAGCTTAATAGTTCCTCTAAACCCTTGCGTATGGGTTTCAGATTCACCTCCCCCCTCAAAAAGCCGATTAGTTCCCCTAAGTTCGCGACTCCGTAAACCTCTACACCTTCTATAAAAGAGGCCTCAACGGCGTTTTCCACGGGCAGAAAGAAGCGTTTAACGTTCTCATCTTTCAAAGAAACTACTATGGGCAGCGCTCCGACCACCTTCTTTATAGAACCGTCTAAGGAAAGCTCTCCCAGGAAGACCGAGTCCTCCAAGAGGTCTCCGGGCAGGTATCCGCCTAAGAATAGCAAACCGAGCGCTATGGGCAGGTCGTATAAAGTCCCCTGCTTCCTTATATTGGAAGGAGACAGGTTGACGGTTATGCGCTTTTGCGGGAAGCCGTATCCCAAGTTTTTGATGGCGCTCCTAACCCTCTCTTTGGATTCCTTTACGGCCGTGTCCGGCAGACCTACGAGGTTAAAGGAAGGTAAACCGGGGGACACATCAACCTCCACGTCAACCCGATAACCCTCTATCCCCCAAACACCTCCGCTCTTAACCTTTATCAGGCTCATCAGGTTTCCTCCTTGCGGTCGGAGGCCCTTTCCGAGACCGAAAAATATGCTAAAATAGCCATAACCCCAAAGGCACTCTTCGCTCCTGCGCGGAGAGAAACGGTTTCGGGGTAGGCATGATGAGCACTATCTGGCTTCCCTTGGAGGGGAGTCGGGACACGGAGAGGCAAGACCCTCCGTGTGGGGCGCTGTCAACCGTCCCGATGTAGGGAGCGTTGGCTGTGCTATGCGTGGCTAACCTCACCTACAAGCTCCTTCCGTCAGGGAGGAGTAGTTGACTCTCACTACCGAAGGTAGGCTATTTGAAAAGGTCTCCTTGGAGAGTTGCATTCAAGACCTTTATTCTCAAGAAGGAAAAGCCTTGCCGTTTTCCACAAGGATTCGTAGGTGTATTCAAATCTCTTGGCCGCCACCTCGTGAAGTATTTCCCTATCCAGTTCGGATTCAAGACCACCGAGCTCCTTCAGTTTCTTTAAAGCTCTCTCGGTTTGAGCCAGTTTTTTAGATACTCTCTCCCCACATGCCATACGGTAGCACCTTTAAGGGCGAACTCAAGGAAGTCCAAGCTTGCAGAAGAAAGCTCCAGTAGGTCTATCCTCTTGAGGGTGTTCACATTCAGGTTCAAAGCCTCCTGCAGCTTAAGGAAATCCTCATCGCTTATGGGCGCAAAGGAGTGTATCCCGATATCTATATCGGACAGCTCCGTTGCTTCACCTGAGGAGTGTGAACCGAAGAGGATAACCATAACCTCATCAAGTCCTACGGTTTCTTCTATACATTTGAGTATCTCACCTTTTAAGTCTTTATCCATCGGGAAAGCAGACTAATCCCCAAACTTTATATTTTATAACCTCCTTATAAAGCTTGCACTGTAGGCGTTAGAAAGGAAGCTCTCATAAGAATTTGACAAAAGCTCGCTCAGATTCAAGGCAAAACTCCTTGGTGATAAAATCGGTTAAAATATTACCTCTTAAGAAGATTCGGAGGAGGTGCGTTGGCAAGAGTTAAGGGCCTGAGGTGTAGAGAGTGTGGCAGGGATTATCCGGTTGAACCTATACACGTGTGTGAGTTCTGCTTCGGTCCCCTTGAGGTGGTTTACGACTACGAGGAGATAAAAAAGAGCCTTAGCCGTGAGGTCATAGAGAGCAGACCGAAAAGTTTGTGGAGGTACTCGGAGCTTCTGCCGGTTGAGAATCCTACGGTGGGTCTGTCCGCAGGTTTTACACCTCTCAGACATGCGGAGAACTTGGGCAGAGAGTTGGGACTTAAGAACCTTTACATAAAGGACGACTCGGTTAACCATCCCACGCTTTCCTTCAAGGATAGGGTGGTTTCGGTGGCCATATCTAAGGCCAAGGAGTTCGGTTTTGATACCGGTGCCTGTGCATCAACGGGCAACCTTGCCAACTCGGTGGCTTCCCACTGCGCTCAGGCGGATATGAACTGCTTCGTCTTTATACCTGCCAACCTTGAGACTCAGAAGATAATAGGCAGTCTCGTGTTCAACCCGACGGTGGTGGCCGTGGAGGGAAATTACGACGATGTCAACAGGCTCTGCTCCGAGATTGCCAACGACCTCGGCTGGGCCTTCGTAAACATAAACATAAGGCCTTACTACGCCGAAGGCTCTAAGACTCTCGCCTTTGAGGTGGTGGAGCAACTGGGCTGGAGGGCTCCGGACGTGGTGGTGGCTCCGGCCGCTTCGGGCTCGCTCTACACTAAGATATGGAAGGGTCTGCAGGAATTCAAGAAGGTGGGACTGATAGAGGAAGTCAACACTCGCATGCTGGGCGCTCAGGCTTTGGGCTGTTCTCCCATAGCTCAGGCGTGGAAGGAGGGAAGGGACTTCATTAAGCCGGTAAGACCGGATACCATAGCCAAGTCCATAGCCATAGGCAATCCGGCGGACGGTATATACGCTCTTCAGGTGGCCAAGGAGAGCAACGGCCTGTGGGAGACCGCCACAGACCGGGAGATTATTGAGGCCATCAAGCTCTTGGCCGAGACCGAGGGCATATTCACTGAGACCGCGGGAGGAACCACCGTGGCCGTGCTGAAGAAGTACGTCCAGCAGGGGGTTATATCTCCCGATGAGGTGGTGGTAGCCTACATAACCGGCAACGGCTACAAGACCATGGAAGTCCTTGAAGGGCATCTATCGGAGCCTGTGAGAATCCCGCCTACGCTGAAGGACTTCAAGGACAAGGTGCTCGCAAAGGCCTGATAAGGAGGTTTTGAAGATGCTTCCCAGAGAGCTCATAGACCTTATGAGAGACCTGAACGTGTTTCCGGTGGTTGTGGGAACCACGGACGGAGAGGGGAACCTTCACATGACCTTTATAACCTGGGTCTATCCCATAGATGAGAGAACCTTGAGGATAGCCGTAAGCTCCAAGTCAGCCACTGCCGAAAATATCAGAGAAACCTCAAGGCTTGCCGTGCAGATATTCGCTCCCGACAAGTCCCTGACCTGCTACGGAGGCGCCAAGGAGATAGTCGGAGAGATAGAGGGGGTTCCCTTCCCCGTATCCGTCTTTGAGATGGGCATAGATAGGGTGGAAAACTCCCTCTTTCCCGGTTCCACGATAACGGGCGTCATACCTTTCGCACACACGGGAAACGTCTATAAGATGGCCGAGCTGGATAAGAAGGTTCTTGAGGCCATGAAGGATTAATGCTCCTGAAGGTGGCTCTCCCCAACGGGAGGGTAGGTCTCTACAGGGCGGAGCTTGAGAGGAATCCGGTAGGTTTCAGGGCGCTCGTTCCCCTTAAGGAGGGAGCCACCACGGGAGTGGTGGTGGGCGTAGCCTACGAGGGGGACTCCGAGAAGAGGGTTATTGAGTTCCCCGATAAAGCTCCAATCGTTAAGGAGCACCACTTAGATATATTCAAGGAGCTGGCACCTTACCACCTCACTCAGCCTTACAGGCTCCTGTTCAAGCTCCTGCCGTCTCACTTCGTCTGGAGGAAAAAGGGCTTCGTGTATCCCAGAAGGAAGGACACGCTGGGCCTGGACTCCTTTACCAAGGGGGTGGTTGAGTATCTGCTCAAGAGGAGGAGGGTGGGTCTCGGCACCTTCGTGAGAAAGTTCTCCAAAGAGGTGCTGGAGGCTCTAAGGAAGAAGGGGATACTGGAGGTCAGACAGGAGTGGGACATACCGAAGGTTAGCACGAGGGTCTTTAGCCTGAAGCTTCCCCTGCAGGAAGCGCTCAGGAGGGTGAGGAGCGAGGAGAAGAAGAAGCTCATACTTTTGGCTTACAGCTCTTTAGGAGTGAGCGAAGAGGAGCTAAGGGAGAAGGGCTTTAGGGTGTCTCAGGCCACGGAGCTGGTAAGGAGGGGTATCCTTACGGAGGAGCTTACCTATCCGGCGACCTTGAGGTTCCCACTCAGGCTGAAGCAAGAAGTGGCCGAAGGTCGTAGTTTTTACAGATACCAACTCGCCGAAGGCGAGTTAGATTTTTTAATAAAAAAGATAATTGAGAGAGCCGAGAGGAGCCTTTCGGAAGGCAGGTCGGTCTTGGTGCTCGTTCCCAGGCTCAGAGACCTTTTGCAACTTAAAGACATTCTCTCGGAAAGCCTCGGGGACAGGGTATTGGAGGTAAGCTCCCGTCTGAATCCCAAGGCTATGTACGATACGTGGTTCACGACGGCCGGCTCCGCCTGCGTGGTGGTGGGAAGCTTTCTGGCCTCTCTCATTCCCTTTGATAGCTTGGGGGAGGTGGTTCTCTTTGACGAGGCCACGAAGGGGGTGAGGCTTGAGCACGCCTTCGGACTTGATATGCGCAACGTGGCTTACCTGCTGGCCAAGAAGGCGGGTGCGGGGCTTACGCTGGCCTCTGCGGTGGCTTCGGTGCACAGCAGGCGCTTGGTGGTGGCGGGGGAGCTTAAGGAGGAAAGGTCGTTCCGTGAGAGGGGTATTAGGGTGTTTCGTCGCTCGCCGTCGGAGATAATCAGCGAAGGGCTGGCCGAGTACATCGCCGAGAACTCGGATAGGGAGATACTTTTCTTGGCGAGGAAGAGGGGATACAGTTATATGTTCTGTCCCCGGTGCGGCTTTATAGCTGAGTGTCCTGCTTGCTCCACGCTCATGACCTACTCCATGTTTATGGAACGCTTTTACTGTTCCAAGTGCGGCTACAGGCGCGAGGAGCTGAGCTGTCCCGAGTGCGAGGGTTCGTTAAAGCCGGTGGGTTTTGGTATAGAGAGGGTGATAAAGGTGCTGGAGCTGAGCTTCGGAAGGAGAAAGAACTTTCACTTCTCCAACACTCCCGACGCTACGGATTCAAAGGATATAGTTGTGGTAGTCTCCGCCGACAACATACTCTCCGTTCCCTCTTACTCCTCCGATGAGGAGTTCTTCCAGTACCTCTGGAGGGCATTTCTGAACTCCCGCAAGGAGCTGGTGGTGCAGAGCGTATTTCCCCATCACGAGGCCATCAAGAGCCTTGAGGGCTTAAGGCCTGAACTCTTCACCGACGAAGAGTTAAGGAGAAGGGAGCGCGAGCACCTTCCACCTTTTTGGCGCCTCTACCTAATTGAGGCGTCAAGGAGCCTTGAGGAGGAGATAAGAGATAAGGTATCGGAGGAGGTTCTGAGCGTGTTCAAGGAGGGACGGTGGCATCACCTGGTTAAGATAAGACGGGAAAACAAGGGAGCGGTGCTCAGGCTGAACGAGCTGGTAAGGGAGTTTTCCAAGATGGTCAAGGTCAGCCTTGAGGGCTGAGTTTTTCATACCTATCTATGCACCTGAGCAACTCCGCGTGCAGCTCTCTGTCAATTCCCTTGGAAGCGCTCTCAAACTTCGACACCGGCACCGCACCTATCAGGGAGTTTAGCAGGAAGATAGATTGTGCCTGCTCAAGGTCTTGGAGCTTTAATCTTTCCTCCCTGACGTCCAACTCCCTGGCAAGCACCTCTAAGGTAGTCCCCCACAAAAGTCCGCACTCCTTTGCCGGCGTGTAGAGACGGCCTCCCTTTAGAAGGAGCAGGTTTGAGGAGGAACACTCGGTTATAGCTTCCTCCTCGTTTAGCACTACACCGTCAAAGTATCCTCTCCCTTTGGCGTTCCTCTTTACGAGGACGTTGAAGAGGTAGCCGGTGGTCTTATGTCCGTGCAGGGGGTTGGCCGAGTGCCTTCTGTAGGGCGACAGACAGAGTTTTACCTCCTTCGGCGGCACGGGCAACTCTTTGACTATAACCTGTGAGATATAGTCCGTCGGTTCGTCCGCGAAGTGCTCCCCGCCCTCGGAGAAGAGGCAGTACTTTACGTATTTATTCATACCACCGCCTACGGCGGTGGTTATATCAGAAAGAAACTCCTCATAAGAGGGGCAGGGTATTCCGAAGAAGTCCGCAGAGTTTTTCAACCTTCGGTAGTGGAGCCTGAGTTTTTCGTTCTCCCCCTTCCACCTCAGGGTTTCAAACAAGCCCTCGCCGTAGTAGAGAGCCCTGTTCATACCGCCGCCTGGAGTCTCCGCAGCGCTCTACGGATACCTCTGACCGCCTGCCTTATCCTTTTCTCGTTTTCCACCAGGGCGAAGCGAACGAAACCTTCGCCGTATTCACCGAATCCTACGCCGGGTGAGACCGCCACCTTAGCTTCCTTGAGCAGGAACATGGAGAAATCTAAGGAGTTCATGCCCGCCCAAGAGGGAACCTTGGCCCACACAAACATGGTGGCCTTAGGATTCTCTACCTTCCAGCCGGCGCTGTTTAGTCCGCTGACCAGAACGTTTCTCCTTTTTTCGTAAACCTCCGCATTCCTCTTAACCGTCTCGTAGGGACCATCAAGAGCTATTATGCCAGCCACCTGTATGGGGGTGAAAACCCCGTAGTCCAGATAGCTTTTCAGGTGAGCGAGGTTTTTGATTATCAGTTCGTTCCCCACAACAAAGGCGAGCCTCCAGCCTGCCATGGAAAAGCCTTTTGACATGGAGTAAAGCTCAACCGCCACATCTTTGGCACCTTCCACTTCAAGTATTGAGGGGGGTCTGTATCCGTCAAAGGCTATGTCAGCGTAAGCAAAGTCGTGGATTATCCATATACCCTTATCTTTGGCAAAGCCCACCAACTCTTTGAAGAAGTCCATATCTACGCTGACGGTGGTAGGGTTGTGGGGAAAGCTGACCACTATAGCCTTGGGAGACGGCATGGAGCCCTTTACCGTGTCGTAGAGCTTCCTGAGAAAGTTCTCCTGAAAGTTTCCCTCCTCAAAAATGAGGGGAACGCTCCTTACCTGTCCGCCGGCTATTATGGGTGCGTAGTAGTGTATAGGATAGGTGGGGTTGGGAACCAGCACGGTATCTCCGGGAGACACGAGAGCCAGCATCAGGTGGGAGTATCCTTCCTTGGCACCTATGGTCATTATCGCCTCCCTGTCCGGGTCTAAGGATACTCCGTATCTTTTTTCGTAGAACTCACAGATAGCTCTCCTCAAACGGGGTATCCCTTTAGAGGCCGAGTAGCCGTGAACGTTGGGCCTTTGAGCCACCTCGCACAACTTGTCTATAATCCTTCTATCGGGCGGCAGGTCCGGATTTCCCATTCCCAGGTCTACTATGTCCTCTCCTTCCCTTCTGAGCTTATACTTGAGCTCGTTTACAACCGCAAAGACGTAGGGGGGAAGTCTCTTTATCCTCGGAAAAGCCCATTCCATACCTTCTTCACTCATTCTCGTGTTCCTCTTCATACTCCTTGCATTCTATACACATGGTAGTTACCGGTCTCGCCTTCAACCTCTCAAAGGGTATAGGCTTTCCGCACATCTCGCACACGCCGAAGGTACCCATCTCTATCTTTCTAAGGGCGTAATCTATCTTCTTAAGAAGCCTCGCCTCCCTGCCTGTAATTCTGAAGGTTATAAACCTCTCCTCCTCAAGGTCCGCTCTATCTATCTCATCGCCCCCCTCAAAGGCGACGTTGGAGGGGTCTTTTATCTGCTGCCTCATGTGCTCAAGGAGCTTTTCCCTGCGCTCCACTAAATCTTTCTTAAGCTCCTCTACCTGTTCCTTGGTAAGATGTTCCAACCTTTCACCTCGTAAAAATATTATCTTAATAGTTCGGACGCCGAGATGGAAGAGCTAAAAATTTGGAAGGACAAGATTGATAAAAAGCTCAAGGAGCTTCTCAAGCCTTTTGAGCCCCATCAGCTCTACGAAGCCATGGCCTATTACCTCTTCCAAGAGGGTAAAAGGATAAGGCCCCTGTTCCTCATGGCGATAACCCGGGAGTTGGGTGGAGATTTAGAGGACGCTGCGTTGGTAGGCTGCGCTCTGGAAATGATACACAACTACTCCCTCGTTCACGACGACCTGCCAGCTCTGGACGACGACGATGAGAGGAGGGGAAGGCCTACCTGCCATAGGGTCTTTGGCGAGGCCATGGCCATACTTGCCGGAGATGCATTGCTCACCTACGCCTTTGAGATTCTCTCCCGGCCGGGTGCCTTCAGGAGGGTTCCCCCACAGCAAGCTCTTGAGATAGTGAACGTGATAGCTAAGAAGGCGGGAATCTGGGGTATGGTAAGCGGTCAGGTTCTTGATATAAAGGGGGAAAGGGACAAGGAGAAGGTAAGTCTCTTCAAGACGGCGGCTCTGTTTGAGGCCTCTTTTCTGTGTGCCGGTATATGTTCGGGTTATGAAGACAGGGATTCCTTGGAGCGTTTAGGCAGAAAGGTAGGACTTCTATTCCAGATAACGGACGATATACTGGACAGGGACGGATACTACGAAGCTTACGGGGAAAGGGCTTTAGACATTGCGAAGGAACTTCACTCTCAGATAGAGCGAGAAGTGAAAGAGATACTGCCTTACGGGAAAACAGTGGAATACTTAGTTCACAAGATAATCGGTAGGGTCATGCCTTGAGGGCATTCCAGATGTTGGTGGATATGTCATCAAGGTAGTCCATTATGGGCTTCTCTAAAAGGCCCTCTCCGTAAAGGAAGGCTATACCGCCCATAGGACCCATCATGGTTACGAAGGCGGAGAAGAAATCTTGATTTCTCAGCTCTCCCCTTTCCACACCCTTGGACAGGAGAACCATCACCTCCGTGACCACCTCTCCTACGCAGGCAAATCCCTCACACCCGTTCTTGAATACCTCTCTGTTGGAGAGGAAAACCCTCAGAAAGTAATCTATAAGCTCAGGCTCCTGCATGTATATCTCAAAAAAGCTCTTCACCATCAGTCTTATCTTTTCCTGCGAAGATAAATCCATCTCATTTATCTCTCTCAACCTCTCGGCTATCAATGAGGAAACTGTATGCATAGTCTCCTTCGCAAGCTCCTCCTTAGACTCAAAGTAGTTGTATAGATTTCCGGCGCTCATACCGAGGGCTTCGGCTATATCGGGTATGGTTGTGCTGTAGTAGCCTTTCTCCGCAAAGAGCTTACAGGCCTCCCTTATTATCTTGAGCTTGCGCTCCTCCTTAGGTTCCTTCCTAACAAGCTTCTTTTGAGGCATCTAACCTACCCTAAGTTTCCTTTTGCTTTCTGTGAACTTCTCCGCCGTCTGTGGCAGAGCTTCGTGTGGGTTTGAACACTTAACGTGTCCCTTACCACAGCAGGCGGGTTCACTCCGCCTCTACTCCTACCCACACCCGTATACTAAGGGTATGACGGAGCTACCTTCGTTATAAGCCATAACCTTTATTTTAACGCCCTTGCGGATAACTTACCGCACTTCCTCCCTTACGGAGGGAGTTTTGGAGTGTTTTTCTGAGATAAATTCTATCCACCTTTCCACTCCCTCACCCGTTTTGGCCGACAACTTGATTATATCCAATTTTGGGTTTACCTTTCTCGCCGAAGCTACCGCCCTTTCAAGGTCAAAGTCCATATACTCCAGCAGGTCTATCTTGGTTATGAGCATCAGCTTGGCGCTCTTGAACATAACAGGGTACTTCTCAGGTTTGTCGTCCCCCTCGGTGGTGGACAGGAGCACGACGTTGATGTGGGCGCCCAAATCGTAAACGGCGGGGCACACCAAATTACCGACGTTCTCTATGAAAAGTACGTCTATATCTTCCAGGGGTAAGTGATGGAGGGCCTTATGAACCATTGAGGCGTCCAAATGGCAGGCCTGACCCGTAGTTATTTGATAGGCCGGGACTCCTTTGCTTCTTACCCTCTCAGCGTCCCTTTCCGTTTCCAAATCTCCCTCTATCACACCAACCCTGAGTCTTCCCTTCAGAGCGTCTATAGTTCTTTCCAAAAGCGTGGTCTTACCGGCCCCTGGTGAACTCATGAGGTTTATTCCCAATATTCCGTACCTATCCAAATGCTGCCTATTTGAGCTAGCCTGTCTATCGTTGGCGTCCAAGATTTTAGTTAAGACTTCCAGGGTTTTTGAGTCAGCGATACGCTCATGTTCCGATTGCTTGCCGCCGTCCGTTATAGAGCACCCGCAATCTCTGCACATCTCCGAGGCCCTCCTCTTGCAATTAATAAACGACTATTTAAATATAGCTGCTCACGGGACTCTTTTCCACATACATGAGGGAAAACTTGTATATTTATATGTAAGCCCGCAACGGGACAGGGTGAACCCCCCCAGGCCCGAAAGGGAGCAAGGGTAAGCCCGCCGTCTCGTGTGCGGGTTTATTCCGAAATCAAAGGGCAGGAGGTGAATTTTCCATGAGCAGTCAAGCTCTTACCCAGCAGCTCAAAGCTCTGAAAGACAAAAGGAAGTCGGGAGAGTTAGACCAAAGGAGCTTTTACCAAGAAATTCTCAGCTTAACCATAAAGATGCTTCAGGAACTAAAGGAGGAAAACATATCCGATGAGAACGTAAAGAAGCAAATTCCCCTTATGCTTGTGTTTTTGGAAGAGCAACTTAGTAAGATGAGAGATAGAGGAAGTTGATGTCCTACGTTCCCTTTGCGAGGAAATACAGACCGAGGTTCTTTAGGGAAGTAGTCGGCCAAGAGGTAGCCGTTAAGATAATAAAGAACTCCGTAAAGGCAAACCGTATAGCCCACGCATACCTCTTCGCAGGACCCAGAGGTGTGGGCAAGACCACCTTGGCGAGGTTGTTGGCCAAATCGGTCAACTGTCTAAATCCTGCGGAAGGAGAGCCCTGCGGAGAGTGTGAAAACTGCAGGGAGATAGATAAAGGTTCCTTCCCGGATTTAGTGGAAATAGATGCAGCCTCCAATAGAGGTATAGACGATGTTAGAGCTTTAAGGGAAGCTGTCAATTACAGACCCCTAAAGGGGAAGTATAAGGTTTACATAATTGACGAGGCCCACATGCTAACCAAAGAGGCCTTCAACGCACTGCTCAAGACCTTGGAGGAGCCGCCCGAGAACACCATATTCGTTCTGTGCACCACCGAGTATGACAAGATACTTCCCACCATACTCTCCAGGTGCCAGAGGATAGTATTCAAGAGAGCGGGCAAAAAAGAGGTGTTGGAATACCTGAAAGGTATATGCCAAAAGGAGGGGATAGATTACTCGGAAGATGCCTTGAGCTTACTGGCAGAGCTTTCCGACGGCAGTATGAGGGATTCGGCCTCACTCCTTGACCAGGCAACCGCGTACACGGAGGCAAACATAACCCTTGAGAGCGTCAAGGAGCTGCTGGGAATACTCACGAAGGAAGAGCTTCTAAGATTTATAAAAACACTGCTTGAGTCCAAGGTTAGGGAAGCGCTGGAATTTATTGAGGAGCTTTACTACAGGGGCTTTAACTTAGAAAAGATATGGGGCATGCTCCACAGAGAGGTCAACAACCTTATACTCTTCAAATCCCTTGAGAACCCAGAGACGGTTCTTGAGGAGGTAGAGCTTTACGAGGACTTTAAAGAAGTTCCGTTGGAGAGTCTGCTCTACCTTGAGGAAGTGATAAGCCGTGGCGGAGTAGACGCAAGAACCAGGGACGCCTTGTCCGCCTACAGACTGGCCGTAATCAAGTCCTACCTTATAAAAGACATCTTACCCCTCTCCCGGCTGATTGAGGGAGGCTTCAGCCTAAGCTCGGCAGGTAAGGAGGAGGAGACAGACCCCTTCCTGAAAGAAGCCCTGAGCAGGGCGACGAGAACGAAAGAAGGAGGTAAAACGGTCTTCCTCTTCTCAGAGCAGGACTGGAGAGCGATTCAGGACAGACTCGGTGAGCTCAGGGCCCTGCACCCGGACGCGGACTTCAGACCCTTAAAAAAAAAGAGGGAGGACGGGAGAAAGACGAGAAGGTTTGGATGACCAGATAGCCACACAATACAACAATGGTTGGGTAATGGAATTGA
>JALWEG010000067.1:31949-67839 GCA_027014155.1 Aquificaceae bacterium
AAGAGGGAGGACGGGAGCACGACGAGGTTATTTTGAAGCTGAGGGAGCTGTTCAATGCAAAAATCGTTGAGAAAAAGAAGCGAGGTAAGGGCTAAGGTTCTGACCGTCAAGCTTCCAAAAAAGGACATAGGTCTTTTTAACTCCCTAATAGACGGAGCGGGCAGGCTGGCGATAGTGAGGACGAGAGACAATCAAGAAGGTGTGGTTGACCTGATAGCCACACCTTACCGCTTCGGTGAGCTTCTGGAATTGATTGAAGGTATAAAAGCCCACATTGAGGGCATAAAAGTTTTGGGAGAATCGGACTTTTCCGAAACGGACTTTTAGGAGGTGCGTGGAGATGATGAAAGCCTCTATAGACAATGACATAAAGGAGATGCTAAAGGACAAGGCGGGATACATACTTTCCAATCTCATGTCCGGCGGGGGTGAGTATGGGGAGATATTCTACGAGAAATCCAAAAGCTCAAGAATGCACCTGGAAAACGGCAAGATAGACAAGGTCTCCTTCGGTATAGACGAGGGCGTAGGATTGAGGCTGATAAAGGACGGACGTACCTATTACGGATACACCACCAGACCTACCTACGAGGAACTCTTAGAGCTGGCAAAAGCTCTTGCGAGGTCTGAAGGGCACGGTGCCGTGGCCATAGGTAAGAGACACTTAGAGGGCTGGACACCCGTCATCATAGACCCCGATTCACAAGACCTGCACTACAGGGCTCAGTTGCTCAAGAGAGCCGAAGAAAAGGCCAGGAGCTACGGGGACAGAATAAAGCAAGTTATGTCCGTGCTGATGGACAAAACGAGGGAGATACTGGTCATAAACTCTCTGGGTGAAACGGCGGAGGATATCCAGAAGAGGGTGGTTTTCTTCGTTGAGGTCGTAGCCACCAACGGCGAAGAGCTTCAGCGCGGATACGAATCTCTGGGGGGCAGAAAGGGCTTTGAGATTTTTGAAGATACCCCTCCGGAAACGGTAGCTCAGAGGGCTGCAGAGAGAGCACTGCTCATGCTGGAAGCAAAACCCGCACCGGCAGGTAGCTTTCCGGTGGTTATGTCGGCTCAGGCGGGGGGAACTATGATTCATGAAGCGGTGGGACACGGACTTGAGGCGGATTTGGTTCAGCAAGGGCTGTCCGTTTACGCGGGAAAATTGGAACAGAAGGTTGCCTCCGAACTGGTGAGCGTGGTGGACGACGCCACTTTACCCACACACAACGGCTCCTTCACCGTAGACGACGAGGGTGTTCCGGCACAGAGGAAGGTTCTCATAAAGGACGGATATCTGGTGGGTTATATGTACGACAGGCTCAGAGCTATGAGGGAGGGTAAAAGCTCCACCGGCAACGGCAGAAGGCAGAGCTACGCCCACATACCCATAGTCAGAATGACCAATACCTTCATAGATAAAGGCAGGGACAATCCGCAGGACATTCTGAAGGACACCAGGAGTGGGGTCTACGTGGTGAAGATGGGTGGAGGTGAGGTAAACACCGTCACGGGCGATTTCGTCTTTGAGATTATGGAAGGCTACATGATAGAGAACGGAGAGATAACCTATCCAATAAGAGGTGCCACCTTGATAGGAAACGGCCCAAGAGCTTTGCAGGACATAGACGCGGTAGGAAACGACTTAGGGTGGGCGATAGGTACATGCGGCAAGGACGGACAGGGTGTTCCCGTAACGGACGCCCAACCCACGGTAAGAATCAGGAAGATGACCTTGGGAGGTATAAAGCATAACTAACCGCGAATATACGTTGACTCATGAAGCTCAGAAGGGGAACTTACAGGGAAATAGGCAAGCACTTCTTGACGATAGCGGTAATATTTCTCTCCGTAGGATTGATTACTCCGCTCTTTCAGACTCAAAAATTGCCATTTGTATCCATGCTCGTAAGCTTTACTCTCTGGAGTATTCTCTTTGTGGCAGGTATATATTTGATTAAATAGAGGTGAAGAAGAAGATGAGTGAATACACTATAGGTATGTTTTTAGTAGGTCTCGGAGTGATAGTAGTGGCTCTGTTTTTCGTATGGCTGGCACACAAAGACAGACCTACCTCTAAAACATCTATGTAACTGCTCTATTTGTTTAAAGGACCGGTCAGTTCACCTTCACGGCCACCGCAGGGAATCACATCGCTGAGGATTCTTTACCTTTAGATTGTGTGAGAGAGAGCAGAAATCTCTCATATCTGTCGGCTATCCTGTCCCATGTGAAGTTTTTGGCGTATTTCAAAGCTCTTTTGGAAAGCTTTTCAAGCAAACCTCTTTGATTCCATAAAAGTTCTATCTTCTCCCTCAAATCTTCAGAATTTCCACTTCTGAAGGATATACCTATTCCTTCCTTAACTACATACTTTAGCTCTTCTATATCGCTAACCAATACAGGTTTTCCCTTAGAAGCTGCTTCAAGGACAACTATACCCTGCCCTTCATACCTGGAAGGCAAGACTAAGAACCTGCACCGTTCAATTAACTTAACTTTCTCTAACTCGTCAACAAAACCGAGATACTTTACCTTGCTGGAAAGAGAAAAGCGACTATTCAAATTATTTTCTAACAATTTAGAATCTTTTCCTTTACCAACTATGAATAGTTTTACATCAACATCTTCAACAGCTTTCAACAATACATCTAAACCTTTATTATAAAAATCAATTCTGCCAACGTATAAGATGTAGTCTCCTAAAGTTATCGTAGATGGTTCAACCAAATCCACACCATTAGGAATTATATCTATCTCTTTGAATCCAAATTTTCTTGCGGTTACTTCCGAGACACTTAGAATATTCAAAAATTTCTTTGGATATAACTGTTCTATTACATAGAACGGCAAGCCGAATATGGAATATCTTCTCAGTATTTCTTTATCATGCTTGTGATGAATCTGTAGAAGAGTTGGTATTTTATTTTGAAATTTATAAGAAAAAATCGGATTCCAAGGTGCAAAGTCTTCAACTACGATATCGTAGTCTCTGAAACGCTTTCTCAGAAATGCATGGGCGTAAAGTCCGTAAGATAGAACGCTAAGATAGTAAGACTTGGGCAGACCTAAGAACTTGTAGTATACGCCTTCTCTGAAACCTTCCATAGCTCCCGGATAGTTTCCGCATACCACTGTGGCGCTGTGGCCCTTCTTAGTTAAACGGCGGTAAAGCTCGTGCACCCTGACGGCACCCCCACCGCCTACCCAGGGGTTATCCACATGGTCGTATATAAAATGCAGGATTCTCATCTGAGCAAACGCACTTGAACTTGTTAGTAGATTAATACAAATTTAAAATAACTTTTTTAAGCTCAGGCGGCGTAGGAGGTTTTTAATGTCAAGGAAAGGCGCTGACATAGTTATTGAGACCCTTAAAAAAGAAGGGGTTGAGGTTATATTTGGACTGCCCGGCGGTGCGATAATGGAGGTGTACGACGCCCTTTACAGAGACGGAAGTCTTCTCCACGTGCTCGCCCGTCATGAACAGGGAGCCGGACACATGGCGGAAGGATATGCCAAGGCGACGGGCAAGGTAGGCGTCGCCATGACCACCTCGGGACCCGGAGCTACCAATATAGTGACCGCGATAGCGGACGCTTACATGGACTCGGTGCCCATAGTGGTGATAACCGGCCAGGTTCCTACTCACCTAATAGGCAACGATGCCTTTCAAGAGGTTGATATAGTCGGTATAACCCGCCCCATAACGAAACACAACTTCTTGGTCAGAAACATAGAGGAGCTTCCCCTGATGATAAGAGAGGCCTTTTACATAGCTAAGACCGGTAGGCCGGGTCCGGTTTTAGTGGATATACCCAAGGACATAACCCAGCAGCTCTCGGACGTTCCTATACCTTCAGAAAAGGAGGTCAAGGAAGCTCTGCCCGGCTATAAACCCCACGTTGAGGGCAACATTCAGCAGATAAAGAAGGCGGCCAAGCTCATAATGGAAGCCAAGAGGCCTGTTCTTTACGTGGGCGGTGGAGCGGTAAACGCTGAGGCGCAGGAGGAGCTTATCCAGTTGGCCGAGATGATGAGGATTCCCGTGGCCACCACCACCCAGGGCAAAGGTGCATTTCCGGAAAATCACCCGTTGTCCCTTAGAATGTTGGGAATGCACGGAACCTACTACGCCAATATGGCCGTCTACAACGCCGACCTGCTTATAGCCGTCGGAGCGAGGTTTGACGACAGGGTCACGGGTAAGGTTGACGAGTTTGCTCCGGACGCCAAGATAATCCACATAGATATAGACCCGGCTTCCATATCCAAGAACATAACCGTTGACGTGCCCATAGTGGGCGACGTAAAGATAGTTCTGGGCAAGCTGATAGGTGAAATAAAGAGAAAAGGTGCCAAACTAAGGTATCCGGAGGATAGAGAGGACTGGATTGCTCAGATAGAGAAGTGGAAGAAGATGTACCCTTTAACGTACAAAAACTCCAAAGAGGTTATAAAACCCCAGTACGTTATAGAACAGATATACGAGATAACCAACGGAGACGCCATAATAACCGCCGGTGTAGGGCAGCACCAGATGTGGGCCGCCATGTACTACAGATACTCCTTCCCAAGGCAGTTCTTGAACTCCGGCGGACTCGGAACCATGGGTTTTGGGCTTCCGTCCGCCATAGGCGCCAAGGTGGGCAGACCCGACAAGGAGGTTTTCTGTATAGACGGGGACGGCTCTTTTCTTATGACCATGCAGGAGATAATCACCGCCGTTCAGTACAAGATACCCATAAAGGTGGCCATAGTGAACAACGCCTACCTGGGCATGGTTCGCCAGTGGCAGGAGCTTTTCTACGATAGAAGATACTCCGAGGTGGACCTGAGTCTCCAGCCTGACTTCGTGAAGCTGGCCGAATCCATGGGCGCGGTTGGCTTTAGAGCCGAAAAACCCAAAGAGGTTAAGGAGATTCTGGCAGAAGCCATGAAGGTGGAGGACAAGCCTGTAATAATGGACTTCGTAGTTGATAGGGAAGAAAACGTCCTGCCTATGGTTCCTGCAGGAAAGAGCTACAGGGACATGATACTTGAGGACGGCAAAGATGCAGATGCAGAGACTATGTATCTCGTAGGTTAGGAGGTTTTTTCATGGCTGACACGGTAGGAGTAGAAGGAATCAAAGCGGTAAAGGCTCCCAGATTCAGAGAACTTAAGAAGGGAGAAACCCGCAAGCACATAATCAACGTCCTCGTAAGGAACGAGCTGGGCGTTTTGGCAAGGATAGCCACCCTGATAGCCGGTAAAGGCTACAACATAGAAGGTCTCTCGGTGGGAGAGACCCACGAGAAGGGGCTCTCAAGGATGACCATAGAGGTAATAGGGGACGACATAGTTATAGACCAGGTAGTAAAACAGCTCAGGAAGCTGATAGACACCTTGAAGGTTAGAGACCTGACCGACGTACCCCACGTTGAGAGGGAGCTGGTTCTCGTTAAGGTTCACGCTCCCACCTCAAGGGCGAGGGACGAGATACTGCGAATAGTGGAGATATTTAGAGGTAAGGTGGTGGACGTATCACCCGAGACCTACACCATAGAGATAACGGGCGACGAAGATAAGATAAACGCATTTATAGAACTCCTAAAGCCCTTTGGTATAAAAGAGCTGGCCAGAACGGGTAAAATAGCTATGAGAAGGGAACTATTCGTAGAAGAAAACCTACAGGAGTGAGGGCTATGGACAGAAGGAAGTTTTTGGGTCTGGCAGCTTTAAGTCTGCCTTTTGGAATTGCTCTTGCGGGAGGCAACAACTTCATAGTTCCGGATACAGTCAATCCGAGGCTTAGAATGGCACTCGGCGCGGCCGAGCTTATAAAGAGGAGGGGCATAAGAAAGGTGGCGGTCGTGTTTATGGAAGAGTCCCAGCTCTGCGCCATATTCGCCGCGGCTTTGGTGGTAGCGCTCAGGGATAGAGGTATAAAGAGCTGGTATCTGGAAGGAGGCAAGGGACTGGCAGAGCGCATAAAGGGAACCGGCACCGACTACGTATATATGGCTTACTTTGGCGAGCTTCCCGAGGACAAGGTGCAGGAAGCTTTTGACACCGACCTGTTGGAACTTGCGGAATCTAAGCTGAAGGTAAACCTCATATTCCACCCCTCCACGGTATCCAAGGGCTTCGTTAACAACACCGTTTTTGACGAGACCGTAAGCTCTTACCTAAAATCCCTGAAGGGAGTTTACGCCGTAATAAGAAGGGACGATAACCTGCTCTTTGCGAAGGCCTCGGAGATTTCCGACTTGGGAATCTCCTTCAAGGAACTGATAAAGGTGAAGTATGGCCAGTAGCAGAAGTATAGAGATTCCGAGGAAGGCTTCTTTATCCGACGAGCTCGTGAAGTTCTTCTTCTTGAGTTCCACCTTCCTCTTTCTGTCTCTATGCGTGATACTTTACGGGTTGGGCGGAGTGGGCATGCTTTACTCCGTTGCCATATCCCTAATCGTATCCTTAGGGTGGACGTCTCTGCTACTTTACTGGCTTAAGGATAAACTTGAGAGAGTTTTGGGAAGAGTGGTTTACGTTATAGACCTCTTTGAGCAGTCAAGGTACGAAAAGGCCGTAGCCACCGTCCCCATATACGAAGAGATGCTGATAATAATAGACAGCATAAAGGATATACTCGCCAGCGTGGAGAGCAAGTGCAGTAGAGAGATTAGCGAACTTCAGGAAGAGTTGGACGTGATTTCGGAAAACACCTCCAAGATTATAGAAGGCCTACAGCTCGTTGCCGAGGGCAACTTGAGGGCAGAGTTTCCCTCGGGCTTGGATTTAGCGGGAGCCATAGGACAGGCGGTCGGTCAGAGCCTTGCAGAGATAAGAAAAAGATTGCTTAAAGTCAAAGAGGACTTAGAACGCTTACACTCAAGGACTCAGAGCTTGGCCAAGAACTGTGAGTCAATAAATGATAAATCACTAAAAGATGAGATATATAATATTCTCCAGGAAGAGGAGAAGATACTAAAGGAGCTGGGTTTTTTTAAATGTTGAGGCTTTTGCGAGATAAGGGAGGTTTACATAATGGATAGATACGAGGCCATACTGCAGGAGTTGATTAAGAGTTCCGGTTTGGAAGGTGCCGTGCTGGTGAGCGCCGACGGACTACCCATATCCTCCGTTCTCAAGCCCGGGATAGAGGAGGACAGGGTGGCTGCCATGAGCGCCGCCATACTCTCCTTAGGGGAGAGGGTCGTGGAAGAGCTTCAGAAGGGAACCCTTGAACAGATATCTGTCAAGGGGGATAGTGGTTATATAATACTTACCGGGGTAGGAACGGAAGCGGTTCTAACCGTGCTGGCCGACGTAAACGCCAAGCTGGGATTGCTTCTTATGGAGATAAGAAAGGCGCAGAAGGAACTTAAAGAAGCTATAGGTTGATTAAATGGCACTGACAGGGGATTTATCTGTATTCAACTTTGCGGACATACTCCAGGTTCTCGCTAAGGATAGAAAGAGCGGTGTTCTCTTAGTGGAGTGGAAGGACATAGTAATAGCCTACTACATAAAAGATGGGGAGCTGGTATTCGCAAGGCCTGTGGACAAGGTCTTTCGCGTTTACACCGACAGGGACTTTGACAAGCTCTTAGACAAGCTCAGGATAAGGAAAGAGGACCTCCACAAGACTATAGATAAGTTCTTCCTCAGCAGGTTGGGCAACAAAGAGGGCATATTCTCCTTCACCCCCGGATTCATAAAGTACAACTCCGACATACCGGTGTTCTATCCCGTGGAAGAGCTTATAATGAGGGCGTCGCGGGTCCTAACTCCCGAGGAGGTGGAGAGAAAGATATCCGACGAAATGCTGATCTTTGAAAAGGATAAGAACTGGGAAAACATACTCTCTAAGGTTAAGCTTACAGAAGAAGAGAAAAAGGTTCTTGACCTCGTTGACGGGAACAGGAGCGTAGCGGACGTACGCAAGGCCGCCTCAGGACTTGATACGCTTACGGTGGACAGAGCACTCTACGGATTTCTCGCCACGGGAATACTCAGGCGGAAAAAGAAGGAAAGAACCCAAAGGCCTTCCATATCCCTTGACCTGCTCGCCAAGATAATAGAACGCATAAAGAAGCTTTAAAAATCTGACGGGGAGCTATGAAGACGATAAAGAAGATAAAGATAGTTGTAGCCGGACCCTTTGCTGCCGGCAAAACCCAGTTCATAAACACGGTCAGCGATATAAAGACCGTGGCCACGGAAAGAAAGACCACCGCCAAGGGAGAGAAGGAGGTAAAACACCAAACCACCGTGGCCATGGATTTCGGAAAGATAAGGATAGACGACGAGCATGAGCTTTATCTCTTCGGAACCCCCGGCCAGTCCAGATTTGACTTCATGTGGGAAATCTTAGGAGAGGGAGCCTTAGGGATAATAATCTTGGTGGACAGCACCGACCCGAAAACCTTTCACGAGGCCAGAAGGATTATCAACTTCTTCCAGTCAAGGTTCCCCGTTCCCATCGTGGTAGGCGCAAATAAACAAGACTTGCCCAACGCTTGGTCTGCTGACGACATAAGTTTCGCCTTAGACATATCGGAAGACGAAGGAATACCGGTTATACCTTTGTCCGCCAAGAACAAAGAGGACGTCAAAAGGGTGCTCCTCACGCTGCTCCAGATAATACGCGAATATATTTCTTAACGAGAAAGTACGAACTCTTTCCGTAGCCAAGCAGAAGCACTTGATTTCGTCCAATTTAAATGCTATCATAGTGTTTTGTCTTTTTGAAGTAGCGTTTAAGAACTTTCGGGGTGATTAACCATGATACAGAGACAGAGTTATACTAACGTTGCCGATAACTCGGGGGCCAAGAAGGTGAGGATAATAGGGATTCCTTACGCTCCGAGAAAGTATGCAACACTCGGCGACGTGGTCACGGTAACGGTAAAAGATGCGATGCCCAACGGAGCCGCAAAGAAGGGGAAGATTTACAGAGCCGTGGTGGTCAGGACGGCGAAAGAGGTCAGGAGGGAAGACGGAAGCTACATAAAGTTTGACGATAACGCGGTGGTCCTTCTAAACCAGTACGGAGAGCCTCTGGGGACCCGCATACTTGGCCCTATAGCGAGAGAGGTCAGGAACAGGGGCTTTACCAAGATAGCTTCCTTGGCACCGGAGGTGGTTTAAATGGCTGCGAAGATAAAGAAAGGCGATACAGTAATGGTGGTTCGGGGCAAAGCCTCAAACAAAGGTGAGACGGGAAAGGTGATAGAGGTCTCTAAAGACAGAAGCCGTGTGGTCATAGAAGGCGTAAACATAGTAAAGAAACACCTTAAAGAAATTCCCAACGTAAGAGAGGGCGGCATATACGAGGTAGAGGCTCCGGTTCACGTGAGCAACGTCATGCTGGTTTGTCCCAACTGCAAGAAACCGACCAAGGTTGGATTTAAGATAGTCAAAGAGAAAAAGGTTCTGAGAAAGTTCAGGTTCTGCAAAAAATGTGGAGAGAACATAGACTTGGTTAGTGAAAAGGAGTTGAGAGGTTAAAGGTATGGCTACAGCGGTTGAGAAAAAATACGTCCCGAGGCTTTACAAAAGGTATATAGACGAGGTGGTACCCAAGCTAACTCAGAAGTTCGGATACGAGAACCCGATGGAAGTTCCTAAGATAGTCAAGATAGTGGTTAACATGGGCGTCGGTGAAGCGGTTCAAGATATAAAGCTCTTAGAGCGCGCGATGGATGACCTCAAGCTCATAACCGGACAGCAACCCGTGATAAGGAGAGCTAAGAAATCCGAGGCGGGCTTCAAGCTCAGGAAGGGCATGCCCGTAGGTGCTAAGGTTACCCTCAGAAAGGAGCGCATGTGGGACTTCCTTGATAGAGTCATATCGGTAGCCTTGCCCCGTGTCAAGGACTTTAAGGGTCTTAACCCCCGCTCCTTTGACGGAAGGGGAAACTACGCCTTCGGGATATCCGAGCAGATAGTCTTTCCGGAGATAGATTACGATAAGGTGGATAGGATAAGAGGGCTGGACATAGCTATAAACACCACGGCACGCACAGATGAGGAAGCTCTGTGGCTTCTGTCCTTGCTGGGGCTGCCGATAAGAGCGTTTTGAGGAGGTTGACATGCCTAAAAAGGGAAAGGTAGCTAAGGACCTTAAGTACTATCCCAAGTTTACGACGAGGAGAAAGAACAGGTGCCCTATATGCGGAAGGCCGCGGGGCTATTTGAGATACTTCAATATGTGTAGGCTCTGTTTCCGGGAAAGGGCCCTCAGGGGCGAGCTGCCCGGAGTTAGAAAATCAAGCTGGTAAATCGGAGGTAAAGGGATATGGACCCCGTTGCAGACATGTTCTCTGCCATTAAGAACGCCATAATGCGAAGGAAGGATTACGTGGACGTTCCTTCATCAAAACTGAAAGAGCGTATCCTTGAAGTTCTCAAGAAGGAGGGCTTTATAAAGGACTGGGAAAAGCTCCAGGACCAAGAGCATACCAAGGGAACCCAGTATACTCTCAGGATACACCTCAAGTATTTAGACCCTAAGAAGGAAAAGAGTGCTCTTACGGGTCTTGTGAAGGTCTCTAAACCCGGTAAAAGGGTTTACTCACCTCTCAGAACGGTACCTTACGTAAAGAGAGGTCTTGGAGTGGCCATACTCTCCACCGACAGCGGAGTCATTACAGACCACGAGGCGAGGAAGCTCAAAAAGGGCGGAGAGGTTATAGCCTTCGTATGGTAAGGAGGAGAAGATGTCAAGGATAGGCAAGAATCCTATACCCATACCCGACGGCGTTAAGGTTAGCGTAAATGGAAGCTCGGTAAGCGTAGAAGGGCCCAAGGGCAAGCTCTCCATGGAGGTCCACCCCGACATCAAGGTGGAAGTTAATGAAGCAGAGAAGGTGGTAAAGGTATCCCGTCCCACCGATAGGTCTCATCACAGAGCCCTTCACGGAACCACCGCCGCACTGATAAGGAACATGGTCAAGGGTGTATCTGAAGGTTTCACGGTAGTTCTTGAGCTACACGGGTTGGGATACAGAGCCTCTATGAAGGGTAATAACCTTGAGCTTAACTTGGGTAAATCCCACCCGGACGTATATCCTGTTCCGGAGGGGATAAAGATAGAGGTGAAGGGAAACGAGATACACGTGAGCGGGATAGACAAACAGAAGGTAGGCCAGGTGGCCGCCGAGATAAGGGCTTTGAGAAAGCCCGAACCTTACAAGGGTAAAGGTATAAGGTATAAGGGTGAAGTTCTCAAGCTCAAACCCGGAAAGGCTGCAGGCAAGAAGTAAAGGAGGAGTTCGGTAATGGCCAAGCTGGGAAGACATGAGAAGAGAGAGAGAAGACACAGGAGAATTAGAAAGAAGGTGTTTGGCACTCCAGAGAGACCGAGGCTCTGCATACACAGGAGCCTCAAACACTTGAGGGCACAGATAATTGACGATACCACCGGCAACACCCTCGTATGGGCATCTACCTTGGACAAAGAATACGAAGAGCTGGCCGGAAAGCGGGGCGGAAAGTCCGTAGAGGCGGCTCAGAACTTGGCGCAGGTTCTCGTAAAGAGAGCCCTGGATAAAGGAATAAAAAGGGTCGTCTTTGATAGAGGCGGATTTAAGTATCACGGCAAGATAAAAGCCTTTGCCGACAAATGTAGAGAGTTAGGCTTAGAGTTCTAAGGAGGTCTTTCATGGGAGGCAAAAACATAGATGCGCTGATAGACAAGAGAAGAAGAGAGATGGGCATAGCCGAGATGGTGGACGAGCTTCAACTGGAGGAGAGGCTCCTTTACGCCAAAAGAACGGCGAGGGTGACCAAAGGAGGTAGGCGGTTTGGCTTTAGCTCCATGGTTATAGTTGGAGACAGAAGGGGCTTTGTGGGGTTCGGACACGGAAAGGCTAAGGAGGTGCCCCTCTCCATAGCGAAGGCCGTGGAGCAGGCCAAGAAGAAGATAATAAGGGTGCCCATAATAAACGGAACCGTTCCTCACGACGTTATAGGAACCTTCGGGCCCACTAAGATATTCGTGATGCCCGCAAGGAGGGGAACCGGTGTAGTCGCAGGAGGAGCGGCAAAACCCACCTTTGAGCTGGCCGGATACACCGACGTCCTGACCAAGATAGTGGGTAGCACAAATCCCAACAACGTGGTTAGAGCGGTCTTTGATGCCTTCCTTCAGCTTAAAACCCTTGAGGAGGTGGCTCAAGAGAGGGGAATACCCCTTGAGGAGCTAAAGAGCAGGTATAACATCTACGCTACGCCTAAGCTAAAGGTTAAGGTATATCACCCTTGGAGGGGCATCTATGGCTAAGAAACTTAAGGTTACTCTGGTTAGAGGACTTGCCGGCAAGAGGAAAGAACACATACAGGCGGTAAAGAGCTTGGGTCTTAAGAAGGTGAGGCAGTCCAGAATCCTTGAAGACAACCCCATGGTAAGGGGGAACATTCAGAAGGTAAAACACCTCATACAAGTGGAGGAAGTTCAAGATGAAACTTAACGAGCTTGCGCCCAACAAAGGTGCCACCGGTAAAAAGAAGAGGGTAGGTAGAGGTATAGCCGCCGGACAGGGAAAGACCGCCGGCAAAGGACATAAGGGACAGACATCAAGGTCTGGAGACAGAACCCTTCCGGCCTTCTTTGAGGGCGGACAGACTCCTCTGCATCAGAGGATTCCCAAAAGGGGATTTGTCAACGTTTTCAAGAAGAGGTTTGCTCCGGTCAACGTGAAAACCTTGGAAAAGCTTTTTGAGGAGGGAACTCAAATCACGCCCGAGCTTCTCGCTCAGAAGGGTATAGTTCCCAAAGGCTCGCCGGTGAAGATTCTGGGAGACGGAGAGTTAACCAAGAAGCTCAAGGTAAAGGCCCACTCTTTTTCCAAGAGCGCAAAGGAGAAGATAGAAAAGGCAGGTGGTTCCTACGAGGTAGTCCAGGGGTGATAGATTACCTCAAGAATATCTTAGAATCGCCCGACCTGCGCAAGAGGTTCCTGTTCACTCTCTTTATGTTCGCCATATACAGGTTGGGCAGCCATATACCGCTTCCAGGCATAGATACCAACGCACTGAATGACTTCCTTCAGTCCTTGCAGGGAACCCTGTTTAATCTCTACGACATATTTTCCGGAGGAAACCTGGGCAGAATGACCATATTCGCTCTGGGTGTTATGCCCTACATATCCGCCTCCATAATGATGCAGTTGCTCACGGTGGCCATACCCCGTCTCCAGCAACTCGCCAAGGAGGAGGGGGATTACGGAAGGTACAAGATTAACGAGTACACCAAGTACCTGACTCTCTTCGTAGCCTTTATCCAGTCCATAGGCATATCCATCTGGCTCCAGAATCAGGTCTCGCCCAGAGGGTTCTTGGTGGTCCCTCAGGGTGGAATGGCCTTCATAGTGGTATCGGTCATAACCCTCGTTGCAGGGACCATGTTTCTGGTCTGGATAGGAGAGAGGATTTCCGAAAAGGGTATAGGGAACGGCATGTCCCTTCTGATATTTGCCGGTATAGTGGCGGGGTTTCCCAACGCCTCTATCAGGTTCTTTGACATGATAAGGAACGGTGAAATCGCTCCTTTCACGGTAGCAGGAGTCCTGATAATGGTGCTCCTCATCATAGTGGGCATAGTGTACATACAGGAGGCCGAAAGAAGAATTCCGATACAGTATCCCCGCAGGCAGGTGGGAAGGCAGGAGTTCAGAGGTGGTTCCACGTACCTTCCCATAAAGATTAATCCCGCGGGTGTTATACCCATAATATTCGCTCAAGCTCTCCTGATAATACCTTCAAGCGTCTTGGCCTTTATAAACCACCCCATAGCACAGATTCTTCACGACGCCTTTAATCCCACCGCTCCCCTTTACAACCTCTTCTACATTATGCTGATAGTCTTCTTCACTTACTTCTACACCGCAGTGATAATAAACCCCGTTGAACTGGCGGACAATCTGCGCAAGGGAGGTGCCTTCATACCCGGAGTTAGACCAGGTCTTGAAACCCAGAAGTACATGGAGACCATAATCAACCGCCTCGTATTCATAGGTGCCATCTTCCTCTCCGTGGTGGCGATAATACCCCTCATAATCAGTATGCAGCTCAACATTCCCTTCTACTTCGGTGGAACTACTGCATTGATAGTGGTGGGCGTTGCCTTAGATACACTAAAGCAGGTAGAGGCCAATCTGCTGACCAAGAAATACAGAGGTTTTGTAAGGAAGAAAAGGAGGTAATTGTTATAATAAATAAGTTATGAATCTGGTGTTTTTAGGTCCCCCGGGAGCCGGCAAGGGCACACAGGCCAAGAGGCTCGCTCAAGAGCTTAAGCTCAAACACATATCAACCGGAGATATACTTAGAGAGGCGGTAAAAGAGGGAACACCCCTCGGAAAAAAGGCAAAGGAGTATATGGACAGAGGGGAATTGGTGCCCGACGAGTTGATAATAGCTCTTATAGAAGAGGTCGTGCCCGACTCCGGAGGCGTTATACTGGACGGGTTTCCAAGAACCTTGGAACAGGCCAAGGCCTTAGACGCCATGTTTGAGAAAAAGGGCTTGAGTATAGACAAGGTAATCCTCTTTGACGCTCCCGACGATGCCATAGTGGAGAGGCTTTCGGGCAGAAGAAGCTGTCCCTCTTGCGGAGCCGTGTATCACGTAAAGTTCAATCCGCCAAAAGAAAACGAGCTTTGCGATACCTGCGGTACCAAGCTGGTACAGAGGGAAGACGACAGAGAAGAGGTGGTGAGAAAGCGATTGGAAGTCTATAGAAAACAAACGGCTCCCTTAATTGAGTACTACGAAGCAAAGGGTCTCTTGGTCAGGCTGGACGCTTCCAAAGACATAGCGAGCGTTTACAGGGAACTTGAGAGTATATTAAATTAGTTATGGGTTTAGAGCTGTATTCATTTAAGGAGATAGATAAGATAAGAGCCGCGTCCCAGATAGTGGCCGAGGTGCTCCAGAGGGTCGCCGAGAACGTAAAGCCCGGAGCGACCGCTTGGGACCTGGAGATGATAGCCAGAGAGGAGGTAAAGAAGAGGGGCGCCAAGGCGGCCTTTTACAACTACAAACCTCCCTTTAGCAACAGGAGGTTCCCCGCGGCTCTGTGCGTTTCCATAAACGAAGAGGTGGTGCACGGACTTCCTAAAAAGGAACGGCTCATAAAGGAAGGGGACCTGGTCAGCTTAGACTTCGGAGCGATATATAACGGCTACGCAGGAGACTCGGCCATAACCGTGCCCGTGGGAGAGATAGACGAAGACAAGGAGAGGCTCATAAAGGCTACTAAATTGGCCCTTGAAAGAGCTGTATCCCTTTGCACTGCCGGAAATTGGCTCTCCCAGATAGTTGAAGCTATTCACTCCACGGCCGAAGAGTTTAAGGTGTTTCCCGTTAAGAAATACGGAGGGCACGGGATAGGCAGAAAGGTTCACGAAGAGCCCTTCGTGCCCAACAACAGGAAGGATATGGACAAGAAGGACATAAAGTTGAGGCAAGGCATGGTCATAGCTATAGAGCCGATGTTCTCCTTGGGCACGGAGGAGACCACCTACGATGGAGACGGGTGGACCGTAAAGACGAAGGACGGGAGCTACTCCGCCCACTTTGAGCACACGGTAGCTATAACGAAAAAGGGACCCATGGTTCTTACGGAGTTGTAAAAATGGCGAAGAAGAGAAAGAGGAAGGACAAACAGCCCCAAGAGAAGGGTATAGTGGTTGAGGGCGAGGTGGTTGAGACCTTGCCCAACGGCATGTTCCGGGTCAAGCTGGAGAGCGGCCACGAGATTCTCGCCCACATATCGGGCAAGATGAGAATCCACTTCATAAGGATACTGCCCGGAGACAAGGTCAAGGTGGAGCTATCACCCTACGACCTTACCAGAGGACGCATCACCTACAGGCTTTGATTTTCTGAACGGCTTTCGCTTATGTGATATAATATTTTGTTCAGCATGCCTTTAAGGAGGTTTATGTAGTGAAGGTGAAACCCTCTGTTAAGAAGATGTGCGCCAAGTGCAAGATTATAAGGAGAAAGGGACGGGTTATGGTAATCTGTGAGAATCCTAAACACAAGCAGAGGCAAGGATAAGCGGAGGTTTTATTATGGCAAGGATAGCGGGAGTAGATATACCCGACGGAAAAAAGCTTGAGGTGGCGCTGACCTACATATACGGCATAGGTTGGTCCAGAGCCAAAGAGATATGCGACAGCGTGGGCATTCCCGCCACCAAAAGGGTGGGAGAGCTGTCCCCCGAAGAGCTGGCAAAGCTCAGAAAGTTTATAGATGAGAACTACAGGGTGGAAGGCGACCTCAGAAGGGAGGTTCAGCTGAACATAAAGAAGCTGATAGATATGGGTACTTACAGGGGGATAAGGCACTCAAGGGGCCTGCCCGTAAGAGGCCAGAACACGAGAACCAACGCCAAAACTCGCAAGGGTAGGCGCGGCCGCGGGGTTATGAAGAGGAAGTAATCGGAGGTTCGGCTATGGCTAAGAAGAGTAGAAAGAAAGAGAAGAAGAAGGTAAGCAAGGGTATAGTCCACATACATACCACTTTTAATAACACCATAATCACGATAACCGACACCAACGGCAACACCCTAACGTGGGAAAGCGGTGGAACCGTAGGATTCAAGGGAACAAGAAAGAGCACCCCCTATGCCGCTCAGCTGGCCGCTCAAAAGGCTATGAAGAAGGCTCTCAACGAATACGGACTGCAGGAGGTTGATATATGGGTCAAGGGACCCGGTGCTGGTAGAGAGTCAGCTCTGAGGGCGGTGATATCCTCCGGGGTTAAGGTAAACTCCATAAGGGACGTGACCCCCATTCCCCACAACGGATGCAGACCCCCTGCAAGGAGGAGAGTCTGATGGGAAGATACTTAGGACCTATGGTAAAGCTGGACAGACGCTTTGGCGTCGTTGTATCCGGTAAAAAGTCGGCTCCGAGAATACTCCAAAAGAGGAACTATCCCCCCGGCCAGCACGGCAGGACCTGGGGAAGGAGAAAGAAGCAGAGCGAGTATGCGGTACGTCTCATAGAGAAGCAGAAGCTCAAGTTCCTTTACGGTGGCCTAAGGGAAAAGCAGTTCAAGAGATACTTTGATATGGCCGCCAAGTCTAAGGAGAACACAGGTAAGGTGCTCCTTCAGCTCCTTGAACGCAGGCTGGACAACGTGGTTTACAGGCTGGGTATAGCCTCCACGAGAAGGCAGGCAAGGCAGTTCGTCTCCCACGGCCACATACTCGTCAACGGCAAGAGGGTAAACATACCCTCATACCTGGTTGACCCCGAAGACATAATTGAGGTGAGACCCAAGTCAAGGAATATACCCTTCATAAAGGAGAATATTGAGAATATAGACCCCAGGAGTGTCCCGGAATGGCTGGAGCTGGACAAGGACAACTTCCGTGGTAAGGTGATAAAGCTACCCGAGAACGTGGAAGAGTACCTTGAGATACCCATAAATCTGCAGTATATCATTGAGTTCTACTCAAAGGTGTAATCGGAGGTTTTCGTTATGTTGAACGAGTTTATATACCCCAGCAAGGTCTATTGGGAAGAGAAAAGGGAAGATTACGGAAGATTCGTTGCCGAGCCTTTGGAAAGGGGATTCGGCACCACCTTCGGGAACTCCCTGAGAAGAACTCTTCTCTCCTCTATAGGCGGAACCGCCATGACGGCGGTCAAGATATACGGAGTTTACCACGAGTTCTCAAGCCTTGAGGGTGTAGTTGAGGACGTGGTAGAGATAATAGCCAACCTCAAGAAGGTGAACTTCAATCTGACCGACGGGGACGTGGAGGTTCTATACCTCAAGAAGAGGGGAGAGGGAGAGGTAAAGGCCGGCGATATAACCTTGCCCTCTAACGTGGAGATAAACAATCCCCAACAGCACATATGCACCATAAGCGACCCCGAGGTTGAGTTCAACGCAGAAATCAGGATAGAGAAGGGTAAAGGCTACGTGCTGGCGGAGGAGATGGAAACCATCGGAGAGACGGGCTGGATACTGGTGGATGCCGATTTCTCACCCGTTAAGCTGGCAACCTTCAGGGTTGAGCAAACGAGGGTGGGAGATAAGACGGACTACGAGAAGCTTATAGTGGAGCTTCACACCAACGGTATAAAGGGCCCCGAGGAGTGCGTGAAAGAGGCCATAGGGATACTCCAAAAGCATCTGTCCATACTGGAGAACATCTCTTCCGAGCTACCGGTCATAGAGGAGCCGGTGGTAGTTGACGAGCTTTCGGAAAAGCTCTCTTTGTCCATAGAAGAGCTGGACATATCTCAGAGGGCGCTTAACTCCCTAAAGAGAATAGGCATCACCACCATAGGTGAGCTGGTTCAGATGTCCGAGGAGGAGTTAAAGAGCACCAAAAACATAGGACGTAAGGCTCTTGCCGAGATAAAGGAGGCTCTCAAGAACTTGGGTATGTATCTCGGAATGGGAGTAGAAAACAAGGGGTGATGAGAGATGAGACACAGGGTTAAGAAAAAAAAGTTTGATAGAACCAAAGAACAGAGGTTAGCTCTATACAGGAGCTTGGCGCGTTCTCTCATACTTGAGGAGAGGGTCAAGACGACCCTGCAAAGGGGAAAGGCGCTCAGGAGCTTTGCCGAAAAGCTCATAACTTTGGCAAAGCGTGGAGACCTCGCCTCAAGGAGGAGGGCGCTGGAGCTTCTACCGGATAAGGCCGCCGTCAGAAAGCTATTTGACGACCTCGCTCCCAGGTTTGAGGACAGAAACGGCGGCTACCTCAGGGTCCTCAAGCTCCACGACAGAAGAAAAGGGGACGGAGCCGAGCTTTGCATAGTGGAATGGGTTGAGTGATGCTTTTTAAACTCTTACATCTGCTCATAGAGCTTTTGATTATACTCGTGTTCGTTCACGCCTTGGGTTCTTGGTTCCCCCAAATCAGGGAGAGCCGATTTTACTGGTATCTTGATAGATTGATAGAGCCGCTCCTTCGTCCCATAAGGCAGGTTCTACCCAACTTCGGAGGCATAGACATATCCCCCATGGTGCTTATCTTTATCCTTATCCTAATAGATAGGCTCATCACGGGTAGGTAAATGAAACGCCCCATAATGCTCATAGACCTGGACAGGTGTATAGGTTGCCTGTCCTGCGAAGTGGCCTGCGTTCAGGAAAAGGGTATAGAAAACCTCTTCATAAGACCAATGAAGGTGTTCCGCATTGAGGGCATCTCGGAAAAGCCGGACGGATTCTTCCTTCCTATGAACTGCTTTCACTGCACACCAGCACCATGCGCGATGGCCTGTCCCACCTCCGCGATGAGGAAGAGGGAGGAAGACGGCATAGTCTTCGTAGAACATACCCTCTGCATAGGTTGTAAAGCCTGCATAATCGCCTGTCCTTACGGAGCTATTACCTTCAATCCGGCAACTCAAAAGGTAGAAAAGTGCGATTACTGCTACGAGAGGTTGGGTAAGGGTTTATTGCCCTCTTGCGTATCCAAGTGCATAACCAACTGTCTATACTTCGTTGAGATAGACGAGGTGCCCCGGCAGAGGCACAAGGTCAGGAGGATAGATTCGGAGCTTTACAGGGAACTCTTCGGAGAGGCTACGAGAGTTTAACCGCCACCACCTCAAGCTCTACTAAGGCTCCTAAGGGCAAGGACTTCACCCCCACGGCAACCCTTGCAGGTTTTATACCGACGTCTTTGAAGAACTCCTCGTATACGGCGTTAAGCTCGCCGAACCTGTCCATATCGGTGATATACACAACCACCTTTACCACATTATCTCTATCAAAGCCTGCGGCTCTCAAAACGGCATCTACGTTGTGTAAACACTGAGATACCTGCCCCTTGAACCCCTCCACCAGCTTGCCCGTGCTCGGGTCTATGCCTATCTGTCCGGACAGGTATAGGGTGTTCCCTACCTGAACCGCCTGAGAGTAGGGACCTACCGGCTTTGGAGCCTCAGAGGATTCTACCTTTATCTTCATAGCATCTATTTTAGATTATCTCAACCCCTTTGTTGCCCTTCTCCACGTAGCCCAGTCTGAAAGCCCCTTCGGGGGTCTCGTTTCCTTCAGTTATGAGAATCATTCCTACACCCATGTTGAAGGTTCTGAACATCTCCTCTTCCGGAACATTTCCCAACTCCCGTATCCAATCAAAAACGGGGTTTGGGGGCAGTTGGGACTTCTCCACCACGGCTTTTAAGCCCTCCGGTAGAACCCTTACGAGATTTCCGGGTATGCCTCCCCCGGTTATATGGGCTATGGCCTTAACCTTTACCCGGCTCTTCAAACGCTCAAGCTCCTTAACGTATATCCTGGTAGGGACGAGGAGCAGCTCCGCCACGGTGGTCTTGAACTCTTCCAGATAGTCCGTAAACTTAAGTCCTCTATCCTTAAGAACCTTCCTTATGAGCGAAAACCCGTTGCTGTGGAATCCGGAAGAGGGTAAACCCAATAGGGTATCTCCTTCCTTTATGCTCTCTCCCGTGATAACCTCCTCTCGCTCGCACACACCCACGCAGAAACCCGCAAGGTCGTAAACCCCCTCCGGGTAAAAGTCCGGCATCTCCGCCGTCTCGCCACCCAAGAGAATCAGGCCCGCCTCCTCACAGCCCTTTACCACTCCGTCTATGACCCGCTGCAGGACCCCAAGCTCAAGTCTGCCGGTGGCTATGTAGTCAAGGAAGAACCAGGGCCTTGCCCCCGTGGTTATGAGGTCGTTGACATTCATGGCAACGAGGTCTATGCCCACCCCCTCGTGCTTGCCTACCGCCTGAGCCACCATCAGCTTGGTGCCCACCCCGTCGGCTGAGGAAAAGACGACGGGATTTTTAAAGCCCTCAAGGGCAAGTCCTCCAGCAAAACCCCCGAAGGGGGTTATGGTACCTTTACTCTTAAGCTTACCCTTTATATACTCTACAAACCTCTCCGCCTTGTCTATGTCTACACCCGAATCCCTGTAAGTGGTCATAGCACCCTCAAACCTAAGCCGGACAGACGGGAAAAGCGGGAAAAAATCCCTGCCAGATTACCTTCTATCCTACCACAAGAAGCTTCCTCAGCTCTGCAGGAGTGATTATCTTTATGCCTTCAATCTCTCCGACACAAATTAGGTCTTCATCTCCACTGATTATGTAATCCGCTCTGCCCGATACCGCACATTCCAGAAACTTAACGTCGTCCTCGTCTATGCATATTTCCTTATCCACTTTTACAGTTTCCTTCACTAATTTCGTGTAAGGCACAACCTCAGAGTAAATTAGAAAGTCTATCTCTTCATCTTCAAGACCGAACTTTGGATAGTGTAGGACTTTAACAAGCTCCTTAAGTGTATCTTCTGAAAAGAGCAAAATTATACTTCTCTCCTTCCATGCCTCGTGAATGAATGCGAGTCTGCCCCCAAAAAGGAGAGAAGACAGTATCACATTGGTGTCCAGAACTACTTTGAGCTTTTTCTTGCCCACCTTATAGCCTCTTTAATGTCCTCTTCTTTTAATCTCGCTTCTTTTATCTTATTTCTGATTTTCTCAATGGTTAGGCTTGAAGGAACTACCTTAACAGGTATAAGCACTATTCTGTCCCCTTCCGTCTTCACCTCAAAATACTCCGCTGAAGGGAAGCTTTTGAGAATCTCCTTTGGAAGCGTAATTTGATTTTTAGACGTTTTCTTCACCAACATATACCTTACCTCCTTACTTTTAGAAAGTAAGGGAAGATTACTTTATGTCAAGGCTGCATCGGACGGGGATAGTCTTTGTCAGGTATACCACAACGCGTTTAATAGCTGATAATGTATTATCCATACTTAAGGCCAACCATGGAAAGGTTGAGGGTTAGACTCAAAGGTGCGGTTCAAGGCGTAGGCTTCAGACCCTTCGTTTACAGGGTGGCAAGAGAGCTGGGATTGAAGGGCTTTGTACTAAATGACTCCGGAGGAGTGGAGATAGAGGTGGAGGGTGAGAGAAGTAAGCTTGAGGAGTTTCTCGTAAGGCTGAATAGAGATAAACCTCCTTTGGCACACATATACTCCCAGGACTTGGAGTTTCTGCCGTCCGTTGGGTATGAGGACTTTGAGATAAAGGAGAGCCGAGGGGAAGGAGAAAGGGAGGTCTCCGTCCTTCCCGATATAGCCACCTGCGACAAGTGCCTTAAAGAACTCTTTGAGCCTAACGATAGACGGTACATGTATCCCTTTATAAACTGCACCAATTGCGGGCCCAGATTCACCATCGTAGAAGCGTTGCCCTACGATAGACCCAACACTTCCATGAAGAAGTTTTCCATGTGCAAAGAATGTCTGCGGGAGTATAGAGACCCTATGGATAGAAGGTTCCACGCCCAGCCCAACGCGTGTCCCGTCTGCGGACCCCAGGTCAGGCTTTTATCCTCTAAGGGCAAGGAGATAGCCCGAGGGAGAGAGGCGCTAAAGGCTCTTGTAGAGAAGCTCGCGAAGGGGCGTATATGCGCCGTTAAGGGCATAGGTGGCTTTCATCTTATGTGCAACGCTACCGATGAGGAAGCTGTAAGGGAACTGAGGGAGAGAAAGAGGAGGCAGGAAAAGCCTTTTGCCGTGATGTTTAAAGACTTGGGACAGATGAAAGAGTTCGCTCTGCCCACGAAGCTTGAAGAGGCACTTCTTCTCTCTCCCGAAAGGCCGATAGTCCTAATAGACAAGAAGAAGGAGCTTGCGCCCTCCGTTGCACCCGGTTTGAAAAAGGTAGGCGCCTTTCTACCGTACTCCCCCCTGCACCACATAATTTTGCGAGAGTTGAGCTTCCCACTGGTAGCCACATCCGGCAATCTCTCCAATGAACCCATAGTTAAAGACAACGACGAAGCTCTGGAAAAGCTTTCTCCGTTCTGCGATTACCTGCTGGTGCATAACAGGGACATAGTTAGAAGGTGCGACGACTCGGTGGTAAAGGTGATAGCCAAAATCCCCACACCTATAAGGCGCTCAAGGGGATACGCCCCCCTGCCCATAAAGCTCGGCTTTCCTTTAGAAAAGAGAATCCTTGCGGTCGGAGGAATGTTGAAAAACACCTTCGCCATAGGTTCCCAAGAGCGGGTAATACTCAGCCAACACGTGGGCGATATAAACAACCTCAGCAACCTTGAGGCCTTTGAGGAGGCCGTTCACGACTTGCTAAAACTTTATCAATTTGAGCCACAGCTTGTAGTCTGCGATATGCACCCCAGATACGAGACCTCCCGCTGGGCACAGGATTTCTCAAGGCAGAGGGGAATTCCCTTAATCAAGGTGCAACATCACTATGCCCACGTGCTCTCTTGCATGGCGGAGAACGGCATAAAGGAAAAGGTTTTAGGAATCGCGTGGGACGGAACCGGATACGGAGAGGACGGAACCCTGTGGGGAGGAGAGTTCCTCATAGCCGATTACCAAAGCTATATCCGCGCTTACCACATCAAGCCATTCAAACTGATAGGTGGAGAGAGAGCGGTTAAGGAACCCAAACGGGTGGCCATCTCTATTCTTTTCCATATTTATGGGAAGGACGCCTTCGGCGTGGTTGAGGAAAGAATTAAAGGGCTATCCGAGAAGGAGGTAGAACTCCTTTACAAAGCCTGGAGTGGGAACGTGAACTCTCCGCTGTCCTCCTCCGTAGGCAGGCTCTTTGATGCCGTAGCTTCTCTCTTGGGACTTAAGCAGGTGTTGTCCTACGAAGGCCAAGCCGCCATAATGTTGGAAGATAGGTTTGACGGCTCCGTAAACGAGGCCTACCCCTTTGAGATAGAGGGCAGGCAGATAAACTGGGTGCCTACCTTTTTGGCACTGCTTTCCGACAAAGAGGTGGAGAAGATTCCTTCAAGGTTTATAAACACCCTCGCCCGTATAAGCTTAAGTGTAGCACGAGAGGTGGGCATTCAGAAGGTATGCCTGTCGGGAGGCGTTATGCAAAACGCACCTCTGGTGGAGAAAATTAAGGAGCGGCTACAGGCGGAAGGGTTTGAGGTGTATACTCACAGAAGCGTCCCACCCAACGACGGGGGCATAAGTTTGGGTCAAGCGGTATATAGAAATGTGCAGAGTCTCTAATCTCCCCAATACCTCTGTTCCTTCCAGGGGTCTCCCAACATGTGGTAGCCCCTTTCTTCCCAGTATCCCGCCTTATCCGATTCCCTGAGCTCTATACCCCAAACGTACTTGGCACTCTTCCACGCATAGAGCTGGGGAACCACGAGCCTCAGGGGATAGCCGTGCTCCTTGGGAAGGACCTCGCCGAACATCTTGTAGGCTAATAGGGAGTCCTCTTTGGCAAAAAACTCCAAAGGCATATTGGTGGTGTATCCCTCAAGGCAGTAAACGAAGACGAACTTGGCCTTCCGTGTGGGTTTAACCAGCTCCAGTATCTCCCGCGTGGGCACACCCTCCCACTCTATCTCCTTAACGCTCCACCTCGTTACGCAGTGAAAGTCGGCAACCAACCGTGCGGAAGGTAGTTCAAGAAGCTCTCGGTACTTTAATTTCAGAGGGTTCTCTACCTCGCCCCACACCTTGAACCTGTATCTATCCATGTCCCAGTCCGGGAGTCTGTCCACGATGTCGTAAATGAGGGGATACTGAATCCAGTGCTGACCTGGGGGAAGTCTATCCCTTTCCTCCTTTTTTACCGTATCGCTTAGTATCTTCTTCATAAAGAATGAATCTTTGCAAACTCGTAGAGGGTGTCTCTGAAGTTCGTCAGGTCTGATACGGGTATGGCCTCCCGCTCGGTATGGCTGTCTCTTAAACTTCCGAAGCCGAACACCAAACACTCCAGTCCCGCCCTGTGGAAGTTGGCGGCGTCCGTCCACGAGGGCATAGTGTAAAGCTCCGGAGATTTGCCCATAACGTTCCTGTATGCACCCTTAAACCTCTCAAGTATGGCTCCGCACCTAAAATCTATGAATTCCTCGTAATCCTCGCACCTGTAGGTCAGTTTACAACCTTGGGCTTCCTTCAATACCTCCTTAATTTTTGTCTCTACGTCTTTAAACCTTTCCCCCCTGAAGAGCTTAACCTCCAGCAGAGCACGGGCGAGCTTGGGAGTGGCGTAGTATCTCCAGCCACCCTTGAGCATCAGCAGGTTAACCTCACGCTCCAAAGCTCTCTCCAGTTTATCTACCAAACGGAAGAGAAGCTTTATAGGATTTAGTACTCCCTCAAACTCCGAGGCGTGAAAGGAAGGACACCGAGCCTCAAGGCTAAACTCTAAGGTTCCCATCTGGGATACGCCCAACTTGCCGTAAGTAGGCTCAAGCACTAAAACGCTCTTTATTCCCTTGAGGTGCGGGATAAGCCTTTCAGAACCCAAGGCGGAGTTGCTTTCTTCATCTACCACGAAGGCCATAGAGAGGGGAAAAGCTCTGTCCGGAAGGCGGCGCCTAAACTTTCTGAGCGCACCCAGCAAAGCCGCCACACCCCCCTTAACATCGCTGGCACCCCTGCCGCATATCTTTCCGTTCCTTTCTTTGGGCCTTGTAGCTTCCGCACCCATATCTATGGGTGGGACCGTATCAACGTGAACCGAAACGAGGGTCTCAGAACTTAAGCTTAGTATGTTCCACCTGTCCCTCTCAACTGGTAGAACTTCAAAGTCTATACCCTCTTCCTTTAAAAAGGAAGCTACGTACTCAAGAACTCCCTTCTCTTTTCCGGAGTAGCTGGGTATGGATATGAGCTTTTTGAGAATCTCTTCAGTGCTGGTGTCCGCCAGCTCCATGGGCGTGCCTATGGAGAATCTCGTCGGGGCTGGCCTCCCTGACGCTGAGCACTTCAACCTCAAAGACCAAATCAACCCCCGCCAAGGGGTGATTCATATCAACGGTAACGCTTTTGTCGTCAAAGTCAACGACTATCATGTTTATAATCTGTCCTTCGGGCGTCTGCGCCTGAACGGGAAGTCCCTTTTCCAGAGGTATGTTCTGGAAGTACTCTCTGGGAACCACCTGCACGAGGTTAGGGTCTCTCTTGCCGTAAGCCTCCTCCGCCGGGACCTCTATGCTCTTGCTCTCTCCCTCCTCCATGCCCATCATTCTGCTCTCTAAGCCGGGGATAATCTCCCCCGCTCCAGCCAAGAAGGTCAAGGGCTGTCCGTGGGCGTGGCTTGAGTCCAAAACCTCACCCGTCTCTTTGTCCTTCAAGGTGTAGTGGAAGGATACCACCGTGTTCTTTGCTACCTGCATACTTATCTCCTTTCTGTAAAGATTTAATTCCTTGAATTTAACCTAAGTGGGTAGGTTTGTCAAATTGTGAATTTACGGGACCAACTCCCTCAAAAGCTCGGCGTACTTTTGCACCGTCCTGTCTATGGAAAACTCCCTCGCGGTGGCTATAGCCTCTGCCGTCAACTCCCTCCTGCTCTTTTCGTTCAGGGATAAAGCCTTACTTATCTTGTCCGCCAAAGCCTTAGGGTCTCCTACCGGCGATAGAAAGCCGTTCCTTGAATCCTGTAGATACTCGGGTATGCCTCCCGCCGCCGTGGCTACCACCACCCTGCCGCAGGCCATAGCTTGAAGCAGAGCACCGGCTATACCCTCAGAGAAAGAGGGAAGGATAAATAAATCCGCGCCCTGAAGAAGCTCGTGTACATCTTCCCTAAAGCCCAAACCTAAACACCTATCTTCAAGACCGTACCTTTTGTAAGTATCCAAAGCATCTTGGGACTCCGTTCCTCTACCCACGAACACCATCTTGAAGTTCACTTCCTTCAGACGCCTCAGAGCATCAAGTAGAACTTCCTGCCCCTTCCTCCAGGGTTGCCAGTTGGCCACGTTCATAAGTAAAAGTTCCCCTTCCTTCACACCTAAGGCACCTCTGACCTTGGGATAAAGCTCCGGCCTCGGATAGAACCTTGATAGCTCTATCCCGCTCTCTATCACCCTAAGCTTTTCCGGGTAAAAGTTCGCTTCCCTCAGCTGACGGGCTACCTCCTTGGATACCACCACTATCCTGTCCGCCACTGAGTATTTGAGCCACTTGGAGATTGCGTTGGGTATGTAGCCAGACCTTCTGAGTGCCACCACCCTGGGCTTTTCCCTCAGGAAGGGATATACGGCCCTCACGTAGTCAAAGGCGTGGGAGGAGTGGGCTATAAGGACGTCGTAATCTCCGGACTCAATTATATCCTTGAGCCTTTTCAAGTTCATGGGATTGAAGCGGGAAATTCCGCCCCTGTATCTCTCATAAAACCTTAGCTCAACTTCTCCCCTGAGTTTGCTAACCATCTCCTCGTGCTCAAAGGCCAAAGCTAAATGGCTCTCTACCCCTTCCCTTTGGAGATACTTTGTTATCAGGTAGGTTTGCTCTTTGGTTCCGCACCAGCCTACGCCGTCTATCACGTTCAGGACTTTAATCATCTGGCCTACCCCTTGAGGAGCTCAGCAGCGCTATTACCATGCCTACAACGTTCTGGGAGAGGCTGAACACGGCGGAAGGTAGGGAAGCTGCCAGGGAAAAGTGTTTGACGGCGAGCACCGCCGACAGACCCGAGTTCTGCATTCCCACCTCTATGGCCAAGGTCTTCCTCATGGCCGGATTCATTCCTACGGCCTTTCCCAGAAGGTAGCCGAGGGCAAAGCCCAGAAGGTTGTGAACCAGAACACCCACCAGCACCGACAGAGAGATGCTCGCAAGCCTTTCCGAGTTCAGAGCGAATATCACCGCTATTATGAATCCTATCGCCAGAACCGAAACGAAGGGAAGTAGGGGTTCCACCCGCCGAACCCTCTCACCCGCAAAGGCCCTAAGTGCCATTCCCAGAAGGACGGGAAGGATTACTATCTTTGCCGTTGATAGAATCATAGGAAGGAGAGGGACGTGAACCATCTTTCCCACCAAGAACCAAGTCCAGAGGGGAGTAAATAAGGGAGAGAGCATGGTGGACAGAGTGGTCATGGAGATTGAATAGGCCAGCACACCCCCCGAGAGGTAGGTTATCAGGTTGGAAGCGGTGCCCCCCGGAGCGGAACCCACGAGGACGAAGCCGGTAATGGTGTCCTTATCCATATCCAAAACGAAGGCTACGGCGAACCCGGCCAAGGGCATGATGGAGTACTGGAGCAAGGCTCCGTAGAGTACGGGGTAGGGCCTGGTCAGTATTCTCTTAAAGTCTTCCAAGGTAAGCGTCAATCCCATACTCAGCATTATCAGAGTGAGCAGTGGAATTATCAGGCTTCTGAACTCCCTTAGCTCAGCCGGGAAGACGAGTCCGGTCAGCGATACGGCCAAGAGAAGTATAAACAGGTAGGTCTCTCTCATCTCTTGCCTACGGAAGAGGTTATCTCCGTTATCGGGAGCAGGACGCTCAGGACTATTATGGCCACCACGGCTCCTATCACCAGCATGGTGATGGGCTCTATCATTCTCGTCCACAGGCTTATGGCCTTTAATGCCTCCTTTCTGTATATCTCTCGGGATAGGCTAAGCATCTTCTCAAGCTCCCCGCTGGACTCTCCGGTCTCCACCAGGTTGACGAACAGGGGAGGAAAGACCTTCGCCTCTTTGAGGAGCCAAGTCAGGCTCCTGCCCTTGCCCAGCTCTTCCAAGTGCTCTCTGAGAAGCCTTTGCATGTAAGCGTTGGATAGACTGTCGGTGCTTACCTTGACCGCCTCGGTTATGGGTGCGGCGGAACCGAGCATCATGTGCAGTACGCCGGCAAATCGGGAGAGGTTAAAGTAAAGGTTTACCTTACCTACCACCGGAAGCTTTAAGATGAATCTGTCTATAGCCTCCTTGCTTATGCGTTTCCTAAACACCAAGGCGAGTAGGAGTAGAAAGGGAGAGGCGTAAAGGGTGTATGTAATCGCGTCCGCCATCAGTAGTATGAACTTGGTGATGGTGGGCAACTCCTTCCCGAATCCCTCAAGTACGCTGGCTATCCTGGGAACGACGAACTTTACCGAAACCATAACGGCCAGGAAGCTCAGAGTTATGACGAAGGCCGGATACATAAGGGCGTTCATCAGTTTGGACTTCATATCAGCGAGGGTTTCCAGGTAATGTCCGACAGACTCAAGCACCTCTTCCAAGTTTTCCGCCGTCTCCGCGCTCGCCAATGTGTGGGGTACGAACTCCGGGAATATATCGCTCTCGGCAAAGGCAGAGGCAACGCTCTTGCCCTTTTCCAGCTTCGTCTTTATCTCTTCAAGGGCACGGGAGATTAACGGGTTCTCCACTTGGGAGGAAAGCAAACCTACGGCCGTGGGCAGAGGAATGCCCGCCCTGAGCATCGTTGAGAGCTGAATGAATACAAAGGCCAGGTCCTCGTAAGATACACCCCTACCGAGGCGTAGCTCAAAGAGGGAGAGCTTTCCTTTGACCGGAGAGACGGAAACGGGAACTATGCCTTCTTCCTTCAGCTCCCTGAGCAGCTCGGCTCTGGATTTGGCCTCTCTCTTACCCTTTACCTTCCTTCCGTCCTGCCTTACACCCTCGTAGAGGAACTCTTGCATCACGTGAGCTCTTTGTAGAGTATTCTCCTGACCTGCCTGTCGTATATAACCTCCATTCTGGACTCTACATCCCCTATCTTTATCTTAATCTCTATATGGAAGACCCGACTTCTAACATCAATTATATTCTGGAACTTGCTGAGCATATCAAAGGTCATACCCTCAACCAGAACAAGGTCTTGAACCTTCCTAAAGGAGTTCTTGCCCCTGTAGGATATTATCCTGTCTGCCAGACTCTCATCTATTGAAGGGTGCAGAGCCATGAGCACGTGTTTGGGAGCAGTGTTTATATTTATCTTGCCCGAAGAGTAAACGCTCGTCAGGTCGTAGAGTCCGGGCAGGAACTCGTCTCCTAAGAGCCTACCGGTCAGATACTCTTTGGACATTCCCAAGTACTCCAGCTCGTGCTTGCTGTCCATAGGCTTCCTCTTTATGGGATACTCGGTGTTGAACTCGCCCGGCATCGCTCCTATCCATATCTTCAACCTCTCAAGGTAGTCGTACTCTATGTTAAGAAGCTCAAAGAGCCTTTGCACCACCGCCTCGTACTGGGGTTGCCTGAGCATATTGAGGTTTATGAACCTGTCCTCGTCGTATATGGATACCTCAAGGGTTCCCTTTTCGGTCTCTATGGTCAGTGGAAAGGCCCAGGGGTCGTGTAGGGTATCCACGTTAGAGCTCTCCATAGCAAGGGCGTTAAGAACCATAGGCAGTATGGATACCAAGGCGTGGGTCGCCTGCTGCTTTTTGTAAATTTCCTCAACAAACCTTCCGGTGGTGCTGGCGCTTTGAAAAGAAGAGACCACGTATCCGGACAGAGCCAAGAAGAAGGCCAAAGCCACCAATATAGCCATTAAAAGGGTGGAATGAATACATTATGTAAGGCGAACTTCTCCAACACCTTTAGCTTTGAGTAAGGTTTCATATCGGAGCTTACCACTTGACCCACAATCATTCCTACGAGGGACTCTGACTGCACGAGCACCTCCTCAACTTTACCTTCCTTGATATAGACGAAGGCTTCCACGTACTCCTCAAATTTCTCTCTTTGCTCCGTTTCCAAGGAGTCAAGTATATCCTGAAGTATTCCCTTGAGCGTATCCGAGTCCGGTAGCGAGAGGTCGTGTCCCAGTCCGTTTCCGGATATCTCCGTAAGCAACTGCAGATTGCTGGGTGCGTGTCCGTACATGGGATACACCTCTTTAAAGCTCAACTCCCTAAGCTCCGCCAAGGCCTTAGAAACCACCAAAGAGGAGGGCATGTAAACCCGGTGATATAGAGCTGCAAGTTTCTGCACATCTTCATCTCGGATATTGGCACTGAAAGAGCTTCCCAGCTCCGGCGTAAAGACGCAGGACAGCTCCTCATCAAAGAGAGCTAAACCTCCAGGATAGGGAGTGTGATGCACCGGTACGAACCTGAGCCTGTGCCCCGTCATAAGATTCATCATGCTGAAGGCCGAGTTGTCCACCACCTTGACCCTCAGACCGGCCATGCCCATACGGGCAAAGATGTCGCTCACGTAAGAAGAGGTTATCACGTAGAGGCGGGGGTTTTCCTGATAAAGCTTGGATACGTTGAAGAGGGTTCTAACGTCCGGAGAAAGAACCACCACTGCCGACAGAGCTCCCACTCCGCCGATGACCTCCTCTAAGAATCTCTTAATCTCCTCCCAGCTGTCGGCACCCCCGGCGTTTATTAGGAAGTTCAGGCTGCTCTCTTTACCTTCAAACACCCTGAGATAGTAGTTCCTTTTAGTCAGCTTTCTCTCATCAAAAACGCTGAGGAGGTGAAGGCTATCCCCAAAAGATACCGTTTGAACTCTATCAAGAACTTCCCCTTCACCTTCAGAAGCTCCTACCTCAACCGAGGTGGCTACACCTGCAGGTTGGACTTCTCCCAGAAGCATCTGCAGGAATTCCTGAGTGCTTTTGAACTCCTCCACCGGATCCTTTATCTGAGCAAAGGGAGCCACCTCTATATACAAACTTCTCTCTGCGAGCTTTTCTTTCAAAATTTCAATACCGCAGCTCATAGCCTTGAGCATGCCTTTCTCAATACAGGCTTCACACTTCCACTCTCCGTCCTTCAGCACCAAATTGAAGCTCTTTCCCTTCCTGCTGGCACTTATGGCTATGTTCACTATTCCATAAAGGTTCAGGTCTCTTTCTACCTCCAGCTTCTCAAGCATAACCAGCTTGTTTAAAAGCTCCAGAGGGTTGAAGGGCTTTACAACCGTATTCAGTTCTGAAAATCCTAAGGATATAAGAAAATCCATCTGCCCTTGGGTATCGCATATGAAGAAGGGAACTACTATTCTTCCTTCAGAAAGCATGTTGTTGCGCCAAACTTCCAGTTCGTCTGCCGGCAGTATAAAAACGTCAACTCTAACCTGGCTCAGAAACTTACTTACGCTCTCTTCGTCGGGAGCCACCATAAGCATGTGTCCCGTGACGTCAAATATGTCCCCCAAGAGGTCAAAAACTTCCCTGTTCTTGTCGTAAAGGATAGCTTTCAAAGACATTACCTCAATTCCTCCTTCTTGGAAGCTACATCTAAAAGCTTAACGTTATCTTTGAGTATGTTAAAGGCCTGAACCAGCATAAAGAAGGAGTGCTCTACGTTGAGCAACGCACCTTGGAAGGAGAGGTCGTCCGTTCTGAGCCTAAGCTCTCTAAATCTCCTATACAGGTCATCTACCCTCGTGCCGCACTCAATTATCAACCTTATAGCCTCTTCTGAAAGCTCAGAAGCTTCCTTTTTGGTATCCATAATAACCCAAGCCTGTTATTATTTTACGCTCCGGCCTAAGTATAGGCAATTTAGAGCAGCTGAAACTCTCTTTCACCCCACAGTCCCCTCTTCAACCTCATAGCTTCCCGCTGAGCCTTTCTGAACAGCTCGGCATACTTTACGTTGGGCGGAAAGGTGTAAACCTTGGCGTAGCCCTCTCTGACCAGTAGCTCGTTGAGCATCCGTCCGTCGGGCAGATAGACGTAGGCCAGAACCCTTCCGTACTTATCAAACACCTGAACGTCCGTTTCCAAAACCACCTCGGTGCCCTTTCTCAGTAGGCTACGGGTGAACATCTTAGCCTCTTTGCCCATGCTGATTATCTCTTCTATGCGGGCACCGCTGCGCTTGGCATCTCTGTAGGCCTTCTTATTTTTTGAGCTTTCGGGCGTGTCTATACCTATCAGCCTAACCTTCACCTCCTTACCGTTCCCAAGCTTGCACTTGAAAGTGTCTCCGTCGTAAACCTTGACCACCACGCAGGACAGCTTTGTATTGGGTGCGAGTTTATGTGCCTGTCCCAAATCCTTGAACCGGCTTTTGGACAGCTCGGAGTATATGAGCAGAACCGCCAGAACGAGTATCAGACTGATTATCTTGTTGAGCTTCCCCACCTTTCTCCTACTCAACGTTGGCCACCTGTTGTTTTATCCTGTCTATCTCCCCCTTGATATCCACCACGTAGGGGGACATGTCCGGTATCTTGTTCCCGAGGGTGTTAATTTCCCTGTGCATCTCTTGAGCTAAGAACTCAAGTTTCTTTCCCACATCGCCGTCGGACTCCATCAGCCTCTTGAATCTATCTATGTGGCTTTTGAGTCTGGTTATCTCCTCCTCCACGTCCATCTTTTCTAACAGAAACAACAATTCATTGATAACCGTAGGGTGCTCCTCGGGAAGCTCCAGCCTTTTGGCCCTCTCAACTATCTTGCTCTTTACCTTGTCCAGCACCTCTTCTTTTCTTGAGATTATCTCCCGCAGATAGCTCTCTATATTCTTTATACGGGTGGTCAGGTCCTCCTTTAAAACTTTCCCTTCCCTTTCCCTGCTCTCTATAAGCTCTTTTAGAGCTTTCTGCAACGCTTCAACGGCTAAGCTGGACAGCTCCTCATCCACCTCAGTCTGGCTTTTTTCCGAATACCTTAGGGAGAGTTCAAAGAGCTTGTCGTCTCCTACCTCAAGACCTGCACCTTGGGAGATCCTCTTCAAAAGCTCAACGTTCTCCTTGAGTTTGTCCAAGTCTATCGGTAGGCCGGACTCTTTGTTCTCTACATCAAGCATAACTTGAACGCTACCTCTCCTGAGGCCGGACTTTATCGTAGCCCTCAACTTCTCTTCAAGGGGCATCAGGTAAGAGGTCATACGCAGGGATATATCCAGACCTCTACCGTTGAGAGACCTGAGCATGACCGAAACCTTCCAATTCTGTCCCTCCGCTTCCCCTTTACCGAAACCGGTCATACTCCTCATGAGCTTCCCTCAAGATGTCTTACGTAATCTCTTATCCCCTCCTCAAGGGAGAACTGCGGACTGTAGCCCAGCTCCACCTTCGCTCTGCTTATGTCCGCCTGAGTGAACTCCTGATAGAACTCGTAGGGGCAGTCAAAGTAGTCCGGTTCGTAGTTGGTGGAAAGTTCTCGGTTGAGTATTTCTACTATCTCATTAAAACTACGGGCTTCGCCCGTCCCTATATTGAATATTCCGGAGACGTCCTTTTCTAAGGCCAGAAGGTTGGCCTGAACCACGTCCTCTATGTAAACGAAGTCCCTCCTTTGCTCGCCCCACTTAAAGAGCCTCGGTCTCTTGCCGGCTTTCATCTGCAGATAGAGTTGATAAATCATGCTGGCCGTCTTCCCTTTGTAGCTCTCCCGCATTCCATAGACGTTGAAGTATCTGAAGCCTATAACCTTAAGCTCGGGATACCTTTGGGTGTACTCTTGTGCTATGTAATCCATAGAAAGCTTGGAAAATCCATATACGTTTTCTGGCTCCAGTCCCGTATCCTCCCTCATAGGAGCCGGTGTATTCCCGTAAACGCCTGCCGAAGAGGCGTATATCACCTTTGCACCCCACTCCAAGGCAAGCTCCAGGATATACCTAAAGCTGTCGGCGTTGGTTCTCATCATGAGATATTGGTCGCTTACCGTGGTATCGGTTATGGCCGCCTTGTGGAAGATAACATCAAAGGCGAACCTATATCTAAGTTCCTCCCACGTTCCGCGCTCCTTTATATCCGCGGTTATCACCTGCCCCTTGAAGCCTATAAGGTTCTTAAAGTGCCCCGAGGAGAAGTCGTCAAGCACGTAAAGGCTTGCCTGAGGGTATCTTTCCTGCAGTGCGAAGGCCACGTTGGAGCCTATGAACCCCGCACCTCCTGTTATAAGTATCCGCATGGAGAAAATATTATAAAATTATATGAATTCGGCCAGCCCGGGTAGCTCAGTCGGTGGAGCGCACCCTTGGTAAGGGTGAGGTCGCCGGTTCAAGTCCGGTCCCGGGCTTTCAAATTCTGTGTTATAATATCCTTTTAAAACTTTGATATAAGCGTTAAACTCTATCGGAGGTAATAGAGAGATGGCGAAGGAAAAATTTGAGAGAACTAAAGAGCACGTTAACGTCGGTACCATAGGACACGTTGACCACGGCAAATCCACTCTCACTTCCGCTATCACCTGCACACTCGCTGCCGGTATCATAGACGGTGGTAAAGCCGAATGCCTTCAATACGAAGAGATTGACAAAGCTCCCGAAGAAAAAGAAAGAGGTATTACCATAAACATCACCCACGTGGAATACGAAACCCCCAAACGTCACTACGCTCACGTTGACTGTCCAGGACATGCCGACTACATCAAAAATATGATTACAGGTGCCGCTCAGATGGACGGTGCTATCCTCGTGGTCTCCGCCGCCGACGGCCCCATGCCTCAAACCAGAGAACACGTCCTGCTCGCAAGGCAGGTTAACGTCCCCTACATAGTTGTATACCTCAATAAGTGCGACATGGTGGACGATGAGGAACTCCTTGAGCTTGTAGAGCTTGAAGTTAGAGAGCTCCTGAGCAAGTACGAGTTCCCCGGAGATGACGTTCCCGTTATAAGAGGCTCCGCTCTCGGTGCTCTGGAGGAGATTAAGTCCGGTAATCCCGGTAAGTGGGTGGAGAGCATCAAGGAGCTGGTCAACGCCTTGGACGATTACATACCTTCCCCTCAGAGGGACGTGGACAAGCCTTTCCTTATGCCTATAGAGGACGTCTTTACCATCTCCGGAAGGGGAACGGTGGTGACGGGTAGAGTTGAGAGGGGAGTTCTCAAACCCGGTGATGAGGTGGAGATAGTGGGACTTAAAGATGAGTCCACCAAGACGGTGGCCACCTCTATAGAGATGTTCAGGAAGATTTTGGACGAGGCGCTTCCCGGAGACAACGTGGGAGTGCTTTTGAGGGGAGTTGGCAAGGACGATGTTGAGAGGGGACAGGTGCTTGCACAGCCTGGGAGCGTGACGCCTCACAAGAGGTTTAAGGCACAGGTTTATATTCTGTCCAAAGAGGAAGGCGGAAGGCACACACCCTTTTTCCTCAATTACAGGCCGCAGTTTTACTTTAGGACGGCGGACGTGACGGGGACGGTTGTGAAGTTGCCTGAGGGAGTGGAGATGGTGATGCCTGGGGACAATGTGGAGATAGAGGTGGAGT